>CAZFTD010000035.1:0-24381 GCA_964521525.1 uncultured Marinilabiliaceae bacterium | reverse complement strand
GACCTCAAACCAGGAGATGTGGCTTATGCCGATATCAATAATGATGGCGAAATTACCAACGAAGACCAAACCTATTTGGGTAGTGGCATTCCCGATGTGCATTTTGGTTTAAATGCACGTGTTGAATGGAAAGGTTTTGATTTAAGCATATCAACCTATGGGGCTGCAGGTTTTAAAGTAGTTGATTTTGTAGATGTTACATTGCGCAGCTCGTACGGTACGCTCAATAAAAGTGTTGGTTTATTAAACGCCTGGACAACTGAGAACACAAATACCAGCGTGCCTCGTGTCGCTTACAAATCAACAGGTTCTATAACCAACGATATGTTTAGTAAGCGATTCTTGCAAGATGGAACCTACCTGAAAATAGCCAATATTACTTTAGGTTATAATTTCCCCGACAAATGGTTTAATGGCTATGTAAACAAAGTACGTGTATATGCCTCGGCACAAAATTTAGCAACATTGTCAAAATATACCGGTTACAATATCGATTTTGCCGGAGGTACATTCACACCTGGTTACAACTATGCTTCGTATCCAACACCACGAACTGCCATGTTTGGTGTACAATTCTCTTTCTAAAAATACAAACTAATAGATATCGATATGAGAAAATTAAATATCATCTTTATAATATTAGCGCTTCTTGGAGGTTTTACTGCCTGCAATGATGCACTCGATGTTGTAAATCCAAACAATCAGACAACCTACGAGTTTGGCAATACTGAGTCCGATCTTCAGGAGGCTATTATTGCGTGTTATAATCGCATTCGTTTGGAAGGCACATTTGCCCGTGTAGGCTATACTTTGGATGCCGTTCGTGGCGATGAGGTTTGGAATTCATCTCAACAGTGGTACTTGGAATATGATAACCTTAATTCTCCGGGTACCATTGGAATAGGCGATGAGTGGCCTTGGCGCGATAACTATCATGTGGTGAACCGAACCAACTTTGTTTTATCGAAAGTTGATGGCGTTAAAATGTCGCAAGCGTCATATAATCAAATAGCAGGACAGGCGCTTTTCCTCAGGTCATTGGCATACTATCATCTGGCTACCTATTACCAAACGGTTCCATTGATTACTGATTATGCCTCTTATTCAAACATCAACACCATGTATGCAACCAATAATACGCAAGATGAAGTGTTTGATCAGATTGAAATTGACCTGAAAAAAGCAATGGAAATTTTGCCATCGCGCGATGCCGGTGGCCAATGGGCAAAAGGGCGTGCTACCTGTGGCGCAGCTGCCGGTTATTTAGCCCGTGTGCTGATGTTCCGACATAAATTTTCTGAGGCCTATACAGTACTGAAAGATATTATTGCTGGCAAGTATGGAAAATATGAACTGATGGCCGACTATGGTGATAACTTTAGAGAAGGCCCGGCTTTTGAAAATAATAAAGAGAGCCTTTTCGAAGTACAATTTATGGACTATGGTACAGGTGGAACCGATCAGGAATGGACTCCTGTAAACATTAGCTCTCAAGCCACGCAGGGTCACGCTATAGAAAGTAATTATGCTTCGCAGGAATTGGGTAGCTGGGGCGACCTGGCTGGGTCTCCCTGGTTGTATAATCTTTTCAGAAAAGAGAATAGCACTGATGGTCGCCTCGATCCGCGTTTATATTGGACCTTGGTTACATTTGAGCCTGAATACAACAGTTATACCAATCTTAAAACAGCGGCCTATCCCAATGGCGATCCACGCAGCAATACCATTTATCAGAAATCAATTACTGCAACGCCTTTATCAAATAAAGCACAAGGTGGTATTTCAATTGCAAAGTTTACCAATGCACGGACCAACCTATACGGTGCTATTGATAATGGATTGCTTTGCGGTATCAATCTGCGCCTGATGCGATATAGTGATGTGTTATTGCGCGCTGCCGAATGCGAAAACGAACTTAATGGTCCAACTCAAATTGCTATTGATTACATAAATCAGGTTCGTCGTCGTGTTGCCCTCAGAGATTTACAAACTTCCGAATTTCCAACTGCTGATCACCTTTTCGAGCATATTGCAAATGTTGAGCGGCCTAAAGAATTTGGTTGCGAAAACGGACGTGGCATTGACTTGCTTCGTTGGGGTTTCTTTTACTCTGATGCGCGTTTGAATCAGTTGGTGAGACATGGTTACTATAAGCTCGATGGAAAAGCATCAACTGAAGAGCTTACGGCTGAAACTGCCAGTGCCTCATCATTTCAGTATTACTATAAGGGGCACGAGTATTTCCCGATTTTTCAAGGTACACTTAATGCCAACCCAAAACTTCAAGGCAATTCGGCTAACAAGAATGAAGATAATGGACCAGCTTTCCGAGCCAGGTATAATATTCGTCCTGTTGTAGAATAGCAATAAATCACTTAATATAGAAACTTCCTTATCGACTAGTTGTTTAAATGTTGATAAGGAAGTTTCATCTGCTTATAATTTGTTTTTTAACGGCCAGATGGAATTCCATGTACATAATCATGCTTCTTTGTGTCGCCGAAAGGCAACATGGATGTTTCATAGCATAAAATTAACAGACATGAGACTTACATATTTAATGTTTCTTTTCATCAGTATAACGGCATTATTAACAGGTTGCAAGGACGATGATATTGTTCCTGGAGGCGATGACCCTGATAATGGCACTAAATGGACAATACCGACCTATGCCGACGACTATTCAGCAATATCATCATGGACTAACCGAAATAGGTGGAATCTGGCAAACGTTCACGACCCATCCGTTGCCTACTATAAAGGTTACTATTACATGTATGGAACTGATGCTTCGTATGGCAATGTGCACGAAGGACATGGACATTTTCAGGGGAAACGTTCAAAAGATTTGGTGAATTGGGAATGGGTAGGCGGACCGTTTTACCAACCTCCTACCTGGGTAGCTGATTCACTTAATGCCATTCGAACGCGCATGGGGCTTCCTGTTATTGCCAAAGAAAACATAAAATATGGTTGCTGGGCACCTGTAGTACGCCGGATTAATGTTGGCGGGCAGGAAATCTTGCGTATGTATTACAGTATTATCATCGATAATTATATTAAAACAGGTAAAGCCAATACTGCTGCCAACTTTGATGGAAGCTGGGTTGAGCGTGCCTTTATTGGTATGTGCGAATCGACCGACCCTGCAGGTGCTGTATGGACTGATAAAGGTTTTGTTACTTCCTCATCGTCCGATCGTGGGTTAAACTACAATCGCTCCAGTTTAAATGATTGGAATGGATATTTTTACTACAATGCCATCGACCCAACCTACATTGTTACCCCCGAGGGTAAACATTTTCTTATTCATGGTTCGTGGCATAGCGGTTTTGCTCTATTGGAAGTTGATGCAAACAGCGGTAAGCCACTCAATAAATTGGGTGAACCTTATGCCAGTACCAGCAGTGAACTAACAGCACGGTATGGATTGAGAATTGGTACCCGAAACGCATCATCGCGCTGGCAAGGCAGCGAAGCTCCCGAAATAATTTACAAAGATGGGTATTACTATTTATTTATTGCCTACGATGGACTTGATGTGCCTTACAATACCAGAGTAGTAAGAAGTACCAATATTGAGGGGCCGTATCTCGATATTACCGGACGGAACTTTACTACTGGCAGTGGCGAAAGTTTTCCAATTGTTACACATCCCTACAAATTTAATTTGAGTTACGGATGGGTTGGCATTGCACACTGTGCCATCTTTCAAAAAGAAAATACCAACGAATGGTTTTATATGTCGCAAGGACGATTGCCAGTAAATGTTGGCGGTAATGCATACTCCAATGCCATTATGATGGGGCATGTACGTCGCATTGTTTGGTGTCCGGCTTCACCTGGTGAGCCTGATAATTTGTGGCCAATTGCTTTGCCTCAACGATATGCTGCTGTTCCTGATTACGGTACTATAACGACAGACTCGCTGGTTGGAACATGGGAACACATTAACCTTAGGTATACTTATGGCCAACAAGCAACAGCCTCTTCTCTCACGCTTAATAGTAATGGCACCATGTCTGGGGCATTAACAGGAAACTGGAGTTACGATGCTGCAAAAAAGCAACTCACTTTGGGTAACGTCATAGTGTGTGTTGAGCGTGAGGTTGATTGGGAAGCCACTCCCCGGCGTGTAACGCTTGTTTATGCCGGAACTGAAAAAAACCTGAATGCTACCTATTGGGGAAAAAAGAAAAAATAAGTTGAGATAAGGAAATCGGGAAAAGGCAGAAGGCAGAAGGCAGAAGGCAGAAGGCAGAAGTTTTTAGTTCAAAGTTTAATAGTTCCCCGTACTTCGTCCTTCTGTCTTCGTTCTCTTATTCCGCTTCGCTTCACCTCTTGTCTGCGTTTTTCGGTCTCCTGTCATCCCTTATTCATAACGAAGCGCTTCTACCGGATTGCGTGTAGCGGCTTTTAGCGTTTGATAGCTGGTTGTTAACAGCACAATAATCATTGATAAAAAGGTTGCAATTAATGGTAACCAGACCCAGGTTTCAATGCTGATTTTATAAGCACCTGGTAAAGCATCGTAGCTTAACCACGACAAAGGCCAGGCCAACAGAAGCGACAAACCCAGCAATATAAAAAACTCTTTGTTTAACAATAGGAATATCTCGCCAATGGATCCGCCATTTATTTTGCGAACACCAATTTCTTTGGTTCTGCGGAGCGTGGGAAACCTTACCAAACCATACAGCCCGATTATTGCTAAAAGAATATTGAATACTGTAAAGAATAGAATTGATTTTTTAAGAGTTTGATAAATCTTTATAGTTTTCTCGTTTTGGAACGCATCTGCCATTGTATGAAATTCAAATGGGTCGTTAGGGAACAGGCTTATAAATTCATTTTCCAGAATGGACGTTACTTTTTCGCAGTTTCCGGCTGTGTAACGAAAGGCAAAACTCCAATCGCCACTCATCTCGCCTGATGTTAGTCGTAAAACGGCAGGTTCAACTCCGTTGTGCATATCTTTGTAAATATAATCTTTAACAACACCAACCACTGTCCATTTATTGTTATTCACCCTTTTTCCGATGGGGTTGTCCCAGTTAAAACATCGTAATGCCGACTCGTTTATAAGGCAGGCCGACTCTACATCAGTACTTATTTCACGCGAGAAATTCCGACCTTCAATGATGCTGATTCCCATGGTTGAAACAAAATCGTAGGATATCAGGTTGGGGCGATAACTGATTCTCTCATCGGGTGCTGCTCCTTCCCAGTCAATCATACCACCACCCAGACTAACGAAAGGCAGGTTTTTCGACATGGAAGCATCTACAATTTCCGGATTTTGAAGCAATCGGTTTCTTAAATCGTCGAAATACTTGTCGTTAACCGAAGAGGTTACGTTGACATAAATCAGATTTTCTTTTTCAAAGCCAGGGTTTTTATTGGTCATATAATTTATTTGAACAAGAAATAGCAGGCTGATGCAAATAAGGGTTACCGAAATGGTAAACTGAAATGATACTAAGACATGCCGTATGTTTATTTTGTTTTTACCCTGTTTTATAAGCCCTTTATTAAACAAATCGGTTACGCAGTGCGATGAAACAATAAATGCCGGATAAATACCTGATATAATTCCTACAAATAAAGCAATGCCAGCATAAGCAATTATAAAGGGCCATTGTTTCAGAAAATCGAACTCAATTGCCGAATTAACTATGGAGTTATAAATGGGTAAAAGCATTTTTGCCAGCAATAAGGCCAAAACCGAGGCAAAAATAACCATGATTAAGCTTTCGCCCAAAAACTGTATAACTAAGGCACCCCGGTTACTGCCAGTTATTTTTTTAACTGCAACCTCCTTGCCTCGCGTGGACGCATTGGCTATAGTTAAATTTATGTAGTTAAAGGCCGACATTACCAGAATAAAAAGGCCAATTACACCAAACATGCCCAAAATAATGTACAAATCGGGGCGATTATTAAAATTTACATGCATCAATTTCATTGGACACAATTGAAGCTCTTGCAACTCTAAGCCCTTAAATTCTGCAAATGTGTATTTTATTTTCAACTCAAACGATTTGACATCAACACCCGGTTTCAATAACAAAAAAGTCATGCAATCGCCGGTAAGCGTATTATCGCGCTTGATGCCTGCGGTATGTTCAAGTGTTGAGAAGGAGACAATGTACTCGGGACGCAATGTGCTGTTCATGGGTAAATCGCGATAAACTCCGGTAACCTTTAAATCTAATTTTTTCTCAAGGGTTACTGTTTTACCGAGAGCCAACTCTCTACCAAACAGTTTTTGAGCCATTGTTTCGGACAGAACAATGCTGAAAGGTTCGTTTAAAGCATTGGTAGCACTTCCCTGAACGAAAGGGTAGGTGAATACGCTGAAAAAATTGGTATCGGCACAAATGCTGGTTTCATCGTAAAACTGATTTTGGGTATTTGAACTAATAAACTTTCCCAGATTTTCGCGTATTACAGTTGCTTTTTCAACTTCGGGATATACTTCGAGCAAAGAAGCAGTAAGGGCATTGGAATGAGGAGATATATCGTTACCATCCATAGCAAACGATGTTTTGGAATAGTAGCGCTGAACCCTGTAAATACGTTCGTAGTGCTCGTTGGTTTTATCCCACGAAAATTCGTATTTAATAAACAATCCAATAATTATAAATGCAGTGAAACCTAATACCAAACCCGAAATGCTAATGAGCGAAGTTGTTTGGTTTTTTAGAAGATTCCGTACGGAAACCTTCCAAAATGAATTTTTTAAGAAAAATAGGTTCATATACGCAAAAATAAGATGTTGAACTTGTCTTTAAATCAAGGCTCATAGATAAAAATTATCGCAATCTTCCATTTTGTTCTGCTTCATCTAATGGTTCTGCGATTTTTATTCGTATTTCAGTGCATCTACCGGATTTCGTGAAGCTGCTCGCCAGCTTTGCCAGCTAACGGTAATTACTGCTATGGCAATTGACACTAAAATTGATAAACCGAAAATCCATATATTTAAATCGATACGGTGTGTATAGCTTTGTAGCCAGCGCTCCATTAAATACCAGGTAATTGGAACTGCTACCACACCAGCTATCAATCCTGAATATACAAAGGGTTTTAACAAGTTAAGTATGATGGATGAAACGCGTTCGCCCAGACATTTTCGAACCCCAATTTCTTTGGTTTTTTGCTCGGTTAGAAACATTACCACGCCCAACAGTCCTAAACACAGAACAATAACGGCAAAGATGGAGAATATGCCTACCAAGCTTTTTAAGTTCGATTCCGACTTTATTAGCGAGGCATAATCATCGTTTACAAAGCCATACTGGACTGGAAAATTTGGTTCAAGATTTTGACAAATTTCTTTAATGGTTTTAATGGTGTTATCGAACTGATTTGTATTTGTGCGAATAAGTATGTAGCGGGTTGCCCAATCGGAAATTGGCCCAATGACCATAGGGCGGCAGGCTTCTGAAAGCGAGTTGTATTGAATGTTTTCAATTACTCCAACCACTTGCCGGTCGCTGCCATATGCATTTAATGTTTTACCAACAAAGCTATCCCAGCCAATGGCATCGGCAAAGGCTTTATTAATAACTATTCCATTAAGTCCACTGCTGAAAAAGTTTCCTTCAATCAATTTGGCTTCAACAGTAGTTAAAAAGTCTTCATCAGTCTCATAATTCGAAACCAGCAATCTAAAATTGGGGTCTTTCCCTTCCCAATCCCACCCTTCGCCATTGCTTCCAATAACAACCGGCACAAATTGGGTTATTGATGCCGAAACCACATTGGGCGAACGCTTTATTTCTTCCTTAAGGGTTTTTGCTTTTTGTTTTAGCTGGCCGTCAAGGGTTATGTAAATTAGTTGTTCTTTGTTAAACCCGATGTCCATTTTTTGCAAAAACAAAGTTTGCTTACTGATGATGAATGTTGACGTTAATAAAATAATGGATACGGCAAAAATGGTTACAACCAATGCGCTTCTAAGAAATCCTTTGTTTTTAACCGAATGAAAACTTGGTTTCAGTGTTTCACTAACCGAAAACGACGAGAGGAAAAAAGCAGGGTAGCTACCGGCCAAAAGCACTGTCAATAAATAAATCAGCATAAAAATGCTAAAGGGTATGGGCGAAAGCAATGCCGAAAATTGAATGTTCTTTCCTATGAGGTTGTTGAAAAATGGTAATCCGAAAAAGGCAATCAGCAGAGCAACACCAAATGCCAATAAACAAACTATAGCAATATCAGAAAATATAAGTTTTATAATATTGCCACGTGTGGCACCAATTGATTTTCGCAAACCGGTTTCTTTGGCTTGTTTTGTCGACCGGGCTGTGGTAAGATTGATAAAGTTGAGTGTTGCAGCCAGTAAAACCATTAAACCTATCAAGCTGAATATTCGAACATTGCGAATATTGTTGCGTTCAATCAGGTGCTGGTTCTTAAACTTGTAAGCCCTGAGATAATTGGTTGATTCGGGCAGCTCTTTTTGAATACGATTGGTAATGTTTGTTGCCACTTTTTCGAAACCATCGGCCGATTTTAGCAACCCAAAAGTTGCAAAGGCATTATTGTACCATGTTTCCATGACATTATCGCGCCCCCAAAGATTTTTTAAGTTTTGCACGGGTACAATGGCATCGAAGCGGAAAAATGAGTTCTGTGGAATATCTTTTATAACTCCGGTAACCGCAAAGCTGGTGGTGTTGTTGAAACGCACCATTTTTCCAATAGGGTTGGTGTCGCCAAACAGTTGTATTGCTGAACTTTGGGTTAGAATTATTTGGTTGGGGTCTTCGGGATTTCCTTTGCCGCCATATATAAATGGAAATGAAAAGATATCAAATAGCGACAAGTCGGCGTAACCAGTTTTGAGCATGTTTTTTTTGTCTTCGAACGAAACCAGATGCTCGAAATATTCGCCGGGCATATAACGACAAGCGTTTTCAACTTCGGGGAATTCGTTAACCATTGCCGGTGCCACTGCCGGAGGACAACCATCAAAGTTAACCTTGTCGGTGCCACCTTTGAGGTAAGCATGCACTACAAAAATACGGTCTATGTTTTTATGAAATCTGTCGTGGCTAGCCTCATCGGTAACCCAAAAGAAAATGTAGATTACACAAACCAGTCCCACTACAAGTCCGGCTAATCCAAGGGTAGTAGCCGTTTTATTTTTTCTAAGTCGCCGGAAAGTCAAAAATATGTTTTGCATAATATCTCTTTTGGCTAAAGTAAATCAATTGAAATGCCAATGTTGTTAATGCAAAGAATATCAGTGATTAATAAGTGCTTGTCTTACCGTCTATGTATGATTTGTTTACATGGGCTGTTTAATGTTTATACACAACAATGCTGCTAGTTTTTGGTTCCTAGCTCTCAGCTCTCAGCTCTCAGCTCTCAGCTCTCAGCCAATAGTAACTAACCCGGTTTGTTTGTGAAGAAATAAATCCTAAAACCGTTTTCCTTCCTCCGTTCTTCGGCCTTCTGTCTCCTGTCTCCCTTTATTCATCCCTAATGTTATCCAAAGTTGAAAAAAATGGAATGGTTATTATAAAAACTATTATAACCATTCCATTTCTGCATGTTGAAAATTTCAGAAACTTGTTAATAACTTAAGGATAGCCAGAGACAGAATAAAGTCAAGCTTCTAAAAGGTTAAGTTTTCTGAACTATCACCAGTCTATTCGTTTGAAGAAGCGTACAGACCCATTAGTGTGCCAACAAATCCACCTGCTTTTTCGGTACTCAAATAAGTGGCATCTATTCCTTCTGCTAATGTTTCCCATTTACCATTGGTATTAGCTTCAAAGCTAAATTGGCCATCCTTCATAGATGCTCTTAAAAGAATTTCACCCTTGTAATTGGCAGATATATCTTTTTGAGCCAAAATTACTTTTTCCACTGTGCCGTCAAAATTATCGCCCGACATGTTGCGTACAATACTTGGATCTTCTTTCGCGTTTTGAACTACCACGTGGGTTTTTCCATCAATTTTAGTAACACCTATGGTTAAATGGTAAGCTTCGTTTTGAAAAAGTACAAGCCCTGCCAGTTCTTGGTCGTTTTGAGGGTTAAATACAAGCTTGGTTTCTATCGTCATGTTATGATGTTGTTGACGACGTGCAACAAAAGATGGTTGTTTTAATTCCCTGATATTTACATCTCTAAGCTTTAATGTTATTCCAGGTTTTCCTTCTTCCAGAGTATACCATTTTTCACGCATTGTTCTTAAAAATATCCAATCGAAAGAAAGTTGGGAACCATTGAAATTTTCAGTCCATGAAAAATTGCCGTTGCCCATTACAGGTTTGTCGCCCGAAAGTTTATTTTCCAATTTAGGTTTATCAAGAATTAAAGGCACCGTTTCAGTCTTGGGCAGAATTTCGGGCCAATCCTTGTCCCAGGTAAATGGCAATATGAAAGTTTCGCGACCAATGTTGTATTCATTTTTAGCAGTATAAGGACGACATCCTAAAAATACAGCATACCAGTCGCCTGTACTTGTTTGTACATAATCGGCATGACCTACATTGGTAACAGGAAATTCCCTGTCGGCAGGTAAATGACGTTGCGTTAAAAGCGGATTATTGGGATTGGTTTCATAGGGGCCCCAGATGTCCTTGCTGCGGAAAATAACCTGTGAGTGGTTGATTGATGTTCCACCCTCAGCAGTTGTTAAGTAGTAGTATCCATGCACTTTGAATATGTGGGGTGCTTCTATCCAAATGGGTTTGTCGGCCAGATTGTGACCACCATTACGAATCATTTTGCGAGGGCCAACTGTTTTGTTGTTTTTCCAGTCAAATTCCTGTATCCAGGTAGCTTTATGTCCCTGATATGTTGAACCTCCTTCAGGATCCTGATTATTGGTAATATAGGCTTTCCCATCTTCATCAAAGAATATGGAAGGGTCAATATCCGGCACTTCAGGTAACCAAATGGGGTCGCTCCATGGTCCGGCAGGGTCTTTGGCAGTGACAAAGAAATTGCCGCCTCCTCTTACAAAAGTTGTAATCATGTAAAAAGTGTCGTTATGCGGATTGTATGAAATAGCAGGTGCAAAAATACCAGCCGACACGGGTAAGGAATCATTATTAAATTGAGAAGGACGGTCGAGTACATGACCTATCTGGGTCCAATTGACTAAATCGGTACTGTGAAAGATGGGTACTCCGGGAAAGTATGAGAATGTTGATGTAACTAAATAATAATCATCTCCTTTCTGGCAAATGGATGGGTCGGGGTAAAAACCCGGAAGAATAGGATTATAAAATTGTCCTTCACCAAGGGAGTGTTGATCGTAATAAGGATCGCTTCCCGAATATTTTACATATTCGAAATATGCTTCGCCAGTATTAACCTTAATAGTTGAATTGTTGCCACAGGAAAAAAGAAAAATGGCACTAATGATAAATAAATACTTTTTCATAATTACTTGTTTTTCTTATTAAATTGATTATTAGTTCTCAAAGAAAATACAAATCACTTTAATTTCATAGAAAAAATAATAAATATGAAACAGAAAGAATGTTTACCCCCCCAACCCCCTAAAGGTGGCCAAAAAACCCTAAATATCCTGAAGGAGACTTTTTTGAGTTTGAGCTATTGTTATTTATGTTCATTTATTTAAAACACACATTTCAATGCTTAGCACTTCAAATCAGGTAGTCCTCAGAATCCCATTCAGTGGGCAGTGGGTCTTATTCATACCTCAATGACTCTACCGGATTCCGTGTTGCCGCTTTCCAGCTTTGCCAGCTTACGGTAATGAGTGTAATTATCAGAGTTACAGCCCCCGACAACAGAAATACCCACCAGCTCAGTTCGGTTTTGTAGGCAAAATTTTGCAGCCATTTATTCATGGCGTAGTATACAACGGGTGTGGCAATTACAAAAGCCATGGCCACCCATTTTACAAAGTCTTTGTTGAGCATGAATAGTACTTCGGATATTCGGGCACCGTTTACTTTGCGGATGCTGATTTCGCGGGTTCGTTTTTCGAAGGTGAAAATAATCAGTCCGTATAATCCAATGGCAGCAATGCCTATGGAAAGTAAAGTCAGCCATATATAAAATTTCCCAAATCGCGATTCTGATTGGTATTGCAGGTTAAACTGCTCTTTTGCAAATATATAGTCGAAGTTATCCTGAGTGTAATGTTTATCCCAAACTGCCTTTAATTGTTCGAGCGATTGCTGTGCGTTCATTGACTGAACTCTAACTGCAAAATAACCAAACTCGTTGGGGTAATAATTGTTCCAGACAATTGGATAGATGGGTTTTTGTAGTCCTTCGTTATGGAAATCGGCCACCACTCCAATAATTTCCTGCGCCTGTTGATTGTTGCCTTTATGATATATTTGTTTTCCAATGGCTTCTTCCGGATTGTTAAAACCCAAATGGCGCATACTGGTTTCATTAATAATAACACGGTTGTAATTAAGGTTGGGTTCTACGTTAAAATCTCTTCCGGCAAGCAATTTCATCTGGTACGTATCAATAAAACCAGCTGAGGCATTGTTTTCGAAAAACATTACATCGGGCGAAACGCCTGACGAAGGATTTATCCATTCGCGAAAGCCTCGCCCGGGCTCCTGGCCGGGAACATACATATTGAAAGTAGCCGATTTAAACCCCGGGTAGGTTAACAATTCACGTTTAAAACTCTCGAAACGTTCGCGTTTCATACCATCGGCATTCAAAGAAGCCGGTCCGGTGCAAATTATTACATCGTTTAGCTCTATACCCAGATTTTTGTTTTTCATAAACGATATCTGCTTGTAAACGATGATGGTGCTGGTTAGAAATACAATTGAAACAACCATCTGAACCAATACCAGGTAGCTTTTAAATCTCTTTTTACCTGGTTTTTGATGTGTTTGCATTAAACCAATCCGCGATAAAGCAAAGCCATGATACAGGCTTGAAAGGAGAACTCCCATGCTTATTACTCCCAGTGAAATGATAACCATGTATCCGGTTGGGATTTGTGCATTAGCCATTGGAATTGAAAATATTTGCGCAAATGTGCTTTTAAAAATAAGGTAAAGCGCTACCGAAGCAATCAGGGCCAACACATTCAATATACAACTCTCGGCAAGCGACTGATGCCAAAGATGTACATTGGAGGCACCAATCAATTTCCGCATTCCAATTTGAAGTGAGCGCGACTGGGCATGAGCCAAAGCCAGATTGACATAATTTATCCAAGCAATGAGCAGGGTAATTATGGCGATGGCCATTAAATTGTATAGCGATGATCGGTTGGTTTGAGCCCCCATTTCACCATCAATGCCCGATATAAAATGTAAATCGTTGAGTGGTTGTAATGAGAATGTCCCCAGTCGGTTATCGTTTTTTAAAAAACTCATATAAGTACCGGTAAATGCGTTTATTTTCTCATTTACCAGAAGGGGCGAGGCGCCATCCTTTAATTTGATGTAATTCCACCAACCATTCCAACCCCAATCGCCGCTGGCACTAATGGCATCCATTTCAATCCATGTTTTAATGGATGCAAAGTATTGCGCCGAAAAGTGGGTGTTAGAGGGTAAATCTTTAAAAACGCCTGTTATTTCAATGGGCATGCCCTGATTAATGCCAATAATTTTACCGATAGGATTTTCATTGCCAAAATAGGCTTTGGCTGCCGTTTCTGAAATGGTGCCGGTACGTGGACGTGAGTAATCAGCCACACCCTGAACCATTTCAAGTGGAAATACCTTTTCAAAACCATCTTCAACCCACAACACATCCTGGTTGGCAAAACTAACCTCTTTGTAACTTACAAAGCACTTTTCAAAATAGGTAACCGTATTGGCTTCTACTTCAGGAATATCAGTTTTAAGCGCAAAATAAAGCCCCCTCGGGGTTTTAGCTCCGTTATAAACATTCTGACCTTCTTTTTCAATTTTAAAATTAACCCTGTACACTTTTTCCGATTCGGGTATAAAGTTGTCGAATGAAAACTCATACAATAAGTAATGTTGAATAAATAAAAATGATGTGATTCCCAAAATAAGTCCAAGCAGGTTTATTAATGTAATGTGCTTGTGTTTTACAAGGCTTCGGAATGCTGAGTGGAATATCATTTTAAACATGGCGGGGTGGTTTATTTGGTTTTTGGTTTGTTTATCTTAAATCTATTATCTGATATTGTTCATAAATAGGAAAGTGTTTATAAGTTATTTGGGAAATTCTTTTACCCAATGATTCTATATCAGAACCTTCCTTAATTTTTAAATATGACAGTACATTGTCGCTGTTTCCCCAAATTTTATCATTAATCCAGCTTAAGGCATCGTAAGTAACTGCAATATGAAATTTTAAATTCGAATTTTCCGGAATGTTTTCCATCACAGCACTAATCTGAAATTCCTGCCCAAAAACCTGAAATATTTTGCTAATGGGGTTTTCTCCCTTAAAGTATTTGTCGGCAATATGGCGGTCGATAACCATTTTATCAGGTGCATCAAAGCAGGTTTGAGCATCGCCGATTTCAAGCTTGAAAGAGAAGAATTGAAACAAATTTTTATCGCATGCAATTACATATTGCTCGTAAGCAGTAACATCATTTACTTTTACCAGTTCTCTTAAGAATTGGCTTACCCTGGTATAATCTTCCACTTCGGGCAGTTCATCTTTGGCTGCAATGGCCGCCGGACCAAATTCAGCTCCTAAAGTTACCGTTTCGTTATTCAAAAAGCCTTTGCGGCATATCCGGTATATTTTATCAGCATCTTTATGGAACTTGTCGAAACTAAATTCATTCAAACTCCAGAACCCGATAAGCAGAGCAACGGCCATACCAATGGATAAACCCGCTAAACTTAATATGCCTGTCGAAAAGTTTTTCCGGAATGTACGGAATACCTCACTGATTAGAAAAAAGCGTTTCATAATGCTTGTTTTTAAAAAACCATTCTTAAGCAGAAGCTCTTAGCTGTTAGCTCTTAGTTTTTAGCTCCTAACAGCTAACCCCTAACCCCTAACACTATAGCAGTACTTCTCCCAATTGCTTTTTGTATTCTTCTGTTATTATCTGACCATCGAAAAGATTAACCACCCTGTGAGCAAATCCTGAATCGTGCAACGAGTGTGTAACCATAACGATGGTGGTTCCTTCGCGGTTTAGCTCTGTGAGCAGGTTCATTACTTCCAAACCGTTTTTAGAATCGAGGTTACCGGTTGGCTCATCGGCAAGTATCAGCTTAGGATTGGCTACTACGGCACGCGCTATGGCCACACGTTGCTGCTGACCTCCCGAAAGCTGCTGTGGATAGTGCTTGGCACGATGGGCAATGCTCATGCGTTCCAATACTTTTTGAACCATTTCTTTGCGCTGGCGGGTGCTGATTTTCAAGTACAGCAAGGGCAGTTCTACATTTTCGAAAACATTGAGTTCGTCGATGAGGTTAAAGCTCTGGAATACAAAACCAATGTTCCCTTTTCGCAAACTGGTGCGCTGGCTTTCGCGATAGCTGGCTACATTAATGCCATCAAAAAAATAATCGCCGCCACTGGGATTATCGAGCAGGCCAATTATGTTGAGCAGTGTTGATTTGCCACATCCCGATGGCCCCATAATGGCAACAAATTCGCCTTTCTTTACTTCGAAGTTAACATCATTCAACGCAAGGGTTTCTATTTCCTCTGTGCGAAAGATTTTTTGGAGGTTGTTAGTTTTTATCATATTTTTTGGCTTAGCGCAAAGTGCGGAGAGCTTAGTGCAACGAGCAAGGGGCTTAGAGCATAGCGCGATTGATTATTGGTGCTTATACTTTCCGTCTTTTGCAAATTATACATTTAACGTTCTTGAAAATGAAATCACTTTTCTACTTAACAAATCAAGTTCTACAAGAATCTCGTTTGATAATTCCTGATTTATATATTCACGATGTACAGAAGTGAGTAGGATATTAGCACATTCGAAGATTGACCTTCTTGTATAGTTCAAAAAATTTACAAAATCTTTATTACTGCTTGAACCGGAGCCCTCTGCAATGTTGTTGGTCAATGACATTCCTGCTCCTCTTAATTGTTCTGCAAATCGAAAAAGCTTTTTGTTATCAAGTTCATCTGCAATATCATATAATCGATTGGCGATAGAAAAAGCCATTTGCCATATTTCCAAACCTTGAAATCTAAATTTTACCATAATTATTGAGTTGTAATTCTAGTTTTAATCTAAATATGATATTGAAATTAAGGGTTTTATTATAAGTTCAGAATTCCTTATTCTCTTTTAACACCCTGCTTATATTACCACGCCCTTCGCCCTATGCCCTTCTATTTCAATTCAATTCTCTCATTCTTGCCAAAACTATCGTAGCTGTTGGTTATAACTTTTTCGCCGGGTTGCAATCCCTCAATAACTTCATAAAAAAGTGGGTTTTGACGACCAATTTTTATGCTGCGTTTGGTGGCGTAGTTGCCCGATTCGTCGAGTACGAACACCCACTGGCCGCCAGTGCTTTGGAAGAAGCCTCCTCGTGGCAGTAAAACGGCATCAACCGGTTGTCCAAGTTCAAGCTTGATATGATAAGTTTGTCCGGTCCGCAGGTTGTCGGGCATCTCCTTTGAGAATTTAAAATCAACCTGAAATCGCCCTTCGCGTACTTCGGGGTAAACTTTCATCACTTCAATGTCGAACTGGCGATCCTGTCGTTCAAAGGTGCCATTAAGTTCTCTCCGAACTCTGTCAATGTAATGTTCATCAATTTGTGCCACTACTTTGTATTCATCTAAAATTTGTAGCTGTCCAACCCGTTGTCCACGGTTAATCGACTGGCCAATTTCTATATCCAGCGTTCCTAATTGGCCATCGGCAGGTGCTTTAACTTTTAAACTTTCTAAGCGCTGGCGCACCATAAACAAATTTTGCTGCATGTTGTGCAAACTATTGTTCATTTGCGATTTCTGGTTTTCACGGAATATCGAATCCTGCACCATTCGCTCATATCTCAGTTCACGGTCACGCATGGCCAGCTCATAATTTTCTTTCGATTGCAAAAAAGCTTCCCGCGAAATAAATCCCTTTTCGTACAATGTATTGTTTTGTTCAAAGTTACGGCGTAAGCGTACCACTTCGTAATCGATGTTGAGCAATTGTTGTTTGTTGCTGATTTTTTGCTGTTCCATGCCTATTAGCGTGTTGCGCAACTCATTCGACTGGTATGCCAATTGCGATTCGGTATTTAGAATTTGCAGGTTCAAATCGTTATTTTCCATCCTGAACAGAACTTCTCCTTTCTTAACCATTTCGCCCTCTTCAATAATTTTCTCAACCACTTTTCCGCCTTCTTCTAAGTCCAAATAAATCGTTGTTATGGGCATTACGGTACCAATAATGGATATGTAATCTTTAAAACTTCCTTGTTCCACCGCCGAAATTGTGAGTTTGTCTTTTTGAGTTCGGTATGTTGAAGTTCCCGAAACTAAAATTATTCTCACCAGAAGAGCTGCTACAATTAGCCCGGCACCAATCAGTGCGATGGTTTTTGGCTTTAAACCTTTTTTCTTCTCAATTACTCTGTCCATAGTAGTAGTCTGAAATATCCGGGCGCAGCCGGTTTTGTTATTGTATTTGATATATTGCTAAATTAAAATACTATATAGGTGTGACGGATTTGGCTAACGTCCGTTACAATATAATTCCACAGTTTTTTTCTGTAAAATCCAGCTGTATCGGGCCAGCATTACATTGGCACGTGCCAGGGCGTATTGATTTTGCGCTGTCATAAAATCGGTTGTATTAATAAGTCCCAGGCTGAATTTTTCCCTGTATGTTTCAAACGATTTTTCTGCAAACTCCAAATTGTGAACTGCCGTAATGTATTCAATATAATGAGCTTCCAGTTTGAATATAGCTTCTTCTAATTCGCGTCGGAGTTGTTTTTTCTGATTCTCCAGCGAATACATGGCATTTTCAAGGTCGATACGGCTCTTTTTAGTCTGAAAATCGCGTTTCCGTCCGGTAAACAACGGAACATTTAATGAAAGGCCGAGGTATGGATTCCGGTATTTGTCAAACTGTGTTGAAAAAGGAGTTTCTTTTCCAGTATCCGTTTTGTCGGCCGAATAAAACTCTGAGGTGTAACCGCCTCTCATGGTTAATGTAGGACTATAATTACCTTTTGAAACCTGATGCATTTTTTTATAGTACTCCAACTCAAACTCACGCTGCTGAACAGCTGGATAAACCAAATTGGTTAGTGTGTAAAGTGAATCTACATTGTTATAAATGTTAACCGGTATGGCCGATTCAAGGCCTGCATCGGAAATTTCAAAGCTATAAACATCGGGAACTTCAATGATTTGTGCCAATTGTAGTTTCAAAAGCTTATATTCATTTTCTGCTCTACTCAGTTCAAGGCGGTTAGCCGATACAGCAGCATTTATTTCATTTTGGGCAACGGGTTCTAACTGTCCGGCTTCAATGGTGGCAGCAATACGCTCCGATTCGCGCAGGCTGATTTCAAGTTTTTCGCGAAAAACATCGGCCAGGGCTTTTTGGTACAATGCTCTCGAAAATAATCCTGTTATTTCGAGTTCGAGTATATATTCCGATAGTTTTGTGGATTCTCCAACCGCCAGTTTGTAAAATCTGCTGGCGGCCGTGATATTATGTGTGGTAAAACCGGCAAAAAGGTTTATTGAAGCCCCTACACCGTAATTGACAGTATAAGTTGTACCGGTTTCAATTTGATAATCCTGATTGGTAGCTCGCTGAAAGTTAACATTTGAGTTGGCAAAAGCACCCACTTCAGGACTCATACTCCAGGCACTTTGCCGATGGTCGTAAACAGCTTTCTGATATTGATTGCGACTGATTTTAAGGTCGAGATTTTTCTCCATGGCATGGTTGATACATTTTTCGAGTGTCCAGAATTCTGACGTTTGCCCAATGGTTTGAGAAAGTGTAACGGTGAAAAGTGATAATATGAAAATCAATCTATGCATTTGAATGGTTATTAATTCTATTGTAATTCTATTTTTACTTGTAAAGTATGCAATGCTACATGGGTTATATCCAACCTTGTGCCACTTTGTGTAGTATTCAAAATATCAATTAATTGCGTAATGCTGTTTAGTGAGGTTGTAAAATAAATAGACAGTAGGTGTATGTTTTTTTAACAAATTCAATTCAATAGTTATAATGCAAGTTGTTTATTTTAAGAGAGTTAATTAATCGGTATGGTATTAGCTGTGTGTATTCATATAAAATAGTAGAAATGGTTTCAATACAATCCTTTAACTTTAAACCATTCAGCAACCCAAACAATATTTATTAAAATGAAGCAATGCTCTGTTTTAATTGTCGACGATAATAAAAGTGTTTTAAGTGCGCTTGAATTTTTACTAAGCGGCCGCTGTAAAAAGCTGAAAACACTCAGCACGCCAAACATGCTATTAAACGAGCTAAAGGGCGAATCATACGATTTATTGTTGCTCGATATGAATTTTTCGGCCGGCATTAATACCGGTAATGAAGGATTGTATTGGCTTCAAAGAGTTTTAGTTGAGGCCCCGGGAGTAGGTGTTGTAATGATCACTGCCTATGGCGATGTTGAACTGGCAGTAAAAGCAGTTCGCATGGGTGCTATCGATTTTATACTAAAACCTTGGAATAACGAAAAATTTTTAGCCACTGTTGAAGCAGCTTGCAGGTTATCAAGTTCCAGAAAGGAAGTAAAAAAACAGAAGGGCGTTTCTTCCGGTCAAAACGATGCCAATAACAACAATGAGGGCTTATTGCTCGATTGTAAATCACTTGCCTGGAAACGCGTGATGGATGTGGTTACCAAAGTATCGGGTACCAATGCCAATGTTTTAATTACCGGCGAAAATGGAACGGGCAAAGAAGTGGTTGCCGGAGAAATTCATCGGCAATCGATGCGCAAAAATGAAGTAATGGTGGCTGTTGATATGGGTGCCATAACCGACACTTTGTTCGAAAGCGAACTGTTTGGTCATAAAAAGGGCGCTTTTACCGATGCTAAAGCCGATAGAATGGGGAAAATTGAGGAGGCCAACAATGGTACGCTTTTTCTGGATGAAATAGGGAATCTGCCACTACCTTTGCAGGCTAAATTGCTCACTGTGCTTCAAAATCGATGCGTAACGCGGGTTGGTGAGAATACGTCTGTTCCGGTTGATGTACGACTTATTTGTGCCACCAATTGCAACCTTTTGCAGATGATTGATGCCGGACGATTTCGCGAAGATTTGCTCTACCGTATCAATACCATTCATATCGAGTTGCCATCGTTGCGCGAACGCAAAGAAGATATCGTTGCCCTTGCTATGTTCTTTCTCAATAAGTATAAAATCAAGTATCATAAACCAGAAATGGCCTTTTCAGATAGTGCTTTAAAAAAACTGGAAGAGCATCAGTGGCCCGGCAATGTTCGGGAGTTGCAACATGCCATCGAAAAGGCAATTATCCTGTGCGATGGTAATACCATTCAACCGGCCGATTTTATGTTTCGGCATGGCGAAATTAACACTCCCGGCGCATACGATGGAACGCTGGAAGAGATGGAGAAAAAACTGATAGCCGATGCCATTGCCAAATACGAAGGTAACCTGTCAACCGTGGCCCAGCAGTTGGGAATTACACGCCAAACGCTTTATAACAAGATAAAGAAATATGGCTTATAAACATTTTAACCGAAGCTTACTTTTTAAAGTATCTTTGTTGGTTATTAATTCCATTGTGCTGGGGTTTTGCCTGGGATGGTACCGTCCACCGGAATTAATTGTTTTGCTGGTAGTTTTAGAAATTACCTTTATTGCCCGTTTAATCATACTTTTTAACCATACCAACAGGCAAATCAATTTCTTTATTCAGGCTGTTAAAAACGAGGATACTTCATTGTTATTTCCCCGAAATACAGGAAATTCTACCATTAACGAGCTCCATAAAAGTTTAAACGAGCTTAACCAGATAATTCAGCAATCGCGTATTAAAAATCAGCTCAAAGAACAGTACTTTAGCGAAATTTTGCACAATATTGGCACGGCTGTTATTGTTTTCAATAATAAAGGATTTGTTATTAATACCAATCAGGCAGCGCTGTCGTTATTTGGCCTGCAAACGTTTACGCATCTCTCTCAACTCGAGAAAGTTGATGCTCATTTTAAAACCGAACTATTCCGGTTTAACAACCAGCAATCGCAATCATTGCTTCTGCGGAGGCTTAATGAAAACCTTCAGCTAAGCGTTAGATGCACCATCTTAAATTTAAAGGACGAAGAAGTAAAACTGATTACGTTGCAGGATATTCGTGGCGAATTGGAACGGAAAGAACTTGATTCATGGGTTAAGTTAATAAAGGTATTAAACCACGAAATTATGAATTCATTGGTGCCTGTTACATCCATAGCTCAATCGCTTAAAGAAATATGGAAAGCAAAGGAGGGCAGGCACGAAGATGGTAATGCAAGGGAAATGGATGTAACCCGCACCATTAATGGCTTGGATGTAATTGTAGAAAGGGGAGAAGCCCTCATGAGATTTGTTGAGAGTTACCGTTTGTTTACCCGCATGCCCGATTTGCATTTGTCGGAAATAAGCATGCAGGCTTTGTTCGACAGGCTCAGTATTCTGGTTTCACCAATGAAGGAACAATATGGCGTATCCATTCAGTTTTATACCCCGGAGCCCGATTTTTTGGTGAAACTTGATGAGCAACTCATGGTGCAGGTTATTATAAACCTTGTAAAAAATAGTGCCGAAGCTGTTAGTAGCGATAATAAAGGGCTAATAGAAATTCGCTGCAGCAAAAACGAAACGGGCAAAAAAACAGAAATTACCATTGCTGATAATGGCCCGGGAATTCCACCTGAAATTGCTGACGAAATTTTTGTTCCTTTCTTTACCACTAAAACCACCGGCTCGGGAATTGGATTAAGCTATTCGCGACAAATTTTGAGGGCACATGGCGGCACCATTAATTGTTACTCAAAACCAGGCAATACGGTGTTTACAGTGAGATGGTAAAATTTAATTACACCATAGCCCACGGTTTAAACCGTGGGCTATGGTAAATCATAATTCAAATAACTTCCAACGCCGATGCAGGCATCCAACCTGGCGTACCATCTTCAATTTCAATTTGGTGCCACTGTCCTATGGTTTGAAGAATTTTAACCCGTGTTCCTTCGTGCAAAACAAAAATTTCGGTGCCACTGGCATCCGGCGAACTGCGAACGGTAACAGATGGCGTCATAATAATGGCCCTATTGCGGTTAATAAGCCGTTGTTTCTGACTGCTTGAGAAACTTAATGTAATGGCAGTACCCAAAAGGAATATCACAGAGAAAAAGAATGAAATCTTTCTGAAAAGTGTTGTTTTGGCAAAGAAGAAAAATAATAGTCCGGTTAAAAAAAGTACAAATAAAACAATGGAAAACACAGCCCAGGTGTCCGAATCGGTGCTGCTGCGCAGCGAATTAAACCATCTGGCTATAAAAAACTCCCCAACGGGTTCAATTTTATCAGCTATTTTGCTGTATGCCAACTCCAGGTTGTAACGAATGTCCTGGTCGTGAGGGGCCAGTAACAAGGCACGTTCGTAATTTAATATGGCCGATGGCAAAAGGCCAAACCTGTAATAGGCGTTGCCCAGATTATAATACAACTCGGGCGATTCAACACCTGTTTTAAGTATCTCTTCATAAGCATCAATGGCTTCCTGAAACTGGCCTTCGGTATAATAGTCATTGGCTTTGGTAAAGCGCGTATCAGAACCAAATGTGTTTACCGATATTACTAGCAATAGTAATAATAGTATAGGCTTAAACCAACTTATATATGTTTTATTTACAGATTTCATTGTTTTAACAATAAGTTATTCAGTAATATGTTTAAATTTTACTTTTCCGTTTGAGTTGACTTTCGAGTTTGCTAATGGTTTCAACAGCTTTTTTATACAAATAATCTCGTTCCTGATGGTCAGATTGAGGTGCGTATCTGGCATATTCACATGTATCAAGAATATCGAGGAAATCAGCAGTTGTTTGGTCATTGGCACTGTATTCGGTCAGAATGGAGCGGGCATTATCGCGGTTCAGTTCCGATTGTGGTATGGCCAATTTGTCGCTGATGTAGCCCCAAAGCGCCCTTGTAAGCTCATCATAAAATCCTTCCTTATCGTTTTTCTTCAGATAGAAAGCCGACTTTTTAAGCCTTTTTAAAGCCATTTTATTGGCTTTACGGGTTTTCATCATCTGAATATTGGCATTTTCCTTAATTCGTTTTTGGAAAAGGATATATATCAGAATAAATAACACTATTGGTAAAACAAACCCAAGATAAAACAAGGTGCTTCCAAACAGGAAAGTATTGGCAGGCTTTAACTTTATGGCGCTTGTTTTAATAAATCGAATATCCTGACCCAAAAACCGAACGTTTTCGCGGGTTGCAGCTATGGGTGATTGAACCGCGGTGGTTGCATCTTCGGCACCTGTGCGCTCTACGGTTATGGTAATAGGGTTACTGCGAATGGTTTGGTAACGACCGGTTGAAGGGTTAAAATAAGCGTATTCAACAGCAGGGATTTCAAAAACACCTGCATGACGCGGAATTATGAGCGTTTCAATGGTTCGGCTTCCCTTACCCCCCTGTGTAGTTTGAGTTATGTTGTTGGTAACCTTAGGGTCGAATACATCAAAATCGACAGGGTATTTTACTTCAGGATTTTTGGCCAAACGAAGGTTGCCATTTCCCGAAACAACCATACGTACAGTTATGCCATCGTTTATTCCAGCAGTTGTTTTAGATGCAGTTACATTTAAAGTAACATCGCCAACAATTCCCGAAAACGATGGTGGAACAGGTGAGGGCAATGGTTTTACATTCAGGTTGATACCTTTTGATGTGGCTCGCCTTTTAACAGTACGGTACGAATCAAAAAAGTCATCAAAAATACTTTGCGACTGCCGTGCCGAACGTTGGCGTAAAAGAAACTCAATGGAAGTTGGTTCAATAAATAGCTTTCCAGAAGTTTGTGGGTAAATAACCCGCTGACTGAAAACCCCTGTTCGGTAAGTTTTTCCATTAATATTCTGAATGTTCCATTGAATATTACCTGATTGAGCGTCCAATTCTTCAACTACAAAATTTCTGAGCTCGGGATTCTTAATGTCGGAGATACCTTCCAGATTAACTCTGGTATAAATGCGGGTGGTTATTAAAACGGGTTCGTCCTGGTAAACTTCCGTTTTATTGGCAGTCATGGTTATAAAAATATCTTCATCCGACAATGCGGCATTATCGGTAACTCCCTGATTGTTTTGTTGTTGTTGTTGTTGCGAGGCAGCATCGCCCTGAATAACTTCAATGGTTAGTGAATTTGATTCAATACGTCTTCCATCCACTTCAATGGAGGCAGGCCC
>CAZFTD010000034.1:2151-24474 GCA_964521525.1 uncultured Marinilabiliaceae bacterium | reverse complement strand
GCTTTATCTTTTTCATCAACTGCAACCCATATTAAAATTGAGCAATGGGGGCTTTTTGAACTAACATTTCAGAGTAAACAAAAAGGAGCATTTGATGATAACATTAGTTTGACGGCTGTTTTTATTCATCAAAACGACTCGGTGAAGATAAATGGCTTTTACAATGGTGACGGTAGTTATAAGGTGAGGTTTATGCCTCACAAACAAGGAATTTGGAAATACCAAACCTTTAGCAATGATAAAAAGTTTGCTAAATCAGGTGGTTTTGAGTGTATTGCTTCTACGGGAAACAATCATGGACCTGTTGCAGTTAAAGACACATTCTATTTTTCATATGCCGATGGCACTTTATTTCATCCAATAGGCACAACTGCTTATCGTATAATGGAAACCGATTCTGAAAATCAGGAAAAAACCTTTGCAGCACTAAAAAATTCTCCATTTAACAAGGTTCGTTTTAAAATTATAGGCCCTGTAGTTGGAGGGAAAGATTCGAAAATATACCCGTTTGAAACCGAAAATAATCAGGTTAACTTTAACAAAATAAATCCTCAATACTTTGCCACTTTCGAAAAAGGTATTGAAAAGCTTCTGGAACTTGGAATACAAGCCGATTTAATATTTATGCATCCCTACGACATTAACACAGTTAATATGAATTTAATGACCAGGGAACAAGTTTTCAATTATCTCGATTATATCATTGCTCGTTTTTCAGCCTATCGAAATGTTTGGTGGACTACCAACGAGTTCGACCTGTTAACCAATTTTTCGATGGAATTATGGGACGAGATATTCAGCTACCTTCAAAAAAACGACCCTTACAACCACTTGCGCTCCCATCATAATGCAGCCATCTGGTACGATCATACAAAGCCCTGGATAACCCATGCCAGCATACAAGGCGAAGCATGGTGGCTTGGCAAACCCACAAGGACAAAAATTCAAAAACCAGTTATTTTTGATGAATTTTGTTACGAGGGATATGGCTACGACCGCACCGTTTCGCTTAACGGTGATGTAATTACGCACAGATTTTGGTTAATGACTGTAAACGGAACATTTGCAACCCATGGCGAAGCCATTATAAACCCTTCACTCGGATTTAGCTTTTTCGATAAAGGAGGTGAATTTATTGGCTTGTCGCACCAACAACTACACACTCTTAAAAAAGTAATTGAAGAAGCTCCTGAACCAATTAGGCCTTTGCTTATATTTGATTGGCGCCTCGACAATATTTTTGCCAGTGCCGGCAATAATTATCATATTTATTATTTCGGAGAATACCAGAATAAATTCTGGAAGTTTTCGGAAATTCCTGAAGGTATTAGCTTCAATGTGGAAATTATAGATACACGTACCGGAAAAACAACTAAGCTTGACCAATTAATAAAAAAAGAAGACATTATTGAATTACCCGGCAAACCTTATCAGGCAATGGTTTTAAAGAAAAATAACTAAGGACAAGCTATATAAATGTTGTTTTTATTTTTAAGAAAACCCTTATTAGTACAAACATTTTACTGCCGGCAAACATGAGATAGACATACTTGTTTGCCGGCAAAAAAGGCAATAATAATAATTTATACAATTACAACTTTCCAAATAGTCTGTTTATTAATTAATTGTATACGCATATTTCCTGACAAACCGAAACACTTGTTGAATGCGTAAGAAAAAAATAACCAGCTTCGAAACTAATTCTTGTTAATTTCAATTCTTCCTCCCCTCTTGCAATAATCACCAAATTGGTGTATTTTAACATCGCAAACAGAACAGAACAAAACAGTCTGTTTTCCTTAACCCCAAAACCGTCAATTATTACAGCCCGTTTAGCATTGCCAAACAACCAGAATTCATATTCCTTGTTAGCTATGCTGTAAACTTTTATTTTATTCAATTAAAAACAATTTAAAGGGCATTTAATTCAGTATAAACCAAACAATAATTCAATGAGCACAAACCATGATTTTAAAGCCAATCGGGCAGTAAAAAGTACGATGACGATTATTGTATTTTTTATCTGTTCAATCACAATGTTGGCCCAACCTTCAGGTGGCCCCTATGGCCCTGTTCCTCAAATCTACCAAATACCAAAGGTTGCAGGTAAAATTTATTACGTAGCACCTAACGGAAATTCAGATGCCACCGGAACTTCGCTTTCAGACCCCACAACCATCGAATCGGCATTTGATAAAGCACGCTCCGGCGATGCCATTATCCTTCGTGGAGGCATTTACCGCACAGGAAACCTGCTACTGAACCAGGGTATCACTATGCAGCCTTATGCCGATGAACAACCCGTATTAAAAGGCACCTACGTTGCTGAAAACTGGACTGACCTGGGCAACAATCTTTGGGTTACAAAATGGGAACATTTATTCCCCATGCCACCTGAATCGTGGTGGCGACGTCACCGCTTTGGGCCAACAACACCTTTACACCGGTTCGATAACGACATGGTGTTTGCCGATGGCCGGTTTCTTCAATCGGTTGGCTGGGAAGGCGATGTGGACGAAAACACCTTTTACGTCGATCAGGTTAATAAAGAGGTTTATATTGGTGTTGACCCAACCAAGCACACCATTGAAATTACCGCTTTCAATGTGGCTATTCACCGGGTTGATGGAGAGTTGCGTGGCATTCCATCCGATGGAAAGGGACCGGTTATCCGCGGCATTACTTTTACGCAATATGCCTACCGGGCATTTGAGTTCGATGGCACTAACCCCGAATGGGTTTCGCCCGAAAAAGAACATGGCAAACGGGTAACAGGCACTACACTCGAACATGTTACCATATCATATTGCTCACGTGTGGGTGGATATTTCAGAGGTGATAATTTAACCATTCGCAATTGCAAGGTAAGCGACACCAGCACCGAGGGCGTCTTTATATTAAGCTCAAGCGATGTGCTCCTCGAAAGAAATATTTTCACCCGCAACAACATCGAGAACATCACCGGTTATTACCCGGCGGCAGTTAAAATATTTAATCAGTGTTACCGGGTTACCTGCAACGATAATCTTGTTATTGACTTACCAAACTCCAACGGAATATGGTACGATGTGGGCAATGTGGATGGCGTTTTTACCAATAACTGGGTTGAAAACGTGGGTAATATTAAACGACAGTTCGACAAAACGCAACCATGGCCCAGCGACAATGGATTTTTCTTCGAGATATCCAAAAACGCCATTGTTGCTGGTAATGTTTTTGTTAACTGCGATCAGGGTATTTTCGTTCTCAACAGTTCAGGCGTTGAAATATACCAAAACACCCTTATCAACAGCACCGTAACCATAGCCCGTACACCTCGCAGTGCGGTTGGTGACCATTTTGGCTGGCACCCGGCCTCGGGCCCCGATGTTGATAAGCGTTACAACCATGTATTGGTTAATAACCTTCTAACCTCCGACTACCGTTACAACCGACCATTGCTCTATGTATGGCAAACACCAAGTTTATGCAAAGACTTAACGCAGCCACAGCTTAAACAAATGAACAACAACGTTTATGTGCAAAATCCAAATAGTTCAGCGCCACTTATCCTATGGAGCCCGGTGCAAAATGAAGAATGCCATCTTTACCTGAATAACTTAACAGAACTTCGTAATCTGCATCCACAATTCGAATCAGCCGGTGTTGGATACCAATATGGTCAAATTCCTCTGTTCCGTGGAAAATATACAGGTAGTTACGAACTACTGCCAGGATTTCCTGGAAACAGGTCAGCCTCGAGGTTACCGGCAAACATTAGCAACATTCTGAAATTAAGCTCAAAACAAAAACCTTACGTGGGCGCCTATCCGGTGAAGTGAAGAAGAAATTAAAAGAATTAGTAGTTATATATTACCAACAAAAAAGCCACCCAAACAGGTGGCCTTTTTGTGATCCGGACAGGATTCGAACCTGTGACCCACAGCTTAGAAGGCTGTTGCTCTATCCAGCTGAGCTACCGGACCCCTTTTTTCGAGGTGCAAATATATAAAAATCTTCCCAATTGACACCAACCATTAAAGCTTCATTTATTTTTTTTAATTATATACATTTTCATAGGGCGTTGCCCCATGTTGATGTTGTCGCCCCGTTGGGGTTAGCTATCTATAATTAAATTTAAAGCATGGTTGTTTTACAAAGCAACCTTAAAAATATCGTAATCTGTCAGAGTAGATTTAGAAAACTAATTTTAAACGCTCACTTAAAATTTTAAAATTCTTATGTTTGCAAAACATGCAACACCAATGGTTTATGAAAATCCTCCTGCTAACACCGCCTCTTACACAGTTAAACACGCCATACCCGGCAACGCCCTATTTAAAGAGTTTTCTGGTTTCTGAAGGTCATCAGGTTATGCAGGCCGATTTAGGTATTGAATTGGTAAACATGATATTCTCTTCCAATGGATTGCAAACATTGTTTAAAGAAGTGAACATAAACAGGAAAACAACACGTCAGGCACGTCAGGTGGTTGCCAATCAACAACAATACATCGACACTATTGATGCCGTGATGCAGTTTCTTCAGGGGAAAGATTATTCTTTGACAACCCGAATTTGTAATATCGACTGGCTGCCGAGGGGAGAACGTTTCAACAATATGGCCGATCCGCATTGGGCGTTTGGAACCTTAGGAAATACCGAAATGGCACGCCACATGGCCACGCTTTATATTGAAGATTTGGCTGACTTTATAAAAGAAACCATCACACCGCATTTTGAGCTAAGTCGTTATGCCGAACATCTATGTATCCGATTGCCTCAACTCGACCCGCTTTTAAAGGCGCTCAGTCAACCACTTTCGTTGCTGGATGAGTGGCTTCTGCAACTTTTAGATAAAAAAATAAAAGCCTTCAATCCCGAAATGGTTTGTTTCTCCATCCCTTTCCCGGGCAATTTAATGGGGGCTTTTGTTTGCAGTCGCTATATTATTAGCCATTATCCGAATACAACTATTGTTTGGGGTGGTGGTTATGTTAATACTGAATTACGCCAATTAACCGATGCACGGGTTTTCGATTTTGTTCATTACATTTTGCTCGATGATGGGGAACCATCTTTAAAGGCATTAATCAATCACCTGACAGGTAAAAAAACATCTGATTTTTGCCAAACCTATTTCAGAAACAGTAATGGTAAAGTGGAATTTGTGCCTGCTAAGCCACATCATGCTATTCCGTTTAAACAAATTCCTGCACCCGATTATTCCGATTTAACGCTCGACCAATACATTTCGGTTATTGAAGTTGCCAACCCCATGCATAAATTATGGAGCGATGGTCGATGGAATAAAATGACACTGGCGCATGGTTGTTACTGGGGCAAATGCGCTTTTTGCGATACTTCATTGCCTTACATTGGTTGCTACGAAGCGTTAACCGCCAATCAACTTTGCGATTATATTGAAACCGTTATGCAACAAACAGGCACCAGGGGCTTCCATTTTACCGACGAAGCAGCTCCTCCCCGCTTGTTACGAGAGTTATCGGAAGAAATCATCCGCCGTAAAATTGTTATCAGTTGGTGGACAAATATCAGGTTTGAAAAAACCTTTACAGCCGAATTATGCCAGTTAATGGCACGGGCAGGCTGTATAGCAGTTTCAGGTGGCATAGAGGTGGCATCAAACCGACTATTAAAATTGATTAACAAAGGTGTTACCATTGAACAGGCTTTTGAAACAGCAAGGAATTTATCGCAAAACGGCATTATGGTTCATGCCTACCTCATGTATGGTTTTCCAACTCAAACGCAGAAAGAAACATTGGAAGGCCTTGAAACTGTTCGTCAGATGTTTGAAGAAGGTATTATTCAATCGGCATTCTGGCATCGGTACGCCATGACGGTGCATAGTCCATCGGGCTTTAACCCTGAATTGTATGGTGCAGAAAAACTGCCCAACCAAACAGGCTCATTTGCCAATAATGAAATTTATTTCACTGACAATCAAAAGATTAACATCGACAAACTTGGCAATGCCTTGCGCAAAGCAACTTATAATTATATGCATGGATTGTGTCTGGACTGGCCTGTAAAAAAATGGCTTAACGAATAGATTGTTATGAAGTGGTATAGCAAAAAAACAATAAAGCTCTAATTCAAATAATTATGTTTTCACTCTTTACAATTTTTATAACCTCCACCATAATAGCGCTTTCGGGTGCTATGATGCCGGGTCCTTTACTAACGGTAACCATTAGCGAAAGCACCCAAAAAGGGCCTATGGCAGGGCCATTATTGATTGCAGGTCATGCACTGCTTGAGCTGTTGCTTATTGTTGGTCTTTTGCTCGGATTAGGCCCTGTACTAAAACACGACTTTTTTTTTCTGATAGTTGCCCTGGCTGGTGGAGCCATTATGTTTTGGATGGCCTGGGGGATGTTTCGCTCTATTCCAAAATTGTCGGTTGAAGTTGAAAAGACTGATAAAAAATCAAACAATTTACTGTTGACAGGCGCACTAATGAGTTTGGCTAATCCGTATTGGATTATATGGTGGGCAACCATTGGAATTGGCTACATTGTGTATGCTCAGGCTTTTGGAATATGGGGCATTGTGTTCTTTTTTACCGGTCATATTGCCGGCGATTTTTTGTGGTATACAGCCATATCTATGGCAGTGAGTAAAGGCAAAAAATTGTTCACCGACAAGGTTTACAGAACACTCATAGCCGTTTGTGGTACATTTCTGGTAGGATTTGCCCTATATCTGGTCATTACAGCTGTTATCAGGTTACTACAATAGAATAAGCAGTGGCGTTTAAAGGTATTTACATAACGGTTGGCTGGCATTTTAAGCGCACCCAAAATATTGACCTGCAAGCCACTAAAAACTTTGAACTAAAAACTAAAAACTTCTCACTTTTTATCGTTCACTTGTCATCTATTTCTTTTTACCCTTCTTGACCTTCGGTTGTTGTTCCAATTCGAGTTGCTCGTTAATCAGCGATTGCCAGTCATGCTTGGCGGCAGGCGAAAAATCAATGGTAGCCTCATATTCATCGCGGCGAATTGTCAGCACAGTAATCGGTTTATCCAGAAATGTTTCAATGGTTTCTAATGTTTCTTTTTCTTCGCTGCTGCAGAACGAAATAGCTGTACCTCTTTGAACGCCACGACCCGTTCGCCCCACACGGTGCACATAGTTTTCAGGCACATCGGGCAAATCATAATTTACAACGTATTCAACATTGGGAATATCGATGCCACGAGCACTCACATCGGTAGCAATTAACACTTTGCAAGTTCCATCCTTAAAACGGTTCATCACCAGATTACGCTCTTTCTGGTCTTTGTCGCTATGTATGGTCATACTTTCAAGGCCAACCCGTTCCAGCGCTTTGGCAACTCTTTCGGCACGCACTTTTGTACGCACAAAAACCAGGATTTTGCTATCAGAATGCTCTCTAATAATATGTTCCAGAAAAAACCGTTTATGGTCCATTTCCACATAGGCCACAGAGTGTTCGATATTTTTTGACACCCGATCTTTGGGTGAAATTTGTATCCGAACAGCATGTTGTACCAAGCCGTAAGCCAAATCCTTAATGTTTTTGTTAATAGTAGCCGAAAAAAACAAGGTTTGTCGTTTCCGTGGAATTCGTTTTACCAGCTGCTGCATATCAGCAATAAAACCAAGTTCAAGCATGTGGTCGGCCTCATCGAGAACCAATATTTCAACTTCTTTAAAAGATAAAAAACCCTGGCTGGCCAAATCGAACATGCGACCGGGTGTGGCCACCAAAACATCAACACCTTTCTTTAGTCGTTCAATTTGAGGGGCCTGCTCAACCCCACCAAACAAACCGAGTACCTGCAAGCCAATGCCACTTACCAATTCGTTGAAAACACCGGCCACCTGAATGGCCAATTCGTGGGTGGGCACCATAACCAGGCATCGTACCGAGTAGGCTTCATGAAAAATACGTCTGGTAGATAAAAGCTGTATAATGGGTATGGCAAATGCAGCTGTTTTACCCGTTCCCGTTTGGGCAATGGCCAAAACGTCTTCACCGCGTAAAACAGGGGGAATACATTTGTATTGAATATCGGTTGGCCTTTTAAAACCAAGTCGCTCCAGATTATTCTTTAATTGAGGTATAAGATTGTATTTTTCAAATTTCATCTGAATAGAATTTAATATAGCAAACGCCTGTTGAAATAGCAATTACGTTGCTTAAGATACTGACGAACAGGCAATGAGGCCATGTATAGATAACACATTTTCCCTCAACAAAGATAGATTAAAAACCTTTATGATAACAATTGAGCTTACATAGGTTAGGTCTTAGGTCTTAGGTCTTAGTTATTAGTTCTTAGTTCTTAGCTTTTAGCTCTTACCACTATCCCCTATACCCTATGTCCTATACCCTATGCCCTATGCCCCCAGCTCTCAGCCCCTCTCTACTTATGGCTATTTGATAATGATTTAAATTAGCAACGCATGATTACTGGAATTTCATCAAAAACTTCTATAATTTTATCACATTAATTCAATCTGAATCAGTATTATCTGTACATTTCATTACCAAACCTAATCAGCATGAAACTATATATACCGGGTATTTTAATATTTTTCTGGTTGTCGCTACCGGCTTTTAGCCAGCAAAACCCTGTTATCGATAAAAAACATATCGTGTTTAAAATCGGGAATAAAAGAATAGCCTTAGGAAATCTTAAGCGTGGCGATTATTATTACAGCAAAAAAATCTACGACGAAGCACTCTCCTATTATTTAAAACTTTATCAATACACACAAAACCACTCACCACTAAATTACAAAATTGGAGTAAGTTCGTTGTATGGCACTAATCCTAAAAAGGCGCTGGACTATTTTTTGATTACCGACCCGAAAACAACTTCTGATTATTACTACCAACTTGGAAAGGCGTACCAGCAAAACCTGATGTACACCCACGCCAAAGAAGCTTTTAAAACCTATATTCTGGCCCTTCCTTTGTCACAACAAATACGTGTTGCAGATGAAATAAGACAACTCACACTCGAATGTGAGTTTGCCGAAAATGCTATCAGAGACTCGGTTCCTGTTTTTATTATTAACATGGGCCCGAATGTAAACAGTTATTACGACGATTATGCAGCCGTTCAACTTATAAAGGACTCTTTAATTTTCTTCACCTCACGCCGTCCCAACAAAGATTTGCAAAAAGGTGCCGGCCCTTCAGAATTTAAAGAACGAATATTTTATGCCACCTGGAATGGCGATAATAATCCATCGGAAGCTTTAGAGGTGGTTAAACTGAGCGGTTCAAAAAACAGGAGCGTTTCAGGTGCTTATAACAGCAAAAATATACTCTTTTACTATAAAGGCAAAAATAAAAATGGCAATATCCGCTCGGCCATAATTGAAAAAGGGAAAATCAGAAAAAAAAGCCGTATAAAAGGCAAGGTGAACACAAAAGCATACCAGGAAACCACTTTAACAGTTAGCGACACCGGTGATGCCTATTTTGTTTCGAAACGGCGCAACGGTTTTGGTGGAAAAGACATCTGGCATGTTCAGAGAAAAGGTGACAAGCGTTTTACAAAACCACGAAACATGGGGCCAACCATCAATTCAACCGGCGATGAAGAAGCTGTGTTTGTTACTCCTGATGGCCAAACCCTGTATTTCTCATCCAATGGACATCCCGGAATGGGAGGTTTCGATATTTACAGAGTTGAAAAGGATGAAACCGGAAAATGGAGCAAACCAATTAATATGGGTTATCCAATTAATAGTCCGGGCGATGAGTTATTTTACCACCCAACTGCCAATTCAATGCTGGCGTTGTTTGCCACCAAACGACAGGGAGGTTTTGGCGGACTCGATATTTATCTGATAAAAAAAGACCCGCGAATACCTTTCGAGTTATCGGGAATTGTAACCGATAAAGCTACAGGACGAGTGTTACCAGCTATGGTTACATTGTACAGCAACACCGACCAGTTACCGGCTGGGTCGGCCTATGTGGATACACTGGCTTTAAAATACATCCTGAACATGGACGATGGAGGCGACTTTTACATTCAGGCCCATGCACCCGGTTATCGCTCTTTAACCGAAGCTTTTGAAAGCCCAAAAGAGCGGCACAGTAAAGTATCGCGCAATTTTGCCCTTGAAAAATTACTATTTCCATATACTTTATGGGGTACTATCAGCAATGAAAAATCGGGCACTCCGGTTCAGGCAGAACTGTTGTTCAAGCCTTTAAATAAAGACACTGTAATTTACAGGGTTGTTTCCAATGCCCAAACCGGTTTTTACTCCATCACTTTTGAAGACAAAACCAACCTGGTTATGGAAGTTACTGCCCCGGATTTCTTTCGGCATAAAGAGAATCTGATGTTGCGCAACGAACAAAAATCAAGTGGCGAAAAAAACATTGCACTTACACGCAGCATCAGCACCTACACCATAACAGGCGTGGTGCGTGAAGAACAAACCAAGAACCATTTACCGGCACTGGTCAGGGCGTATCAACCAAACAACCAAATGCCTCTGCAATCGGTCAGGGCAGAATCCGAAACCGGTAAATATGAAATGACCTTCGATAACACCGGGCCATTTTTGCTTGAGGTGACTGCTGAAGGGTACTTCTTTCAAAATATGAATTTACATTTTCACCCCGATTCCATACTGATGGTGAAAAATTTCGACCTTCAGAAAATTAAAACAGGCGCCCGTATTGTTATTGCGAATATTTTATTCAACACCGGGAATGCCACTTTGAGGGCCGAGTCGTATGGGGAACTGAATAAATTGGTTAACCTTTTGCGCGAAAACCCACATGTGCGCATAGAAGTATCGGGTCATACCGATAATGTGGGTTCAGCAGCAGTAAACAAACGGCTTTCGCGAAGCAGAGCTTTGTCGGTAAAAAACTATTTAGTATCGCAAGGCATTTCGGGCGACAGGGTTGACTTTGAAGGCTACGGTTTCGACCGGCCAATTGCGCCCAACGAAACAGCTGAAGGAAGAGCTGCCAACCGGCGTGTAGAAATTGAAGTACTCGATTGATTATTAAAATCAGGACTGAATCGTTAAGGCAATGTTTTAATTTAAAACTGAAAAAATGAGCGCGAAAACCATCATAACAATAGCTATTGGCATCCTGATTTTTTCATCGTTGGGATGTAAAGAAAACGATATTGTTTTGGATTTTGATAACAATACCAATAAACGAAAAATTGAATTTGCCGGTCCCTTTGCAAGATTCAACATTACAGCCATTGATTGGCTTGAAGCTGAATACGCTGATGAAGAGTTTCTGGTTGGGCCCGATGGCTTAATATCGATGTCGTACACCGAAGAGGTGTTCCTTGAATGGGAAAATCTGGTTGAGATTAATGATTATGCCAATGCTTTCAGTTTTCCAACTGTTAAAACCAATGGTCCTTTGGTTTATCAGCAAAAAATTAAATTTAACCCCTCTGCCGATGTGCGCTACGATAGTTTACGAATAGCCAACGGACAGCTTCAATACACTTTAACAGCCCCAACAAGCGTAAACGGAACCATAACCATCAGCATTCCCGAAGTTTTTACAGGTGCTACTACCTATCAAAGAAGTTTTAATGTAACGCCCACCCAAAGAATTTTCAACATTTCTGAGCCGTTGGCAAACAAACGAATTAAATTCAATCAGGAAGCCGGTTCAAGTTATATAACATTTACCACTACTATTGACCTTACACCTGTAAATGCGGGAGACACCCCGGGCAACGCCGGTGTTGCAGTATCGTTAACCAGTATTATACCTGAACTCACATTTGGCTACTTTGGGCAGAAACAATCGCAGCGACTAAATGCCTCATTAACGTTTACGTTATTCAACGACCTTGAATTGATTGATGAGATAGAATTTGCCGATTTGAAACTCGACATAGTAGCGCGCAACCCCATTGGTGCCCCGTTTCAGGTGAAAACTGATAACATCAGGCTTTTTAAAGAAGAAGAACCAGCCAATATTGACAGGCTGGAAATTAACGGAACCGATTTCGTTGATATGGATGTTACTACAGCTGTGTTTGCCAATCCAATTATTACCGGAACCGGCTTATACAATATTAACCGTAATAATTCGAACATTCTTACCGTTGGCAATAAATATCCCGACAAGTTGCTGTGCGACATTACGGCCTGGTCGAACCCCCATGGCGAAGTTACGCCAAATTTTATGGGTACCGAAACCCGGCTGCAAACCGATTTGGTTTTAAAATTACCTTTTTGGTTCCGTACCGAACGTTATGCCCGCACCGACACCATCGATTTTGACTTTAATGATATGATTGGAAGCGATAAAGAAGAAATTGAAAAAGTAGAGCTTATGGAAATTTACTTCGATTTCTTTAACAAATTCCCTTTCAGTATGGTTGCCAATGCCTGGGTGGAAGATGAAAACGGAACCACCATCGAAGTTTTGTTTGGCGATAATAAAAGCGTAATAAAATCAGGTATTCCCGACACTAACGATAAAGTGACCAAGGCAGAGCATACCGAATTTGTTGTTGGTGTTAACAATGCTCAGATTAAACGCTTTATAAGCGAAAATGCCAAAACTATAATACTGGAAACCAAAGCCACATCTTACAATAACGGTCAGCCCTTTGTGAAAATTTTCGACCAGTCGTCACTCGATGCCAACATCTCCATACTCATAAAAACCCGGCTTCCTTAACCATCGTAAATCCTGAATACTATGACTTTTCAACATATCATCCGATTATTCATCACTGGTTGCTTTGCCGCCATAGCCATAGCGGTTCACAGCCAAAACCCGATGGCGCTTTATTTTATGGAGACAATACCGCAGATTAGTCAGATTAACCCGGCCATGCAACCACGGGCCAACCGATTTTATGCTTTAACATCTGTTAATCAGGTTTTTCAGAGCAATTTGGCCTTTAAAGATGTTTTTCAGAAATCGGGCAACGATTGGGTAACCCTTGATTCTGAAAATTTCAACTACAACAAGCTTTACAGAGTTCTTGGTTCAAGCAGTAACATGAACCAATATACCGATGTCAATCTTTTTAGTTTTGGTTTTAGAACCGGCAAAGGTTATTTCTCCTTTTCAGTTTCGGAGCGAGTTGTTTTTCAATCTGTAATTCCTGTCGATATGTTCAGAATAATGGATAAAGGATTCCCCGACAACAGCCATTTTAACTTTTCAACATTGCGCCAGAAAGCAATGGCCTACAAACAAATATCGTTAGGATACAGCCACGAATTAACCAATAAACTTACCATAGGTGCCAACTTAAAACCGCTTTTCGGGCAGGTGGCATTATCGACTGATATCAGCCACTTTAGCCTTTATACAAACCGCCAACAGTGGGAAATAATTGGAAATGGAACCATTTATTCGTCGCTGCCCATAAATGTAACCTATACTCAAGGCGAATTTCCCGACGACATTGAAGAAAAGGATTTGAAAGATAAAGATTATATTAAAAGGTACGGAACTTCGTTCTCCAATCCGGGTTTGGCTGCCGATTTGGGCGCTGTTTATAAATACGATGGGCGGTGGACCTTTTCGGCAGCTATTAATAATCTTGGTTTTATCAACTGGCGTCGCGATTTGAACAATTTATCGTTTAAAGGCAGTTATTTATTTGATGGAGTAAGCGTTGATGCCTCCAATAAAGACAATATTGACCAGGCATTTGAAGATATTTTAGACTCGCTGAAAACAGTTATTACCTACACTACCGACCATAAAACATTTATTACCGGCTTAACACCTTCTTTTTATCTGGGCTCGTCCTATCATTTAAACCATGCTGTTTCGTTGGGACTACTGTCGAGAAGCACTTTTCAGAAACACAATTTCCGACAAGATTTCAGCCTGTCGGCCAACCTTCAACCTTATAGTTTTGTGGCACTCAACCTCAATCTGAGTCAACGCATCAAAGGCAACACCCACATGGGACTTGGACTTTCGTTTCTGGCAGGCCCGCTACAATTTTATATGCTTACCGACCACATCCCTTTGCGGTACTCAAAAGTTGAAGTTGATGAAGATAATTTCATCATATCGGAACGATTAAAAGACGTAACACTGATGGTTGGGTTAAATTTGGTATTCGGGCGGCATGGCTATCGCGACAAACCACTTTTGGACAGATAATTTATAAAATGGAGATGCTGATATTTCCCCGTACATTGGCTGGCGGTCCCGAGAAAATTGGATCTTTGGGACGTGTTTCAATTTGAACGGCATACACATAAACACATGTGGCGGAACCATAATCTGGAAATCGATTTTGGTTCGGGTTGTTGCCGACGAAAAATTACCAGCCTCTCTAACATCCTGAATAAATGTTGTATGGCGACTCCCAACAAAAGTTTCCGCTCAAACCTGTCTCCGGCCTTCCCTGAAGCGAATGTCGATACTTTTAACCATCCGCTTTAACCTATCGGCCGATTTTTCAGAAACACGGCGGGTTACAGAGATTTTTACCGAATCTATATCCCACGTTGAAACCATTACCGACCCATATTTATTGTTAATGGAAACGCGGAAAGAGCGGGAAGCCCGGAAAGTGCGTTCGGTTTGCCAGTTATCTTCAAACATCTGGGCCCTTTCGTTTTTATACAAAAAAAGCGGACAAGCTTTCATGCTCATCCGCTTTAAAAAAACTTAACAAACTATTCTTTATTGCTTTACAATCTTAATTATATTAACATGATTGTTTTCAACAACTTCTACAATATACAACCCCGATAGTTTTTCCGAAATATTTACATTAAGGGTGTATCCATCAACATTTACTTTTTCGAAAACAAGCATTCCGTTCAGGTCTGATATACGAACTTTACCATTGGTTATCTCTTTTCCAAAATCCAAAACAAACTTACCTTGGTTTGGATTTGGATAAACTGATACAGATTGGTTTTCCATGCCTTTGAAGGTTCCGGAAGTGATAACCTCAATATCGTTTGATATGGCTGAACAACTTCCCTGGGTAATTATAACTGCATAAACACCAGTTGCAGAAGCCAAATATTCACACTGATTAGCCATTGGAATAAATGCATTACCCTGATCTACCCGAATCCATTGATAATCATCAGCTGAAGTATTAGCCGCCTTAAGCACATTGCCTTCCATTGTAACTGCAACGTTAATGGCATCAGGCTCATTAACAACATAGTTTTTTTCAACAACACAACCAAACGCATCGGTTGCAATTACAGAGTAAGTTCCTCCATTTAATTCGGTTAAATCTTTTGATACACCAAATCCATTATCCCAATGATAGCTGTATGGTGTCTGACCTCCAATTGGTGTAAGTACAATTGAACCATCCTGAGCTCCAAAACAGGTAACATGATTAATCTGAGCTATAACATCAAAATTATTAGTAACTATTACATTAAATGAACAACTTGAAGAGTTTCCATTACCATCCTTAAAGGTGTATGTTACCAAGGTTGTACCCAATGGGAAAACTTGTCCTGAAACATGCGATTTCTCAATTGTTAACATAGCACTGCAATTATCAGTAACAATTGGTTCGCTCCATGAAACCACTGCGCTACATGCTGTATTATTGACTGGCACAGTAATATCAGAAGGACTACTAATTACAACCGGAGCGGTTAAATCTTTTATCTCAACAGTTTGTTGCTGGGTGGATGTATTTCCATTGCCGTCATCGTATTTCCAATTGATGGTATAAGTGCCCTGAGTGGTGTAGGTTAACGCATCGGTAGTGGTTCCGGTAACCTGACCAGCACAATTATCGGTGGCGGTTGGTGCTGTGGCTATTGTTACAGAACACTCGCCCGATATGGTTGGAAGCACTGCAACGTTAGGCACCGGAGCAGTTACATCTTTTACCTCTACTGTTTGCTGCTGGGTAGAGATGTTTCCATGCCCATCATCGTACTTCCAGGTAATGGTATAAGTGCCCTGCGTGGTATATGTCAACGCATCGGTGGTGGTTGCGGTTATCTGACCTGCACAATTATCCGTAGCAGTGGGTACTGTGGATACTGTTACTGAACACTCGCCCGATATGGTTGGAAGCACAGCAATATCAGGAGTAGGTGCTAATTGATCATTTAAAATTTTAAGATCAGGAGAACTAAATTGAATATTATCCGGGCCACACTCTCCATTATTATCAGCAAAAGCACAACAACCAATTTTAACAATATCGAAATTCAAATTATTTGAACCTGAAGTTGTTGGGGCAGTTACCACAGCCTTAAGAGTGATTTCCTCTCCGGGATTAACATTCTGAGGAATATCTATTCTGTAACCATCAGCCATACTTTGTCCGTTCCACCAGTATGCCAGTTGAAAATCGGGAGATGCCAGCCATTGAAGTCCACCAATGTTTTTGACTTTTATTTCAACTTCCCTTGATTCACCGGGGCACCAATCAGAAAAATCGGTATTAAACAACACCCATTGACTTTGGTAGCCGGGCGATAAACTAACCTGACGACTGAAATATCTGCCGGTACATGTGGCACTTACCGGCACCACAGTAATTTGAACAGGCTGATTCCCAAATGTTATCTGTCTTGAATTACCGAAACCTGCTACAGAAACAGCACCGGTAACCTCCCAAATATAATCGACAGCACCGGTAACACCATCTAATGAATAAGTTACTGTTTGTCCATAAAAGGATGCGGTTGGGCCATTTAAGACTCCTCCTGTTGGTGCTGAACCTCCATGAACCGTTATATTTACCGAGGTTGCATTATTAGAGTAATTATTATCCATTTGATTGGACTGAACGACGTTGGCATAAGCATTTAAAGAAATAGCATTAACAACATTTACCTCGCCCCAAAGTTCAAGTTCCTTACTTTCTCCGGCATTAATATTTCCAATATTCCAGTAACCAGAGGTGGCATTATACACACCACCACTCTCTAAATGAGAAGAATAATTAAATAAAGCCGGCAGCGCAGTAGTAACTATAACTCCTGTAGCATTTACAGCACTGTTATTGGTAACTTTAACTTTAAAGGTAACCTGACTGCCACTGCAAACATTAGCTGTTGCTCCTGATATTTCAACCCCAAGATCGGCTGCTTGTGCTGGCTGTGTTCCAAAAACCATCACCCTGTTCATATCGCGACCAGCCAAATAAAGCCGACCATTTATATCGGTTGAAACGTTATACGGATTACGCATGTTTGAAGCCGATGGATTTCCTGATGGGTTAAATGCTATCCTGTTTGTAAAATTAGTCTGGCCGAGTACCAAGTCAGCTGAAGCCTCATTTACGTCCGGAATTGAATTAAAAATAAGGACCCTGTGATTGGCAAAATCGCCAATAAACACCTTGCCGTCAGGACTAACTGTAACGCCCACCGGCTGTCTTAATCGGTTTGCAGCGGTTTGAGCCGTTCCGGTTCTTCCAAAAACGACATTGGCAGTTGCTCCATTTGAAGTAGGCACAGTATTAAATACCAGAACCCTGTGATTTTGCTCATCAGAAACCAAAAGCTTTCCATCGGGCGAAACCCATAATCCAAATGGAGAATTCATTTTATTCAAATCAGTTCCGGTAGTAACAGTATTAAAATCAGGCTGGCCCACTACAATATCGGCTGGCGTATTACTAACTGTGGGTATGCTATTCCATATTAAAACCCTATGGTTATCTCTGTCGGACAAAAACAGTTTACCATCGGGCGAAACAAACACTCCTGCTGGTTTATTAAACTTGCTATTACCACTACCGCTTTCGCCTGAAACAAAATCAGATTGTCCCAATACCACGTCTGCCGGTTGGCCGTTTGCAGTTGGAATAGTATTCCAGATTAATACCCGATGATTATAAGTATCTGAAATTATTAGCTTTTGACCATCGGGACTGAAAGCTACGCCATTAATGCCCCGGGTTAACGATTGGGTACACCCTTCTTCTACAACAGAGAATCCAGAATTACCAACAACAACATCTGCCGGGGCACCATTGTTTGTAGGTAAGTTATTCCAGAGAAACAAACCCCCACTGTGTTGCAATGCAATGGCCAATTTACCATCGGGGCTTACAGCTGTGTAGGAAGCACCTACGGTTGTAGATTGATTATAAGTTGTATTGTTGCTTGTAAAATCAGCCTGCCCTACCACCAAACTGGCATTCATATTATTGGTGTAGGTTTGCTGGCCATTTGCCACTATAAAAAATAGAAATGGCACAATTAAAGAAAGTAAAAAACGTTTCATGGAATCAGGTTTAGTATTTATCAAATCGGTCAATTAGCTTAACTGTTGATTTTGTACGTACCAATTTTTTTAACGTTTTTTATATTTGACAAACTTCCAATTTTTCCTTATGATAGAATGAATTAATATGATAAGTGTATTACAATGTCTATTTTACAAAAAAGGGGTAACAGAATCTGATATCTGTTCCCCTTTATAAGTAACCCAATTTTAATAAGTTACAATCAGGCCAGCGCCCATTGCTCTTTGATTAATTTAACGGCTGCCGGAATGGTTTCTGTACGTTCTCCATCGCTGCCACATTCTAAACTAATATAATTCTGATAATCAATATGCTTCAAAGCTTTAAAACCATCAACGTAATTATCATTGGCATCTTCGCCAGGCATTTTCCTTCGCTCGCGACTGGCTATATGCATGTGCTTCAAATATTTACCTGCAGAAATAATAGCACCCATATCACTGGTTTCTTCCCATGTCATGTGCCAAAAATCGCCCATTACCCCAACGCCATCGCTACCTGAATCTTTGGCCATTGCCGCAGCATCGGCTAAAAGCCTGAGAAAATAAGCTTCGCGTCGGTTAAGCGGTTCAAGTAAGATGCAGGTATTGTGTTTGAGGGCAAATTCTCCTAATTCATGAAGCTGTTCAATCAGAATTGCTCTCGACTCATGATGTGGTAACGAAGCCTGATGATTAAAAGCCGGCACCATTATCAGACCTGTTGAGCCTAATGCACCGGCAGCCTCCAGAATTTGCTTCATCGAGTCCATGGCTTGTTGACGGATGGACGAATCCTGTGCTATTAAGTAGCCATCAAAACCAGCCACAATGGCACTAATTTGTATAGACCGGTTACGCAATGCATCCTGAAACTCAGTAACTCGGTCGGCCAAACCTCTGCCACCCGGTTCCAAACCTGTAAAACCATTGGCCTCCAGAAAATCAAGTTTTTCATTTAGGGTTTCACCAGGAGCAACCCCTTCCTGACTTGAAAGCTTTAGAACTGCCTTGGTCTCCTTTTGGGGCTCTTTAGGTTCAGAAGTTCTGCAACTCCCTGCCAATAATGCGCCTGTTCCTAAGGCTGATAAACCAATAAAACTTCTTCTTTCCATAATAACTTCTTTTTATCGGATTAAACACCAGGTATAGGAATCTCTGCTTTAATGTTTACCGGTCCCATGGCAATGGTTTCAGGCCCAAGTTTTAAACCGGAGCCCATCATTTCGTCCCAGGTTACTTCTTTACCAGTATAAGCGGCTATTCGCCCCATAATGGCTGTCATGGTTGAAATGGCACATTGCTCGGCCTCATTAAGCGGCAGGTTTTTTCTGATGGCTGTGATTAAGTCAATAATCTCCTGGTCGTACGGACTAACATTTTTAATTCCGGTTGTTTTCCCGTTATTGTTATCGCCTTCTTCGGCATACTTAAATTCCCAAATGGTATTTCCTTTTAAATCCTGAATAAGATTAGCGCAATTGGAAGAGCCTTTGGTTCCTGAGATATACTCTGAAACGTTATTGGCGCAACCATCAATTTGCCGACACATACTGTGTAAGTGCATGCCATCTTTATAAACAAAATCAATACTAAAAAAATCATACTGGTCGCCGGTTGGTCGGCGCATTCTGCCACCAACGCCCACAGCTTTAACCGGATGGTCACCTTTAAACCAGTTTATAACATCAATATTGTGCATATGTTGCTCCACAATGTGGTCGCCCGATAACCATGTCCAATTAACCCAATCGCGCAGCATAGCCTCCATATCAGTCCATCCAGATTGGCGATTAACCGACCACAATTGTCCCTGATTCCAGTAACAATTGGCGCCTGTTATTTCGCCAATAGCACCAGCTTTTATATGCTCGTAAGTGGTAACATAATCGCGCTGATGATGCCGCTGGGTTCCTGTAACAACTTTTAATCCGGCAGCTTCGGCCATTTTTGCAGAAGCCATTATGGATTTAGCACCAACGGGGTCAACAGCTACCGGTTTTTCCATAAAAACATGTTTACGGGCACGCACCGCTGCATCAAACATCATGGGACGAAAGAATGGCGGTGTAGCCAGAATAACCACATCCACATCGGAGTCTAAAACATATTTATAGGCATCAAATCCAAGGAAACACATATTATCGGGAACATCCACATTATTCTGTTCCTTAAGCTGTTTTCGGCAATTATCCATTTTATCCTGAAACACATCGGCCAAAGCTGCAATTTGGATATTTGGGCCCGCGTTTAAAAAATTAACCGCAGCACCAGTGCCGCGTCCACCGCATCCAATCAGGCCAACTTTTAAAAGTTTACCATCCGGAGCCTTATCAAGAAATGATGGCGTTGTTACTTTTTGGCGCTTTGCGGAGCTGCATGATTGAATGAAAGCTCCGGTTCCGATGGCACCCAGGGCTGTTAATGCTGTTGCGCCTTTCAGAAAACTGCGTCTGGAAGGAAGCGATTTCATGGAATTCATATATTTATTTTTTAGATAGGTGTGATTTATATTGATTTTCAGACCATGACAAAACAACCCTAAACCCAACTTCATTATTATCAGAATACCACCAAATGCTTTTGGGAATTTGCGGATCGGTTTGAAGCCATGCATCATGTCTGGTTTGCTCCCTTCGCGCTACACGCACATCGAAAGCATCACTTTTAAAGGAGCCGCCTCTAATAACGCGCTCTGTTCCGAATGATGGTCCTGTTGGGTTTTTAATGATGTCGCTACCTGAATATTGCTGCAATATATCATCCGCATAAAAATCGGAACAAAACTCCCAAACACTGCCCAACATATTTTTCAGTCCATACGGATTGGCAGCAACTATTTCGGGCGATTGAATTCGCTGTTGGCTATTTCCTGCATAAATTACATACGTGTTGATTGTGGTTGTATCGGCTCCAAACAATCGGTTCCAAAAAGTTCGTTGAGTGTACTTGGCCGGATTACCAAGGAAAAAATATGGTGTGGTAGTACCTCCTCTGGCGGCAAATTCCCATTCGGCTTCAGTAGGCAACCGATATGACTTGCCCGTTTTAACACTTAGCCATTTACAGAAAGTCTCGGCGGCATGATGTGTCATGGTTATAGCCGGGTTAATTCCGAATCCCCAACCCTGGTCAGGGTTACCCCAGGGAGGCGTAGGGCCCGATATGGCATCAACATCAACAGGTAAATCGGTCGAAAAAGGTTTTGTTTGTTGCACCGATCGCCCTTCCGAGGCAGTTTCTCTGAAAAATGCCATGTACATATCCCAGGTTACCTCTATTTCAGCCATAAAAAAAGGACTCACTTCCACTTTCCGGACAGGGCCTTCGTTTGATAAACGACCGGGCTCATTATCAGGGCTTCCCATCTGAAAAACACCGCCAGGAATAGGTAACATTTTAAATTTAACCGAGGTTCCGGGAATATATTCGGTGAATTGTTCAAATAGTTTTACCACCGCTGCTTGTGAATAAATTTCAGCTGCTTCGGCTTCTGCTTTAAAATAGCCAAAATCCATTTTATGTCCCGAATCTTCGGAATAATGGCCAACATGCAAGTGACAATTCAGACAGTTTAAGTCGGATTCATTATTTGTGTAATATAAATGTGCTTGCAACCCCTCGTTTGAAATCTGACGCGGAAAAAGATTCTGGTGACACCCTTTGCACGATTCCTGATAGGTATGCTTTACTGCGTTCGAGAGCTGACGCTTAGCTTCCCAGTTTATTTTCGCCTCATCTTTAAACAACTTACCATAAACATCTCTGATGCCGGTAGTTACTTTTGCATTTAAATGCCTGACTGTTCCTGGCGGTGGCAAGTGACATTCAACACAATTAACAATTATACCGGATTTATTGTCGTAATGGGTTGATATTTTCCAAGAATCATCTGCATGTGGGTGAATATGGCAACTCATGCAAAACTGATTGGTTGATGTATATTTGATTGCCTTATTTGAAAAAATAATGAATGATGCCCCAAAAATAAAGCCAATCAAAACAGTAATAAAAAAACGTTTCCTACCATATGGCAACTTATTACTAATCTTTTGTCTGGGAAGTAAACTTTTAATTTTTACAATAAATCTTACGAAAAAACTCATGGTTAATCTTTGCTTG
>CAZFTD010000034.1:0-2051 GCA_964521525.1 uncultured Marinilabiliaceae bacterium | reverse complement strand
CTTATTTCACTGGCTCCTGCCAAACCAATCCATCCTGATTAATGAACCAAATGGCCTCCCCTTTTAACGATAGAGCTTTTGCAGTAAAACCATTATCTCTGGCATCCATTTTGGGTTTATACAACAAAGCTTTTGGAATAAAGCCTACATGCTTTAACTCTCCAAAGCGTTTGGCATACCGTTCATTTTTCTGATAGAATTGCTGTTGTGCATAAAAAATGTTACGTAATTCCCATTTCAAATCTTCATCGGGGTTGTAAACAAACACTTCGCGCCCACCGCCGGCTTTTATTTCTGAGAATTGCACATATCCCCACAACTCAGGCTTGTGAACGTTATTATCGCCAACTGGTGACCAAACCCAACGTTCGGGAGGGTAAACCATTCCTGACTCTGAATCAATAACCTGCTTATAATAACTATCCACCACTGTAGCATTCCATTGGGTACGTTGAAAATTCATGCGCCATTGAATGCCTTTATCGGGTTCTAAGAAATCCCTGTCAACAATAAGCTGATGTATTGGCAAGGCTATTTCCAGGCTCCAGTAATGGTCTTCATCAGAAGGATTATTCAATGAACCTTCAAGGTGGATGGCATTGCCAATCTGGGCTGATTTTCTATCAGACCAAAATGTTCCGTCCTTGTTATTTGAAGGATATCTTTTTACATAATAAAAACCACCTGCATCAAAAGTTAATTCGAGATAGTTATGAGTAGAGCCTTCAAAATCAATAAAAACCGAGAAATGATTATCCAAAAAAAGTTCTTCCACCCGGCGCGAAGCCCTGATGTGAGGCTCCATCATTTCAGCTGCAATGTAAACGTAATCATCATCCCAAAGCATTTTTGCCCGTGTAAGGTAAGCCGATTTTGAAGTTTGTTCGCCCAACACATCAGAAAACTCAATATTCCAGGGTGTTATTTGCCAAACAAATTCATCTGCTTTACCATCAATGGTTATTGGCGCATTGGCCCGGTAACAAACATATCTCTGAGGATGATAATTTACCAACTGGCATGGGTTACCATATTGATTCCTGCGTATATCATTATCGTTGGTTACTTTTTGAGTGCAACCTGATAATACAACCAAAATCAAAAAATACAGCTTTTTCACCGTGCTTATTGAGCTTTAATTACCAGGATTTTAACTCATAAAAACCCCTGTTATTTAGTGCTAACTTCTCAAAGAGCAGAAAAAACTCCTGAGGCTTTGCTTTTATTAGCTGAAAGATAGCATTTTTTAGAGAAAATACTACTAAAATAAATTATCAATAAAAACGCCACCCAACTTCTTTTACCAATTTATAAATCTTTTCCTGATAACCCTATTCCAACAATTTATTAAAATCTCTTACCACCTCATCTAAAAAGCGGTTATTGGTTTCACTGATTTGTTGGCGGCTAATATCAGCCTCAAACCATTTAATGGTATCGGCAATACCTCGTGAAAATGGTATTTTAGCTGAGAAACCCGGCACAAACCGCTTAATTTTTGAATTGTCGAATACAGCACTGTGCGATTTGTCGCCCAGTAAAGTGCCTTGCAAATCGGGGCCATTATATTTTTTTGAGTAACGCACCAACCAATCAGATGGAATATGAACCAAATGGGGTTGAACACCCAATGCCGCTGCAACCATTTCGTAATAGTAATTCCAGGGCATGGCTTCATCTGAAGTAATATGAAAGGCTTCACCTATTGAACGCATATCGCCCGATATGCCATAAAATGCCTCAGCAAAATCGGACGCATGAGTTATTGTCCATAATGATGTACCATCGCCTGGTACCACTACCGGCAATCCTTTTTTTATCCTGTCAACTGTGGTATATTCCTTAAAAGCAGCTATGGGCAAAGGAATTACCGTATTGTATGTTAAGGATGGACGAACGATGGTAACAGGAAACCCATCTTCGCGGTAATATTTCATCAAAAGTTCCTCGCAGGCAATTTTATTGCGCGAATAATCCCAATAAGGATTGTTGAGAGGAGTTGATTCAGTAATTGGGCCCGACAAAGCCGGCTTTTGATAAGCCGAAGCAGA
>CAZFTD010000033.1:0-24547 GCA_964521525.1 uncultured Marinilabiliaceae bacterium | reverse complement strand
AAAAACGGCGATGAGCAATGATTTTTATTTTTGGTGAATTTATTTTACAAAAACTCTTTGGCATTGTAAACCATAATAATTACCTTTGCAAACCAATTTTGAAAATAATGCCTGGTTGACGGTCGTAAAAAGTATTTAAGCTTAGCGAAAGTGCCGGAGTGTCAGGAAAAAGAATTTAAAATATAAAAACAATGAAAAAGGGAATTCATCCGAATAACTATCGTTTGGTTGCTTTCAGGGATATGTCGAACGGAGACGTTTTTATTACCCGCTCAACCGTAAATACTCGCGAAACTGAAGTGATTGATGGCGTGGAATATCCTGTTGTAAAACTTGAAATTTCAAGTTCTTCGCATCCATTCTACACCGGTAAAATGAAACTGGTTGACACAGCCGGACGTGTTGATAAGTTCATGAACAGATATCAAAAGCATTTTGATAACAGAAAAAAATAAGATTTCATTTTCGAAATCAGAAAAGCTTCGGTTTATCCGAAGCTTTTTTTTTGGCTTTGCCGCATTAATATAATCACAAAGTTTCATTTACTTTCTATTTGCCGTATATTATGTATTTAAAACGTTACAATAAGAATGAATAAAACTTCGCGATTTTAAAACCTAAAGCAATGAGTCATATAAGCAATATCGTTTTTGTTGACAACGGAGCTCATCGAACTCTTCTTCCATTAACTTTTACCCGTCCGGTTGGAGCTTTAAGGTTGGGCATTATTACCCTGGCTGAAAAATGGGCATTACAGCTCAATGCTCACTATTCATTTAAAACCGAAGATTACTTACAAGCTAAGTTTCCGCTTGTGGTTACCAATGATAATTTATTGATTTTTGGAGGTGTTTTGCCCAACTTGGAATTAATTAAACAGACCACTCAACTCGAAAAGGGGCAGGGATTGTTCTTTAACGAACAACTCATTGTGGCCAGAGTCAATCAACCACAATGCAAAACAATATTCGATGGAGCTTTCGATTTTTTAGAGAGAATAGAGTTTCAGAATGCTGTGGAAATCATCTCGCGTCCACATCATTTGGTAGCCCTCAACAAGAAGGAAATTTGCAACGATTTTGAGTTGATTACCAAACAAAAAACTTCTGAGCCAATTAGTTCTACAGTTACTGTTGTTGGGGCGCATTCCAATCCGGCCATCAGTAGCAAAATATTTATTGAGCCGGGGGCCTTGGTTGAGCATGTTATGATTAACCCTGCCGATGGACCTGTTTACATTGGAAAGGACGCTGTCATTATGGAAGGTGGTATCATACGCGGGCCTTTTGCCATGTGCGAGCATGCCCAGGTAAATATGGGTGCAAAAATATACGGGGGCACAACCCTCGGGCCTTGGTGTAAGGTAGGAGGAGAACTTAACAATGCCTTGCTTTTAGGTTACTCAAATAAAGGGCACGATGGATTTCTGGGCGATTCAGTAATAGGCGAGTGGTGTAATCTGGGTGCCGATACCAATACCTCAAATCTTAAAAACGATTTTGCCGAAGTTAAGCTTTGGGATTACCAAACATGTCGGTTTCTGAAAACCGGATTGCAGTTTCTTGGGCTTATCATGGGCGATTATTCACGTTGTGGCATCAATACCATGTTTAATTCAGGAACTGTAGTGGGTGTAGCCTGTAATTTGCATGGAACAGGATATCCCCGTAACTTTATTCCTTCGTTTGCACTTGGCGGAGCTCAGGGTTTTAAACTGAACAGCATCATTGAAGCTTGTAAAACCGCCCGGAAGGCCATGGAACGCCGAAATGTGATTTTTTCCGATGCCGATGAGGAAATTCTGAAAAACATATTTGAGATAACCCGCACCTTTAGAACGTTCTAAAGGTTGTTTTAATGTTACATTGGTGGTTGGATGCACCGACTATTTAATATTGACGGCCAAAAAGCAGTCTCATTTTTTGGCATAGCAATTGACTTAAACCACCTTGCTCTTTAAACAGAACGAATAGCGCCATTTTGGCAGTATTGAGAGTTATTTATAGCGTATTTATGGACAACAAAGTAAGAATTAAAATAAATCCCGCTGAGTTTAGCGATTATATGGACTCCGAAACCCAGTTTATTCCAATAGTTGGAGAAGATGGCGATGAACTGGAAATGAGCGATGAGTCCATCCCCGACGAATTACCAATATTGCCATTGCGCAATACTGTTTTATTTCCCGGCGTAATTGTTCCCATCTCCATTGGCAGGGAAAAATCTATGAAGCTGATTCGCGACGTTCAGAAAAAAAAAGGATTTCTGGGTGCTGTATCGCAAATCGACTATAAAATTGACGAGCCTACACCCGGCGATCTTTACCGCATTGGCACAGTAGCCAAAATCATTAAAATTCTGGAAATGCCTGATAATTCCACATCGGTTATTATCCAGGGGAGGAAACGTTTTGCATGGAACAGAATAGTGTCGGAAGATCCCTATTTCTCTGCATCTATAACTGTTTTAGAGGATGTTTTGCCCGATACCGACAAAAAGCGTGAGTTTGAAGCAGTAATTGGTTCATTAAAGGATTTGTCGCTTAAAATTATTCGGAATTCTACCAATATCCCACAGGAAGCATCTTTTGCCGTTAAAAATATCGAAAACCCTGTTTTTCTTATCAATTATATTGGAGCAAATGCCGATATCAAAACGCCTGACAAGCAGCGCATTTTAGAAATTGATGATTTAAAAGAAAGAGGCTTGAAGCTTGTAGAGCATTTGGTACGCGAGGTTCAGCTGCTTGAAATAAAGAACGATATTCAGCTGAAGGTAAAACTCGATATCGACCAGCAACAACGCGAGTATCTGCTGCATCAGCAAATGAAAACCATTCAGGATGAGTTGGGAACCAGTCCCATTGAGCAGGAAATTCGCGAAATGGAGGAGAAGGCCGCCAAAAAGAAATGGAGCAAAGAGGTGGAGGCTACCTTTCAGAAAGAATTGGACAAACTTCAAAGATTGAATCCTGCATCGGGAGAATATTCTGTGCAGTTTAATTATTTACAAACTTTACTGGATATACCCTGGAACCAATATACCCGGGATAAGTTCGACCTGAAAAGAGCCAGGAAAATTCTCGACCGCGACCACCATGGCCTGGAAAAAGTTAAAGAGAGAATACTGGAGCATTTGGCTGTTTTGAAATTAAAAGGCGATTTAAAATCACCTATCTTATGCCTGTATGGCCCGCCTGGAGTTGGAAAAACATCGCTCGGAAAGTCCATTGCCGAAGCTTTGGGGCGTCAATATGTCAGAATGTCGTTGGGGGGCTTGCACGATGAGGCAGAAATCAGAGGCCATCGGAAAACTTATATCGGAGCCATGCCCGGTCGCATCATTCAAAGCATCAATAAAGCTGGTGCCGCTAATCCGGTATTTATCCTCGACGAAATTGATAAAATCAGTAACAGTTTTCATGGCGACCCTGCATCAGCGTTACTCGAAGTTTTAGACCCTGAGCAAAATAATGCTTTTCATGATAATTTTCTGGAATTGGATTTTGACTTATCCAAAGTAATGTTTATTGCCACAGCCAATACCCTTAGCACCATATCGCCGCCATTGCTCGACCGTATGGAACTGATTGATGTGAGTGGTTATATTCTGGATGAGAAAGTGGAAATTGCCCGAAAACATTTAATTCCAAAGCAGATGGAGCATCACGGCATACCAAAAAATGCTGTTGTGCTTTCACCCAAGGTTATTGCCCACATGGTTGAACGTTATACTCGGGAGTCGGGTGTGCGCGAGCTTGATAAAATACTGGCCCGGTTATTTCGGAAAATTGCACTTAAAATTGCCATGGACGAGCCGGTTAAGAAAAACCTGGCAATCTCAGATTTATATAGTTTATTGGGTGTTGAAAAATTCTCAAAAGATAGCTGGCAAAAAGAAGACTACCTTGGTGTGGTTACAGGTTTGGCCTGGACAGCTACCGGAGGTGAAATTCTTTTTGTTGAAAGTAGTTTAAGCAAAGGGAAAGGATCGCTTACACTTACCGGGAATCTGGGCGATGTGATGAAAGAATCTGCCGTACTGGCATTGGAATATCTGAAAGCACACGCTTCGGAACTAAATATTGATGACACGCTTTTTGAAAACTACAATTTTCATGTACATGTACCAGAAGGGGCTATACCAAAGGATGGCCCATCAGCTGGTGTAACTATGATAACATCGTTGGCATCATCGTTAACTAAACGTAAAGTTAAGCCCCGTTTGGCCATGACTGGTGAAATTACCCTTCGGGGAAAAGTACTGCCGGTTGGTGGCATAAAGGAGAAAATTTTGGCTGCCCGACGAGCAGGAATTTATGAAGTTATCCTTTCAGAAGAAAACAAGAAGGATATTGAAGAAATCAATCCGATTTATCTGGAAGGCGTTCACTTTTATTATGTAAGAACAGTAAGTGAGGTGCTTAATCTGGCCTTGTTACCATAATGTCAGAATTAAAACAAAGAGCGCAAAGATTTTCCATTGAAACCCTTTGCGCTCTTAATGTTTTCAAAAAATAACATGCTGCTTTTGCTACAAGGTAGCGTCTTCTGTTAAATGCTGATTTTCAAAGTCGTTAATTAAAAGCTCCATATCGGGTGTGAGCCGCGACAAAGCCCTTTTGGTAATAGATTTCGGAATATGTTTAAAAAATGCATGCGCCATAGCTCCGGCAATGGATGCTATGGTGTTGCTGGGTCCACCAATGGCTATGGCCAGCCTGATGGCTTCTTCAAAATCAGATGCTTCAAAAAATGCTGCAAGGGCAGGCGGAACAGGAGTTGCCAGTGAATGGTTCAATTTTAGTTCCTGTTTCCAATATTCTACGTTCAGACTTAAATCGTAATTAAAATTTACCGAAATGAATGCTTTTATTTCTTTACGGGTAGCACCGTTTTTAGCCAAAAATATTGCTGCGGCAGCTGCCTGTGAAGCCTCAATACGTAAAGGAATGTTATGCGTAATTTTGGTGGTTTCCTTGGCTTGGGTTAATGCTTCTTCCAATGTCTGAGCTGCAAAACCAATGGGGCTTATCCGGCGTGCAGCTCCATCCCCTTCACTTAAATACGTTCCTTTTGCACCATTTTTTATCCACTCAAAAAATTTAGGATTATAGCCGGCATCAGGAAATTTGGTAACCCATTCAATAAGTGATGCTTTATAATCTTTGCCATTAAGTACAGAGTCGGCTGTTGCTAGCGTTAGAACCGTATCGTCAGTAAATGCAGAAATAGGCTTAAACAACTGAAAATCAGTGGTTAGCATATTTTCTTTTATAAAGGCCGACCCGATTATATCTCCTATAATTGCACCTTTCATAATTGTAAAAAGGGTTTTTGCTTTGGTTTGATTAAACAGATGGTGTTAGTTGTGGGGACGAATATCATAAGTTTTAAATAAAAAACAAACTATTTTACATTTTTTGTTTTGTTTTTGTTGAGTTTAACAATTATTTAACCAATTATAATCTGATAATCAGTAGTCAAAATTTGTAATTGAAGTCCGGTTTATTTTTTTGTAAATTTGATAAAGTGTGCAATGAAACAACTCACAATCTCAATAACAGTTTATTGGTTTTTGAGGTTGCCTGCTGCCATTATCAGATTTTGTTTATACAATTGCTAATAGCTTATGAATCCCATAATCAGGTATTTTTTCTTTGGTTTATTATTCATAACAGGTATTTTCCTTGTTTGGTTTTTCCGTTCTGTTTTTATGTTTATAGCCATATCGGCTGTATTGTCGTTGGTTAACCGGCCTCTTGTTGACCTTATTAAGAAGGTACGGATTGGGAAAGTTAAAATTGGTAACGGATGGGCTGCGCTTTATACAGTTTTAATCATCTGGGCATTTATTATTGTGGTGTTTTGGTTTACCATACCGTTGGTGGTTAGCGAATTGCAGTTTTTGTCTACTGTTGATATTCCTTCGGTTATTGAAAGGGTGCGTGAGTTAATCATGCAGTCGCTCGAACCATTCAGAAGTAACAATGCGGGATTGGTTGAGATGATGGAAAAGCAAATTCAGGAAATGGCCATTGCGTTGCTCGATTTTAATCATATTAAAACCGTTTTTTCGTCTATGTTTGGTTTTCTGGGGGGCTTGTTTATTGCTGCGTTCTCAATATCATTTATAACTTTTTTTTTTCTGAAGGAAGAAGGATTGCTGATTAGTGGTATTTTGCTATTTATTCCTGAACGTTATGAAACAGGCCTTGTTCACGTTATGAACTCTGTAAAAAACCTGCTCAGAAGATATTTTGTCGGTGTCATTATTCAAACCATACTGATTGCCCTTTTGGTAACGGTTGGGTTTGTTATGATTGGAGTTGGGTTTAACCATGCCGTTATAATCGGTCTTATAAGTGGACTGCTGAACATTATCCCGTACATCGGACCTTTTATTGGTGCTTTTTTTGGTATGCTGGTTGGTATAATTGTCTATCTGCAAGCGCCTTTCGGTATGGACTTTCTGCCCTTGTTGTTGTGGATAAGCCTGATTTATGTTCTGGTTCAGTTGGTTGATAATATAGTTTTTCAGCCCATGATATTTTCAAACAGTGTAAAGGCGCACCCCCTCGAAATTTTTATTGTTATTTTGGCCGCCGGCTATTTATCGGGCATTGCAGGTATGTTTCTGGCAATACCTGTCTATACCATCTTAAGGGTTGTGGCCCGCGAATTTTTCTTCAACTATCGACTCGTTCAGAAGCTCACCGGTCGTCTCTGATGCGTTGTTTTTTAATGCTTTGGATTGAATCGCCAATGCCTCTGAAATGGAAATGCGTTTACCAAAGTGGGTAGATATAATAAAAGCATCAGTAAAACCCATTTGCTTTATTACAGATAAAAAAGCCTGAGCCTGGTCGTGATTCTGAAATAGCCCTGCTGAATATTGATTGATACCCTCATAACTGTATTGCCGCAGCGATAGCAGATTCATCTGGAAGGGCGCCATTTCAATACTGGCATAAGCACCAATCTGAACGCTGTAAAGAATTCCATCAGCAGGAATTTTGAATATCAATCCATCTTCTACCTGAGCAGGAATAACAATTGGAGGGGCAGATTCTTGTTTATGGGTGATTTCAGTATCAGGGACTTGTTTGATTTTTTCCTCTTTTTTTATGCTGATTTTATCCTCAGGCCATTTTATCATTCCATTAATGAGCAGCATAACAAACAAAACAATAAAAAACAACAAAAAGAAAAACAGCAACTTACGCAAACGATGCAGTTTCTTCGATTGTTTTTGGTTGATTGTTTTCAGACGCAATAACTCTTTCTCCATTGCTTCTTTCCTCAGCTCCTCATTTATTGCTCCGGATGTTTGTTTGTAATAGTCCATGAATAACCAGAATTTTGACTTTAAAAATAGTAAAACTATATTAATAACATGTCTTTTAATTCTTTTATATTCTCACAAAAGGATTTTTCTTTAATAGTTAAGTGTTTTTATATCAGCAGTGTAGGGTGGGCGAGGCACATTGCAGGTTTATTTTGGCACAACATTTGGATTACACATAGAAACCGGTTTTTAATCATTGTTCCACCTAATAAATGATTAGCCATGAAAACAACTACCAACATTAGATACATCGCCATCGTTGTATTTTTATCAATGATTACGATTACGGCATTCTCACAGAATACCATTCGTCAGAATCGCCGCGATACCGACAACCGAAGAGGGAGTGAAGTGACTGAAGGAAAAAACCAGGAGAACTACCGGCAGAATTCTGCAAAAGATTATGAATTAAACAAAAGGTCTGATTATAATAACCGTGATGTAAAAAAGGGAACCGATAACGATAACAGGAGCCGACATAACAATGGACAAGCCTACGGACATGATAGAGAGCATAAGGACAAACATTACCATCAATCTAACAATGATTATAACCGCAGGCATCCTGTTTATGTTTCACATAAGAAATCACATCATCCTGTTTATTATCGCCACTTACCAGAGCGCAGGGTAAATAGGTTTTACTACAAAGGGTTTGATTATTACCATGTTAACAACAGGTTTTACAGGTATCATCCCGCCCATGGTTATTACATAGTGGATACCCCATTTACATATGTGCACCATTTACCGCCGGGATTCATTGTTAGGTATTACAACGGGAACCACTATTATTTTGCAAACGGTTTTTTATACCTCCCATTCGAGCGCGGATTTTTAATGGTACCACAGCCTGAAAGGCCCATGATTTCATTGAACATCGTATTGAACTAAACTTAAATGGATATGCTTTTAAAGCCGGGGAGAATCTCCGGCTTTTTTTATATATGGATGAAGCCGTTCTGAGCTGGACAATACTTGCAGAACAGATGGATATGTGAAGTTAATCAGCGAGTTAAATTCTTCAGGGGTAACCCACCAAATGGATTCAATATGTTCTTCAGTTTGAGCAGTTAAACTGCCGTTGCCGTTATGCCTCATCTCGAACCATCTGGTTTCTTTAAAAATGGGCTGGTTACCAATATAATAAGTGTGATAGGTTGTTGCAAGGCGGTTAAAAATTTCCAGCTCGTTTAAACCGCACTCTTCAGTAACTTCGCGCAATGCAGCCTGCTCAAAGGTTTCCTCTTTTTCTATTTTACCCTTGGGCAAATCAACAAAACCAAGTCGTTTAAACACAAGGAATTTATCGGCTTTTTGATTCCAAACCAATCCTCCGGCTGCCAGTATGTTTTTGTAGCAATCTCTGTAAAATTGCAATAATTCGCGCTCGTTGTGCCAATAAATTATTGCCGTTTTAATGGCGTTGTTTCTTTCAAAGTTTTGGATAAATTTCTTAAGTTCGCCTTGATTTGAGTATTTAAAAATAGCATTGAAATCGGGAGTTAAATCCTTTTCTATCCTGCTGGTTAATACCATTACTCTATCTTTGAAAAAAACTTTATACATTTGCACTATGAAAAACAATCAGGAAATAATAGCTTCACAATTATTGCAAATAAAAGCAATAAAATTGCAACCCGCAAACCCTTTTACATGGGCATCGGGATGGATTTCGCCAATTTACTGCGATAACCGGAAAACCTTATCATATTCGCATGTCAGGAATTTTATAAAAATTCAGTTTGCCAGGCAGATACTTGAAAAGTATCCCGATGTGGATGTGATTGCCGGAGTTGCTACAGGTGCCATCGCACAAGGGGCATTGGTTGCCGATTTAATTGGTAAACCGTTTATTTATGTTCGTTCTGCACCTAAGGGACACGGGTTGGAAAATCTGATTGAGGGTGATTTAAAGCCGGGACAGAAGGTAGTGGTAATTGAAGACCTTATTTCTACCGGAGGCAGCAGTTTAAAAGCTGTTCAGGCGGTACGCGACAATGGAGGCGAAGTTCTCGGTATGATGGCCATCTTTACTTACGGTTTTCAGGTGGCCCACGATAGTTTTAAATCGGCCAACGTTGAACTAACCACACTGAGCTGTTATCAAACCCTTATTAAAGTAGCAGAAGAGACCGGTTATGTTTCATCCAACGATGTAGCCACTCTTGAACAGTGGCGTAAAAATCCGGCCGAATGGGGGAGGTAATCGGTTTTAATTGCTTTCCCAAATAATTACAGTGTTGCTGAATCCGGCCTTTGTGCTGTGTCAGAGTTATAATGAATCGACCAATGACTCAATTTGAAAGTGCCATAAAATCAATACCACATCCATCGGGTGTGGTATTTAATTTTCTTTCCAATTTTAATAACTTCGAAAGTTTATTACCCCGCGATAAAATTACCAATTGGGAAAGTACCGGCGAAACATGCCGTTTTCAGGTTCAGGGTATTGGTGAGGTTGGGTTAAAAATTATCGAAAAGGAACCAACTATTACCATTAAGTATACAGCCGATGGAAAAACCCCGTTTAATTTTTTCCTTTGGGTGCAACTGAAAGATGTTACAGAGGATGAATGTAAGCTTAAACTAACCATTCGGGCTGATTTGAATCCCATGCTTCAGATGATTGTTGCAGAACCGGTTAAGAAGTTTTTGGAAGTATTGGCTAATGCAATTGCCAGCTATCCTTATTAATGGAAAGCAATAAGAATTGGGAAGAAGTTCTTAGTTCATAGCTGCTAACAGATAACACCTAACAGCTAACAGCTAACACCTAACAGCTAACACCTAACACCTAACAGCTAACACCTAACAGCTAACACCTAACAGCTAACACCTAACAGCTAACCGCTAACCGCATTCGTTACATAACAAACGATACTTCCTTAAATGCATAAATACGTTGGTTTCCGTTAATGTCGGTCAACAATAAATGTCCGCTTTCCTGAATACTGTCAATTTTAGCAGTAAACTCTCCATTCTCATCACGGTACAAATAAAAGCCATCGTTGCGGTAAAGCTGTTTAAAATAGTCTTTCTTAATGGTTCGAATGCCATACTGCATCCATTGTATGTACCTGAAAAACAGAGCTTGTCGGGTTTGCAAAAACAGGTTTTCTACATCATACGAGACACCTGTTAACAAACGCATCGAAACCGGATTGGGAGCATCCGACTGAAAAACTTCCTGATTAACATTCAATCCTATACCGATAATTGTAGAATTAATAACCCGCCCCGATAATGAATTCTCAATCAATATACCGCCAAGCTTTTTATCACCGGCATAAATATCGTTGGGCCATTTAATGCTTAACCCTGGAACAATAGGAGCCAGCACGTCAGCAATGGCTGTGGTTACCAATTGGGTAAGCCTGAATTGTTTTTGAATTTTCACAAAATGCGGAAACAAAACAATTGAAAAGGTAAGGTTTTTATCTTTTTCGCTCTCCCATGAGTTGCCAATTTGTCCTCGTCCGGCTGTTTGGTTCGACGTTATAACAGCAGAGAATTCAGGCAAATCTTTTTGTGCCATTAGTTCTTTAAGCTTTGTGTTGGTCGACGCCAAACTTTGATACCGGAATATTTCAGGAGCGTCCTGCATAGTATGATTAATTAAACAGTGACTAATATCAGCTATTCAGCCGTCGAAATTATAGAAATTAAACATACCAAACCAAATTAAAAAGGTAAAAACCATTAGCAGTAAAGCAGATGTTTTGCAGAATAGATACAACCCAATAATTTCAGACACGTAAACCTGCCTATGTTTATCAATTTTTTCGCCCGAAAGTTATTATCTTTGAGCTGAAATTAGAGCGCGATTTAATAGATTGCTCTATGTTTTATTTTTACAATTATTTTAAAGATAAAAATATTAAAACGCACTGAAACAGAATTAATGAAGCGGGAAAAAGCCAGGAGAACGATAAATCAACAGGTGGCGGATGCAACACGTGAACTTGTAAACGCTGTAGTTGAAGGAATTCAGGAGAAAAAGGGTGTTAATATAACAGTATTGGACCTGACCGCCCTTGAGAACACCATTACCAGTTTTTTTGTTATATGTGATGGAGATAGCAATGTGCATGTTGATGCTATTTCTGATTCTGTTGAGGAATATGTGAGGAAAAAACTGAGCGAAAAACCATATCACATCGAAGGTCGTGAAAATGCCCAATGGATATTGCTCGACTATCTGGACGTTGTGGTGCATGTGTTTCAACGCCCCGTGAGAAGTTTCTACAATCTTGAAGCCTTGTGGGACGATGGTACCCGAACCGATATTCCAAACTTTTTCTGATTTTTGTATTAACCTATTATTTAGAGAATGACAAACGAAAAAAACAATATGGACGACAAACAGCAAATGCCTAAGTTGCCCCGTTTTAATGCTTACTGGATATACGGTGTTATACTGTTATCACTTGTATTTGTTACCTTTTTAAACACTGAAAAGGGGCCACAGGATATTTCATGGAGTATTTTTGAAAATGAGGTGCTTCCATCAGGCGATATTAAGGAAATTGTTCTGGTTTCGAACGATATGAAGGCTGAAATTTCACTTAAAGAGGAAAGCGTTGAGAAGTACAAGGATAAATTCAAAGACCAAAGGAATATTCCGGCAAAGGGACCTCATTTTGTTGTGAAAATTCCAAATATAGATAAGTTTGAAGAGGCCCGGAAAAATGCCGAAGCAAACAACCATATTAAAATTCCGGTGAATTATGAAGAAAGAATTAACTTTCTTCGCGATTTTTTTGGCATGATGTGGCCACTGCTGCTCATCCTGGCTATCTGGATATTTATGTTTCGCCGGTTGAGTTCGCAAGGTGGCGGTGGTCCCGGAAATATTTTCAATGTTGGCAAATCCAGAGCGCGTATGTTCGATAAGGAATCGTCCATAAATGTTACTTTTCAGGATGTGGCCGGATTGGCCGAAGCCAAACAGGAACTGGAAGAAATTGTGGAATTCCTCAAAAAACCTGAAAAATTCACCGAACTGGGAGGGAAAATTCCAAAAGGTGCATTGCTGGTTGGCCCTCCGGGAACAGGAAAAACCCTGCTGGCTAAAGCTGTGGCAGGCGAGGCCAATGTACCATTTTTCAGCATGTCGGGTTCCGATTTTGTTGAGATGTTTGTAGGTGTTGGCGCTTCAAGAGTTCGGGATTTGTTCCGCAAAGCCAAAGAGAAGGCGCCATGTATTGTTTTTATTGATGAAATTGATGCCATTGGTAGAGCCAGAGGCAAAAATGTGAATTTTGGTGGGAACGACGAGCGTGAAAATACCCTCAATCAACTTCTTACCGAAATGGATGGTTTTGCCACCAACAGCGGTGTTATCATTTTAGCAGCTACCAACCGTGCCGATATTCTCGACCGGGCTTTGATGCGTGCAGGTCGGTTCGACAGGCAGATATCTGTTGAGTTGCCCGATTTAAATGAAAGAGCTGAAATATTTAACGTACACCTGCGTCCTCTTCGATTGGGTGAAGACGTAAAAACCGATTTTCTGGCCCGTCAAACTCCGGGCTTTTCGGGAGCCGATATAGCTAATGTTTGTAATGAAGCCGCGCTTATTGCTGCCCGCAAAAACAAAAAACTTGTCGAAAAAGAAGATTTTCTCGATGCCGTTGACCGTATAGTGGGCGGACTTGAAAAGAAGAATAAAATCATTTCCCGCCACGAGAAAAGGGCTGTTGCTTACCACGAGGCTGGTCATGCCACCATTAGCTGGTTGCTTGAGTTTGCTCACCCATTGGTAAAAGTTACCATTGTTCCGCGCGGTAAAGCTTTAGGGGCTGCCTGGTATTTACCCGAAGAAAGGCAACTGAATACCGCCGAGCAAATTCTCGATGAAATGTGCTCTGCTTTAGGAGGGCGTGCTGCTGAAGAGCTGATTTTTGGACGCGTTTCAACCGGAGCTCTCAGCGATTTGGAAAAAGTAACACGACAGGCTTATGCCATGGTTACCTATTTTGGAATGAGCAAAAAAATTGGAAACCTCAGTTTTTACGATTCAACCGGGCAAAACGAGTATGCTTTTCAAAAACCATATAGTGAAAAAACCGCCCAGCTAATTGATGAAGAGGTGTCGCAAATTGTTGAAGAACAATACAAAAGAGCCAAGAAGATTCTTAAAGAAAATGCCGACAAACATACTCAGTTAGCCGAACTGTTATTAGAGCGTGAAGTAATTTTCAGCGAAGATTTGGAACAAATTTTTGGAAAACGTAAAGCGTCTGAACATGTTATTCAGGAAGAGAACAACAGTAAGGACTTAAAAAGTGAAGCCACAAAATCGGCAGAGAAATATGTTAACCCTGAGCCTACTAATGAATAGGAGGAAATAACTCAATTGTTTAATGCAAAGAAGTACAATAAGCAATAATGCAAGGAATGAAATTCTAAAGCGATTAAAGGATTCGAATGAACCGTCCTGGGGTTTCGATGAGGAGTTGGCGTATGATGATTTTAATGGCTTTAACAATCCGGCGTTATTGCTTGATACTTTTTTAATGCGGCTTGAGGCCGTAAAAGGGTTAGGGGTTGTAGTTGATAACAAAGCCTCCTTTGTTGGCGAGCTTAAGAGATTGTTAAACACCTGCAACCAATATAAAGTTTATTGTTCTGTACCCAGCCTTCAGAATTATCTTCGGCATGAGGGCTTTGAATTATTGGATAATGAGCCTTATTCCGGAAGCAAATGGGTTGCCATAACTGGTTGCGAGTGTTTAATTGCTTTAACCGGGAGCGTTATGGCCAGCACTGGTAGCGGCCCTGGTCGTAAAATTCATGTGAGTCCAGAAATTCATGTGGTTTATGCCGGATTATCGCAATTAGTGCCTTTTATTAAAGACGGGTTTGATAAAGTCGGAGCAAATGGAAACTCATCATGGATTGGATTAATAACCGGGCCCAGCAGAACTGCCGATATTGAAAAAACACTTGTTTTGGGAGCCCATGGTCCAAAATCGTTATTAGTTTTTATTGACCGCAGTTTCTGATTTTTCAAATTGATTGGATTGTATTACTTTTGTGTGCTAAGGAATTATTTTAATAAATAAGGAATAGCGTTTTTTGCAGCAACCGGAGTATTTTAGAAAACCAGACTCATGAGTAACTTTTGGCAGCGTACCTTTACCGGAATTATTTTTGTAGTGGCCATTATTGGTGGTGTCTGGTGGCATTCATACGCTTATTTACTCATTTTTTCCACGGTAGTATTATTGGGAATGCTCGAATTTCGCGAGTTGGTCAGAGCCCGGCCGGTTAGTGCTCATTCAGGTTGGGCGTTAATACTGGGGGCCTTTTGGTATCTTACTTCTTTCTTTGTTTTATCAGGAGCCATTTCTGCCAAATGGCTGATATTTATTGTTCCTTTAATTATGGGTGTTTTTATTACCGAGTTGTTCCGTAAATCAAATACACCTTTACTTAACATAGCCTGTACCCTGATTATTCCATTTTATGTTGCACTGCCATTTTCTTTTCTGCATTTTTTGGTTTTTAAAACCGGGATGTATGATTTCAGGCTGCTTTTGGGATTTTTTTTGTTTTTTGGGGCCAACGACTCAGGGGCCTATTTAGTTGGAGTAACCATGGGACGAACCAAGCTTTTTGAGCGCATATCGCCAAAGAAAAGCTGGGAAGGGGCCATTGGAGGTTTTTTAGCTACTATCCTTATAGCCTTTATCATTCCTAACTATATCGATCGTTTGTCGTTATTTAATTGGTTGGTAATTGGTGTTATTGTTTCAGTAATGGGTACCTTTGGCGATTTAGTTGAATCCATGTTAAAAAGAAGTGTTAATATTAAAGATTCAGGTTCGCTATTGCCTGGGCACGGAGGGGTATTAGATCGTTTTGATGCTGTTATTTTTGCAGCGCCAATGGTATGTGGTTATTTGATCTTAATTCGTTTTTTCTTTTAAAAAGTATAAAGTAATTTAATTATGACAATTCATAAAGAGGGATATAAAATTATTCTGGTCGCTTTAGTTGGGCTGGCTGTTGTTAATTTGGTGCTATTTTGGCTTACTCCACCAACAACATGTTTTCTTAAATGGTCGTTACCAATATCTATTGTGCTCTTCTTTTTGATTGTTAACTTTTTTCGTAGTCCACGACGCGAAGGGTATTTGCATGATAATGCTGTAATTGCCCCTGCCGATGGAAAAATTGTTGTGGTTGAGGAAACGGAAGAGCCAGAAGTGCTTAAAGGTAAATGTATGCAGGTATCCATTTTTATGAATGTTTTTAATGTTCATATTAACTGGTATCCGGTTAGCGGTATTGTTCAGTTTTTTAAGCATCATAGTGGGCGCTTTATGTCGGCTTATTTACCCAAAGCTGCCACCGAAAACGAACGTACCACTGTGTCGATTGCTCATGAAAGCGGAAAAACAATTGTGGTAAGACAGATTGCAGGTGCTGTTGCACGAAGAATTGTTTGTTATGCCGAAGAAAATAATAAGGCCTTACAAGGACAACAAATGGGCTTTATAAAGTTTGGGTCGAGGGTTGATATTTATTTACCAATAGGAACCCGTATTGATGTAAAGGTTGGTCAAACCGTGCGTGGAAAGCAAACTATTATTGGATGGCTTGAGTAAGCCCGTTTTAATAACCATTATAAACAAAGAGGTGTTTCCGAAAACCGGAAACACCTCTTTGTTTTAAGGTTTAGTTTTAATGTTTCTTCATTAACCAGTTGTGGCCAATTAAATGTGTATTGGTGTTGTTAAAACTTGTCTGTTGACAGGTAGATAAAAAAGGTTTTTGATTTACTTGTCAGACATTGATGGGTTTACCATGCGTTTTTCTTAAGTTTATCCCGATACTCGGGTGCCGATTCCCGGCATTTCACGTCGTTCCAAATTCGCGTCTAAATATTTTAAGATTAAAATTCTAAACAGCGTCCTGATACTATATTTTCGTCTTACATCTAAGAATTTATGGATTTATTGTCTTTTATCACTTGGTTATAAACTAATTATAGCCTTACTCCCATGAAAATAACATCATCAACCTGCTCCAATTCCTTTTTCCAGTTGTAGAAAGTATCTCTTATTAACCGATATTGTTCTTTCATTGGCTTTTTGTGGTTTTTTTCCAAAAGTTCTTTTACCGAAACGGTCATGAATTTTTTGCCGACTTCACCACCAAACTGGTCGGTATATCCATCTGAGAACAAATAGATAGCATCGCCGGATTTCCCGTCATATTCAATATTTACATAAGGCGTAGAGTCGTCAACAATAGAATCTCCAATACTTCGGCGTATACCTTTGTAAATAGTCAGTTCATTATTCAGAAATAGATAAACAGGTCTTCTGGCTGAGGCGACCCTGATTTTTTTTGTTTCCAGTTCTACTTCAACAATGGAAATATCCATCCCATCCTGTGTATTATCTTTACTGTTCTTTTGGAGTAATATTTTTATTTCAAAATCGAGGCGGTTTAATATGTCGGCAGGCGAATAAATATCGTCACGTTTTACAATATCGTTTAGTAATGTTGTACCAATCATCGACATAAAAGCCCCCGGAACACCATGGCCGGTGCAGTCGGCACAACAGAATCTGAATTTCCCTTTAGTTTCATGCAGCCAATAAAAGTCGCCGCTCACAATGTCGCGCGGAGCAAAGAAAATAAACGATTCTTTAAACTTATTTTCCAGTACTTCTACTGAGGGAAGTATGGACGATTGGATTTTCTTGGCGTAATTAATACTATCAGTAATATCTCTGTTTTTTCGTTCAATTTCAGCTTTTTGTTGCCTTAAAATCACTGTTTGCGAGGCAACTTCCCGCTGTAATATTTCCTTTTGATGGCGCAGCTTTCTTTCTCTGATATTAATAATCATATAAATGACATAAACAAGAAGCGCCAGAATGAGCAAATAAAACCAGCTTTTTTTCCAAATAGGTGCTGCAATATTAATGCGAATAGAAAGAGGTTCAGCATTAGGTACCCCATCAGCATTAAATGCACGTATCCGCAGTATCCATTCACCATCGGGGAGGAAATCTCTTTCCCACCATGTGGTGGGCAAATCAATCCACTCGGCAGAAGCTGAATCACCATTGCGTTCAAGTTGATATTGATAACGAACGCCTTTAGGATTCTTAAAGCTGATGCCAATAAATTCGAACCAGAATTTGTACTTATTCTTGTAAGGATATGGAAGGTTAATAAGATTGGTTATATCCTGATTTTCCCCCGAAATTCGGATTACTGTAAAATTCAGGTGAGGGGGAACTGCATTATCGGTATCCTTATCAGGAAAATAGTTTATAACACCTTGGTTGGATGCAAACCAAAGGTTATTATCGCTATCGGTAAAGGAATAATAGAAATCAGCACCTAGGTTTTCTTCATAACCAAAAGTTCTGATTTTTCCTGTAGTTAAATCAACGCAACTAAGTCCGGGGAAGTGAGTTACCCAGAGTTTGTTGGTTTTATCGGAAATAATGCTGTAGCAGAAATTTTTTGCCAATCCTTCTGAGAGGCTAATATTAATTAGTGAGTCCTCCGAATACCTTAAGATTCCTTTGCCCTGGGTGGCCAGCCAGATAAAGCCTTGCCTGTCTTCAGTCATTCCAAATACATCCACCGGCGTTTGTGAAATTTTATGAACTTCAATTTTCTCGTTTTCTATACGACAAATGCCACTGTTCTTAGGGCCTATCCAAAGCTGATTTTTATTATCGCGATATACGAAGTTGATATTATTATGTGGAAGCCCTCGTTCGGTGGTCAGGTGTAGTACATTGCCTGTTTTAAAATTGATTTCAAAATAACCACCAACAGTTGCAAGGTAAATAAAGTTCTCATTACCGGTTATGCCTCTGATTTTTTTGCCCGTAATACTGGATGTGTAAAAATATGGTTTTAAATTGTTGGTGTTGCCATCCTGATAATAAAGACCATTGTTGCCTGATGCAACCCATAGTTTCCCATCTGGCGATTTATAAAACCCTGTAATTTCATCTTTAGGGATTCCCATCTCTTTGTCGTAAAACTCAAAATTGGTAAAACAGAACGGGTCTGCTTTAATGAATCCATTCTCCAAACCTATGTAAAGGGCATTTCCATTTTTGTACACAGCCCTGGCTTTATTGTCTTGAAAACCAATTGTGGAGAGGTTGTAAAAAACCATGCTTTCGTCCAGAAGAGCTGATAAACCTCCGCCGTAGGTGGCAAACCAATAGTTTCCTTCGCTGTCGCAAAGAATGTCCTTAACAAAATTATCGGACAGTCCGTTATTAGTGGAGAATGTAAAAGATTCTGTAAAATCCTGGCTCAAAGGGTCAAAAAACAGTTTAATAACGCCATTACCCCAGGTAGCAATCAGCAAATGCCCCTCATCTTCTTCAAAAATATCCTGAATATTTTCGGTTTGGATATTGAAAGTGAGACAAAGTCGGTTGTCAATTATTTGCTTTGCATGCGATTCATCAATGGAATACCGGAAAAAACCTTCGTCTTCTGTTCCAATCCAGTATTCACCGGTTATTCCTTTTCTTGGAGTAATGGTGGTAACGGTTGTTAATGGAATTTCATTAATATCTTCAACTTTTTCAATGTCTCCATGATTATTAACAGTAATTTTCATTAAGCCCTCGGAGGTTCCTAATAACAGTACTTTCTCACTTATTGGATATATGGAGTAAAAAAGCCGGTATCCAAGCTTCTCGCTATCGAAGAAGGTGGTAACCTTTTGGTCTTTACTGATTCTGACCGGTCCATTGTTTTGAACAACTCCCCAAATATTTTCGCTTTTATCCTGACACAAGTGGCGCACCGGACTATTGGTTCCTGATATGCGTATTGGTGTAAAATGTTTGGATATAACTGTTACAGAACCATTACTATGTCCTGCCCAAACTTTCCCATCTGTGCCTATAAACAAAGAGGCAATAAAATCATCGGCCAGCGAATCGCGGGTAGAAAAGGTCTGAAACCTTATACCATCGTATTTCACTAAGCCTTCCCCGGTGCCTATCCAAAGAAAGCCATCAGCACCTTGGGTAACACAATAAACAAAATTTTGGGGTAACCCCATGTTCGAATCATAATTCCTGAATCGGAACGACTGTCCTGTTGCCAGAAAGAAAATGGCGGCCAGAATGAATGTGGTAAAACCTCTTTTCAGTATTCTATGATTCTGCGTATTCATCAGAAAAAAGTTTAGCAATCTTGTTGTTCCGATGAAACTTGTATGCGTTTTTTACTTTCTTTTTGCTCATGCCTGTTTCATTCGGGAATATTTAATTTTAAAACGCTAGTCTACCTTTGCTATTTCACAGGTTGCTTAGGTTTTATGCCAATGCTGTATTTATATTTTGGAATGCCTCCAATTGGAATACTATAAAATGGCATCAGTTCTCCGTACTGGTTTTCAAGATAAATTACAACATTATTGTTACGAATATTGGCACTTTTGTTTTTAATCATCTGAATATCGAGGGATGAATTAATATCATCCTTGCCAACCTGATGCAAGCTGGTGGCCCAGGAATTATCACCCGAAACAGCCATTCTTTCACCGTTTTTCGAAGGGGAAATAATTCGAATGATGCCATCGTTGTCCCAGTCGAAATTACTTTGTTTAATAGCAATTACTCTGTCGTCAATATACGGATAAATATGTGAAACTTCGTTTACATTATCGTGCAATCTGAACTTGTATTTGAAATAAAATGCAAAAGCGCCTTCAATGGCTCTGTTTTCATCTTTGCTGGTGCTCAAAAAAAGCCGGTAAAGGTTTCCGTCGTCGCCAGAAATGCCTTCGGCAACAAATTTAAATACGTATCCTCCATAGTCGCTTAGTAATTCACCCTCAGTGGGATTAAAGGGGCCAAAGGAATACCATTTTCCATCGTACCTGGCATCTTCGCCAAAAGTTCTCGAAGCCAGCATGGTGCCGCTTTTGAAATTGCCATCGCGTTTAATTCGTCTGGCATCTTCGTTGGAGCAGGCTCCTTTTCCTCCAAAAACAGAGAATGTTGTTCGGGTGTTCCATACACCCTGTTGTTCATCAAATGTTCCTCCAATGTCGGGGTCGAAAACCCTAATAAATAATGGGCCTTGGTAGGTTTCCGGTACAGAGAAGAATATAACCTGAATAAAATCGTCATCACCCCAGGCTGTATCTGCATCTTTTCCAAATGTAACCAATGCATGAATGTTTTCATCAATGGCAGGTACTGGTTGTGCTTTAACAGATAAAAATGCAGATAAGGCTATAGCTAATCCAATTATTGATTTTCTTATTAAAATCGGCATAAAACAAGTATTTACTATTCAACAATTATGTTCCGGTAAGAACATATTTTTTGGTTTTCGCCCCAATAGGCTTCACAACGAATTGTATACCTTCCTTTTTTTCGGAAAATATGAGATATAGTTTCACCAATTTGCTTTTCTTTTTCGCCCAAATCCCAGAAATATTGAATATTTTCGGCATTATCAAACCCAGTAAGTGTTGCTTTTATAACCAATGGCTGGTTGACTTTAATGGTTCCGGGTAATGAGAAATAGACCTGTTGAGGACGTTCAAGTGGTAAATCATAACTGGCAACATTGTATTGCTGCTCACCGGTAACGGCATCAATAACATTTAGATTAATATGGTATATGCCGGGACCTGGTAAACAATGGTCTACTTCGATGCCTTCGGCCACATGGCCATCGCTGAATTCCCACCTGTACTTTAAAGTTTCCGTTTCAAGTGCCTCGGCAGTTTCTTCGAAGAAGGTGAAACAATAATTTTCTTCTACTACTTCTTCCGCGTTATCGCAAAATTCAATTTTATAATTGAAGTGATAGATATTGTCTGAGCCATCGCGGTTTGAAGCAAAGAAACCCGATGTTTCGTTGGGAAAGATGTAGCAACTGAAATCGTCATAAACTGAATTAATAGGTGCTTCCAAACGAACGGGGGTTGTCCATTCGTTATTAAGTTGTGTGGAATAAAAAATATCAAGTCCGCCTAATCCCTCATGTCCATCGGAAGCAAAATAGAGTTTCCCGGAAGCATGGTAAAATGGAAACAGTTCACGGCCGGGTGTGTTGATGGTATTTCCAAGATTTACAGGAGCGCTCCAACCTTCCGGGGTGCGGGTACTCATATAAATATCAGTTTTCCCGTATCCGCCATCTTTATTGGAAACAAAAAATATTGTTTTACCATCGTTGGATATTGCAGGCTGACCAAATGAGAATTCCGAATTACTTGAGAATGGTATTGGAACGTATGTGTCCCATTTGTTTCCGGGTAACTGGCGCGATTCGAAAAGCCCCAATGGAATCTCTCTTTTACTGGTACGGGCGTTACGCAAATTTTCAACTTTGTTAAGGGTAGCAATATGGAATAGTCCATTAGGAGAAAATGCCACAGGCCCAGACGGGAGCATGGTACTTTGTACCAGTTGAAAAAGACTGGCTTTCCCAATTTTACCTTTTTTTAAAATGGGCGCTCTGTAAAGGTTATACAAATGCTCCATTTCCTGGTCGAAAACATTTACCAAAACTGAATTTTTCCGGTTGGATATAAAATAAAGCATTGAGTCATGTACGAATGGAGCAATCTCACTGGCGTGGGTATTAATCTGAATTTTTGTTGTTTCAATTTGCTGTGCCTGGAGAAATAGCCCTGGCCACATCAAAAGTGTCAGCGCAATAAGCTTATATGGGTTTTTATGTGGTTGCATACAAAAGGTATTTAGAAAAACTTAGGACTGGCTGTTGGAATTTTATACCCGAAATCGAACTGAATGGATACTTCGTGATTCCCATTATTGAGTGTTCCCAAATCTCCGGTTGGGTAGTCGTAGCTATACGCAAAACGGAATTGTGGTGTTACCTGCCAGCCTACCATAGCCGTTATTTCTTTGTTGTTTCTATAGGTAAGCCCTGTCCAAATTATATCCTGAAAAATGGCTGTTGCTGAAATGTCGAGTAAAGTATATTCATCCGGATTGAAGCGCAGCAACATGGATGGCTGCAATTTTAAAAAGCTGTTGGCTCTAAACAAATATCCTCCGGTAAGCAAGTAGTCCGATTTGGATGGTTCAAAAAATGGTGCCTCAGGATCAAGCGAATTTTTATAAAATAAATCAGAGATTGAAAAACCTGCGAAGAAATCGCGACCGTACCAAGCTATTCCAAATCCCAGTTGAGGATCCATTTCGGTTTCGTTTTCACCAAATGCAGGGTCATTAGGGTTGAGCAGACTTACCTCGCTCCACATGGAACGCGATGATACAAAACCTCCGTTAATGCTAAAAGCCAACCTGTTTTGACGCCCAACATTAAGTCGGTAAGCATAAGCCAATGATAGTCCGGTATTTTTTGCAATTGCAAATTCTTCATTGAAAAGGGTTATGCCAAGTGCCACATTGTCGTTTTTTAAAGGCGCATGGGCCGAAAAAAACATGGAATAAGGCGAGTTGGGCACTGAAGTCCATTGCTTTCGGTACGAACCAAACATTGATAAAACTTCATGCGAACCGGCAAATGCAGGGTTAATGGCATAGCGGTTGTGCATGTACTGGCTTAATATCAGTTTCTTTTGTGATGAAACCGCTAAAGGTAACACCAGTATTAGTAGGATTAGGATTATTGATTGCTTCATGGTGTTAGGGTTACCTGTTAGAGCGTTTAATTACCAGGAAATCTTTAATGGGACTAATGCCATTTCCCGAGAAAATGAAATAGTAATATCCGTCGGGGACTGATTTTCCATCATTCCCAATACCTGTCCAGTCGTTTTGGTAGTTTTTACTTTTAAAAACCACTTCTCCGGCCTGATTAAACACGATTAACTCATTGTTTTGAATATAAGGTGCTCCTATTATTTCAAAAGAATCGTTGATTCCATCTCCATTTGGCGAGAATCCTGTTGGGTATTTTAAGCCCTGCACTTCAATAGTAACCTCGTCAAATACTGCCGGACAAACACCGTTGGTAACTGTCCACCTGAAAGTTGAAGTTCCTAAAGTTAAGCCTGTAATCTGTGAGGAGGGATCGTTGATTGAGGTAACATTCCCATTTCCATTAATACGGCTCCAGGTGCCAATTCCTACCAACGGTGCTTCGGCAGCCATGAGCGTTTCAAATTTCAGGTAAAGACTTTGGTCTTGTCCTGCATTGGCCGATTGGGGGGCCTCCCACAAAGTTACTTTAACTTCGTCCCAGGCTTCGCAAAGACCATTGGTCTCTGTCCAACGCAGGGTGTATGTGCCATAGTTGTTCGAATAAGAAGTTCCCCTGTCAGATGGATTATTGAAATTTCCAATGCCCTCCCATTCACCAGGAAATGGAGAGTTCGCAGCCGATAAAAGGAGGCTTGAACCACATATTTCAACATCGTTGCCAGCATTTGGAGTTGGCATTTTGTCAACTTTTATGGTGAAATTCATCGAAGCATAGTCTGTATAGCAACTATAAGAATCAGTAATGCGCGTGATCTGGTAATTTGTTTCCACCGCAGGCGATAGGGACATGTTGGCCGGGCTGGTTGCAATGTTGGTTGATGCAGGTGTGGTTTCAGTTAAGTAGGAAAGATTCCAGGGTGCACTTCCACTAAGAGAAAGGTTTACCAGAGCGGTACTGCCTTCACATATAACTGTTGGCGCATAGGTTATGGTAACTGTGGGCAATTCAACAAACCTGACGGTTACTTGACCAGACGAGAGGCAACTCTCGTTATTAAGAGTCCATGTAAATGTTTGTAAACCATAATTGGCATTGGTAACAGTAACCTGCGACGTAGGACTGTTTATGGCCGAATAAGTAGTGCCGGCAGGGCCTGACCATGTTCCGGTTCCCGTACCCGGTAATGCCTGCATTGTAAAGCTGTTTCCACATGCCACCAGGTTATTGGGTCCCGCATTTACCGTTTGCTTTAGGTCGGTAACAATTGCCTGGCCGGTCATTTGCGTTGAAGCGGCTGTACATCCGGTTGATAAGTCTTCGATGCGCGTTATAATAAATGTAGTTTCTCCTGTAACGTTGAAATCATGTAGCCATGAATGGTTGGCGTTGGTAATGCCATTAACATTCCAAACGTTTGCTCCCGACTGATAGCGAACATCCCATGGGCCTGTTCCCGTTAAGGATACATTGAGGGTAGGTTTACCGGTCTCGCAAATTTTCGAAGTTGTAGATATATTTCCCGAAGGCGACC
>CAZFTD010000032.1:1382-25043 GCA_964521525.1 uncultured Marinilabiliaceae bacterium | reverse complement strand
AGCCAGAATGCGGTTTTTATCCCTTTACCGGGTACCCTAACCTTCATGTTTTCACGGACACGGATATAAAAGGGTACTCTTTCACGAATAAGATAGTTAAACCATTCTTCTCCAATAAACTCTCTATCTGCCATGAAGGCTGATACAGTACAGATACCAAATAACTCAAGATATTCCTGGAACAGTTCCTGTCGCTCATGAGCATTTGAATTCCCACGTTTGGGAAGCATTTTCCATAAAACTGGAATTGCAACACCCTGATAACAAACACTAAGCATTAGTATGTTAATATCAGTTTTGCCAAACTTCCAATTGGTTCTGTCCAGGCTCAGCTTATAAGGCGGTTTACATGGCAATAGCGAAAAAATAAGCCTTGCTAACAATCCCCGGTTAATAATAAATTCTGCAAAGAATCGCTGAATTCGACGATGGTTAGACTCATAAATCGCTTGACCTTCAAAGCTTTGTGCGAGTTTGACAAAGGAAACCGTTTGCAATTTACACATCGCACATATTATTGAAACAGTGCACTTTACGCGTGACTTATGCCAATTGGTTGTTTCTTTAAACAACTGAATTAATTCGCTATATTTGTTATCTGCCTTGGTATTCATGTATAGTACAAAAAGACGTGAGAATCCTCTTGTAAGATACTGAATATCAAGGTTTTAAACTAATTTTTTAACATGTTATTTTGTTGATTTTCAATAATTTAACAGTTTTGTCATGTACTAAAATTTATATTATTAATTGAAAATTATGAACTGAGTGGCGTACAATTAATCACCAATATTTTAAGAATCATTCTTATCGTTACAGAATGAAAATAAAAGCGTTGTTGATAAAAAATGGCGAATTTTACAAAATCTAGCATTTGGTTATAATTTGTTCTCCATAGCCATCACTAATAATCTTAGAAGCAATAAAAATAGTATTAAGGCTCGTCTTGTTAAATGAATATTTTCTTTAATACGACAACAACGCCTTCCTTAGATTCTCAAACCGTGCTTCGTAGTCCTTCATTGATAAACGGATAACTTCACGAGCCTCTTCGGCACCGTAAACGTGTGTTATTTCCGATTCGCGGTCGAGGCCGGGCATATCTTTGTAGGTTAAAAAGTAATGTTTTAACCGGGCTAATGCCAGCTCGGGTAGTTCCGATACATCTTTAAAATCGCCATAAACCACATCGCTTTTTAATACCGAAATAATTTTATCGTCGGCAGCTTGTCCGTCAATCATTCTAAAGCCGCCAATGGGAATAGCTTCTGCAATAAGGTCGCCGTGGGGAACATCTTTTTCGGTAAGTACGCAAATATCAAGTGGGTCGCCATCGCCTTTAATCTCTTTGCGGTTGGTTTTTTGCGAACAATAATTGCCCACATTTTCGCCACAGTAAGTCTGCGGAATAAATCCATACAGCGTAGGAACCACGTTGGAATATTTCTGGGGGCGGTCGATTCGCAGGTAACCGCTTACTTTGTCAATTTCGTATTTTATGGTATCGGTAGGTACCACTTCAATAAAACACATCACCACATCGGGGGCATTTGGGCCAATGTCAATTCCGTGCCAGGGGTGCGATTTGTAACGTAATCCCATCAATCGTCCGATTGGGTCCATCAAACTGTTTGCCGACATATCTTCGTTATTATTTTGTTTTTTCTTTTTGGTCATATTCAGATTTTCTCCAAGTTATTGGGTGTTTGGCAAAATAACAGGTTTTTTTGCTGGCATCAAAGCTGGGGTTAATAAATTAGTTATTTGTTAAGATAAAAGACATTTAGATTTTAAGACTTTTAGATGTAAGATAGATAGAGAAGATTTACAAGTTTTAATAGATGTTTTAGAAACTGTTTAAAATTATTTATAGACAATAAACATAAAACGTATAATGCCTATAATAAGCAAGATAACTCAGCTATCTTGTTTGTCTCTTTTTTCTGTTTAGTCTAATCCCGATGAACCGGGACACGTCTATCTGTCTATTATCTAAATTTCTATAACTCTTTAAATGTGCTTCTAGAATTAAGAAATTCCTACCCTGCCCACCCCGAGCGGTCGAGGCTTCGGTATTGAACAGCTTCGGCCACATGGTGTGCCTGAATGGTTTCGCTCTCTTCCAAATCGGCTATGGTACGCGACACTTTTAAAATGCGGTCGTAAGCACGTGCCGACAAATCGAGTTTTTCCATGGCGTTTTTCAGAATCTGTTGTCCTGTTGCATCAGGGGTTGCAAAGGTTCGTAGCAAGCGGCTGTTCATTTGGGCATTGCAATGAACCCCGGTTTGCTTCTGATATCGAACCTGTTGAAGCTTTCGCGCTTTCATAACCCGTTCTCGTACATGAGAACTTTTTTCGGATGTGGGAGCTTCGGCCAGTTTATTAAACGGCACCGGCACTACTTCAATATGAATATCTATACGGTCGAGTAGTGGGCCGGAAATACGACTCAGGTACTTTTGAACCACACCGGGGCTGCAAACGCATCGCTTTTCGGGGTGGTTGTAATATCCGCAAGGGCATGGATTCATGCTGGCCACCAGCATAAAACTGGCCGGATAGTCGATGGCAAAACGGGCTCGTGAAATTGATATCTGACGGTCTTCGAGAGGTTGTCGCATCACCTCAAGTACAGTGCGTTTAAATTCGGGTAACTCGTCGAGAAACAACACGCCGTTATGTGCCAGAGAAATTTCGCCCGGTTGCGGAAAAGTGCCGCCGCCAACCAAGGCAACATCAGAAATGGTGTGATGCGGGCTTCGGAATGGCCGTTGTGTGAGCAGGGCTGTTTCGCCGGGAATTTTTCCGGCCACAGAATGAATCTTAGTTGTTTCGAGGGCTTCGTTGAGTTCAAGTGGCGGTAAAATGGATGCCAGGCGCTTGGCCAACATGGATTTACCTGAACCTGGAGGGCCAATCATAATTAAATTATGACCTCCGGCTGCGGCAATTTCAAGGGCCCGTTTAACGCTCTCCTGGCCTTTAACATCCGAGAAATCAATGTCGCATGTTGCAATGCCTTTAAGGAATTCGGCTTCTGTATCAACAACGGTAGGCTTCAGACCGCCTTTACCATTCAAAAAATCAATTACCTCTGCTATACCGTTGGCGCCGTAAACTTCCAGCCCTTCAACTACTGCCGCTTCGCGGGCATTGGCTTTGGGCACTATCAATCCTTTGAAATTTTCTTTGTGGGCCTTCACAGCTATGGGCAATGCCCCTTTAATGGGCTTCAGACTGCCATCAAGCGAGAGCTCTCCCATCATCATATAATCGCTTATTTTGTCGGCTTCAATTTGACCCGAACCGGCCAAGATACCAATGGCAAGCGGCAAATCGTAGGCAGAGCCTTCCTTACGGGTATCGGCAGGCGCCATGTTAATAACAATTCGCTGGCCCGGCCACTCGTAATTGCAAGCACGGAAAGCTGATTCAATTCGTTGCTGGCTCTCTTTTACGGCATTATCGGGTAATCCTACCAGGAAGAAACGAATGCCACGAGAAATGTCCACTTCAATGGTGACCGGAATGGCATCAATGCCTGTTACTGCTGCTCCAAAGGTTTTAACTAACATAGGGAAAGGTATTTGAGCAACAATATAATGAAAAATTATATTTTACTGAACAAGTTGCTTAAAATAACCGGGAATGGGAGTGCTAAAGTTTATTTCCTTTTTTGAATAGGGATGTTGAAATGTTATGGATGCGGCGTGAAGTGCCAGTCGCTTAATGTCTTTATCGGGTTTGCCATAGACTTTATCTCCGGCAATGGGGTGTCCCATTTCAGCAAAATGCACCCGAATCTGGTTTTTGGTGCCGGTAAACAGTTGCACTTCAACCAAACTGAACTTATCTGATTCCTTAATTACCTTATATCCTGTTTTCGATAACTTACCTTTGGCAGGGTCTTTAACCGAGAACATTCTGTTGGCTTTGTTCTCAGCCAGATACGATGTTATGGTGCCTTCTTTTTGTATTAAAGAGCCATGCACCACGGCATAATAAGTTTTGGTAAACTTCTGCCAATTGTCCTGAAGGAACCGTTTGGCCTTTTCGTTTTTGGCAAAAACCAAAACGCCCGAGGTGTCCCTATCGAGTCGGTGTACAATAAAAATACGGTTTCGCGACTGCTCGTTGCCTTTTCGAACATAGTTGGTAAGCAAAAAGTAAGCGGTATTTTCTTTTTGCGTTTCGGTGCCCATGGTAAGTAAGCCACTTATTTTATTAACCACAATAATATCGCGGTCTTCAAATAAAATGGTTAACCCTTTTGGCTGATGTTTTGGCGAAGGTTGCCTCGAAGATGGTGTTTTTTGTTGCATACCCATGGTTGTGATGTGTGCGAAGGTAACGATTTTTAGATTGATGCAATATAGGTAATTGTAATGATGATAGTTATTAGCTCATGGCTGTTAGGGGTTAGCTGCCAGAAGCTAAGAACTAAGAAGTAGGAACTAAAAACTTCTGCCTTCATCCTTCTGCCTTTTTACAACTACGCCAACCGAAGATTGATTAATCTGATTATCTTTGCGCTCTGAAATTTTAAATGCTTTTTTGAATGATATCGATTGACGGACTGACTGTTGAGTTTGGAGGGACGACTCTTTTTAAAGACATTTCATTTGCTATTAACGATAAGGACCGCATTGCCCTGATGGGAAAAAACGGTGCCGGAAAATCAACATTACTGAAAATTCTGGCCGGTGTTCGCGAGCCATCGTCGGGGCGGGTTTCGGCTCCTCAGGATACAATTATTGCCTATTTACCCCAACATTTGCTTACTGAGGATAACCGCTCGGTTTTTGAAGAAACGTCGCAGGCTTTTGCGCATATACATTCTATGCAGGCACAAATTGAAGAACTGAATCATCAGTTAAGTACCCGAACCGATTACGAATCGGATGAGTATTATAAACTCATTGAGCAGGTTTCGGCATTGAGCGAGAAATTTTATGGCATTGAGGAAATCAATTACGAGGCGGAGGTGGAGAAAATTCTGTTGGGCCTTGGATTTAAACGTAGTGACTTTTCGCGCCCAACAAGCGATTTTAGTGGAGGCTGGCGCATGCGCATTGAGCTGGCCAAAATTCTTTTACAACAGCCCGACCTTATTTTGTTGGATGAGCCCACCAACCATCTCGATATTGAATCGGTGCAATGGCTCGAAGATTTTTTAATTAACAGTGCCAAAGCTGTAATGGTGATATCGCACGATAAGGCTTTTATCGACAACGTAACCAATCGCACCATTGAAGTAACCATGGGGCGCATTTACGATTACAAGGTTAATTACACCAAATACCTGGAACTTCGCAAGGAGCGCCGTGAGCAGCAACAAAAGCAGTACGAAGAGCAGCAGAAAATGATTGCCGATAATCAGGAATTCATTGAACGTTTTAAGGGAACTTATTCGAAAACCAACCAGGTTCAAAGCCGTGTGCGCATGCTCGAAAAACTTGAATTGGTTGAAGTGGACGAAGAAGACACCTCTGCCTTGCGACTAAAGTTTCCGCCATCGCCACGCTCGGGCAGTTTTCCGGTAGTGGCAGAGGGCTTAACTAAAAATTACGATGCCCATACGGTATTTTCCAATGTTGGGCTTACCATACAACGTGGCGAAAAAATTGCTTTCGTTGGCCGCAATGGCGAGGGAAAATCCACATTGGTAAAATGTATTATGAATGAAATTGCTTATGATGGCACATTAACCCTGGGGCACAATGTAAAAATTGGCTATTTTGCTCAAAACCAGGCATCCCTGCTCGATGAAGAATTAACCGTTTTTCAAACTATCGACGATGTTGCTAAAGGCGATATCCGCACAAAAATTAAGGACATTCTGGGAGCTTTTATGTTCAGTGGCGACAGCATTACCAAAAAAGTTAAGGTGTTGTCGGGAGGTGAGCGAACCCGCCTGGCTATGATTAAACTGCTGCTGGAGCCTGTAAACCTGTTAATTCTCGATGAGCCAACCAATCATTTGGATATCAAAACCAAAGACATACTCAAGAGTGCCTTGAAAGATTTTGATGGGACTTTGATTTTGGTATCGCACGACCGCGATTTTCTGGATGGATTGGCCGAAAAAGTTTATGAATTTGGAAATAAGCGTGTTAAAGAGCATTTAGGTGATATACAGAGCTTTCTACACGCTAAAAAAATGGATAATTTGAAAGAAATTGAGAGGAGTATATCAAAGAACTAAGCAGGTGTTTACAATTGGCTGGCTTAGTGAAACAGAGCATTAATGATTGTTCCCCAATTGTCGATAATATAACCTATCAGGTATAAAAAGACCGACACTATTACAATGTACTTATCTTTTACTTTAAAGGTTCTATCAAATGCCTGACTGAATGTGTTGGATGAGGTTGTGGATGTTTGTCTAAGTGAAGGTTTATGAGAAGGGCCCTTGCAAGGTTCAGTCGGTATAAAATGGTCAAATAAAGCTTTTCGCTTACATTCGATAAATGGAACATTTAAGGGATAATTATTATTTATTGCAACGGGTATCATTGGAGTACTTTTTACTTTAACCTTTGGTTTACTGCCCTATAACTCTCAATTATTTTGCTGCTCTTTAATTTTCCGAAGAAACAAATCAGCCATTAATAAAATCAATACCAATCCTGCAATAAAAAGGAAGAACGTCAACGTACCTGACGATTCAGGACTGACAGTGATGGTTGGCCAGCTTAATTTTACCTTGAACTCAAAGAACTTATCGAGTAAAAAGTACCCACCACCAGCTAAAAGCATCGATACGGCCGATAAAAGGCTTAAGGTAAGTAAAGCATTACGACGCTTCTTTTTTGCCACAGCCAGTGAGATTTTCGCCATCATCCGGTTTTCAAAACTGTATGGAAGACTTTCACTCTGGCTCATTAAAACTTTTTTAAGTGCTTTATCGGGTTGCATAGCTTAGTTGGTTACCATTACATACAATTTCTTTCTCACGCGGTGAAGTTTAATCTTCACATTGGCTTCGGTTAAACCGGTTATTTCTGCAATCTCTTTAACAGGTAGCTCCTTTTGGTAATATAACGTTATAATTGCTTTTTCCTCCGAAGTTAACATATTAACCGATTGCTCCAGCTTGTTCAGTACTGATTCATTATCAACATTGTTCAATAAATCATCCACATCGCTATCCGGAACGTTCTTTAAAACAGAATCATCAAAAGCAGGCATTTCATTTTTCATTTTTCTTATTGCCGAAATAGCTGTATTATAAGCTATTCGATAAACCCAGGTTGAAAACCTGCAATCGCCTTTGAATGAATACAGCTTGTTAAAAGCTTTCATAAACACGTCCTGGGTTAACTCTTCAGCATCTTCGGGACTTCTCACTATTTTAACAATCAGAGCATAAACTTGCCGGGAATAACCATTCAGAAAATAAGAAAACATTGCAGTGTTCCCGTCAAGGATTTGCCTGATGTATTCTTTTTCTTTGGTTGGTTCCATAGTACCTGTTAGACGCTCGGAGCATATTGAGGTTACACCCAAAAAAAATATTTTTTGTCTTTTTCTCAATTACTATTGAAACGAGCATGTTTTGCCAAACACAATCACAGAATAAAATTACCCACTTGCGAGTTCCGTCATACCTTAACATTCAAATTTTATGATGATGAATAAGCCATATTATAATTAAGAGTCGAAAAATGTAACCACGAAGTCGCAAAAGGCAAATAAAGTGAATAAATATAAAGTCATCTTTAAAGCAGATGTTCCTGACTAATAAGTATAATATAAAATCAAATACTATGCTTGCTTTGAAATACATTGTGTAATCCTTTGGCGACTTTGTGGTTTAAAAAGTTGATACTTTTAAAATTTACTCAAACATTTTTAATAAAAAGTTGTAACCGATTAAAAATGGTGGCGTCAAATGGGGCAAAGAGAGTAATTACAAACATTTAAATTAAATAATTATGATGGATTTTATTACTGTTCCGTTGGTGATTGGGATAATTACCCTTGGAATATACAAACTGTTCGAACTCTATGCCAGAAAAAAGGAACGTTTGTTAATGATTGATAAACTTGGCGATAAGCTTGACCCTTCATATTTAAACGGAAGTTTGCCAATGCCATCGCAAATAGTTGGAAAATTCTCCTTTGGAGCTCTAAAAGCCGGTGCATTAATGGTGGGTGTTGGGCTGGGATTACTGGTAGGTTTTCTTATTCTTAATGCATCCTTACCAGCTATTGAAATGTTTAATACCGGCAATTATCGCGAACTTGGCAGTGTTGTTTTTGGTTCGTCTGTTTTGTTATTTGGTGGTTTGGGTTTGTTAATTGCCTTTATTGTTGAAACAAGGATTAATAAGAAGGGATAAAAGGCAATTGGTATTTGTAATTAAACAAAAGAGGCTTTAATCATTTGGTTAAGGCCTCTTTTGCTTTTACTTATGAATAAAATCTTCTGTCTTTATAACTTTTAACTTGCTCTTAGTGTTATGTCAATGAATATTGGACGCAAGAAATTAAGTTTTAGGTCTTATCTCTTTGTTGTTAGAAACTAAGAACTATTAAAAAAAAACTTTGAACTGACAACTTCTGCCTTTTTACTGTTAACTTGTATCTAGTGTCCCTTTAATTTTTGCATTTCTTTATGATGCTGCACAACAAGTTGTTCGTATTTTTTCCTCGAATCCTGTCGATAATCATCAAAGTCCTGGAGTGCTTTTGCATATTCTTCCTTAGTCTTTTTTATTATGAGGTGGCTTCGTTTATAAAAACTTATAGCCACAAAAGAAATAACCGACAAAGCTATTATTATAGTCCACGTTAAAGTCAGAAACAACGATTTAGAGATTATAATTCCAAATACTGCAAACGAATTTCTTTCTTTGGTTGCTTTTAAGAGCGACTGATTGGTTGCTTCCAAATTTGTTTCTAATTTTTTTATTGTTGTGTCCTTTTGAGTAATGACAGTATTTTTCTCAGTAATGGTGTTTTTGAGTAAATTAATAGAATCTATTGTGTTGCGTCGAAGAGAGGTAAGCCAGGTGTCCGTTACCATTTTGTAATTTTCCCACTTCGAAGATTTATCAATTACATGGTTTAACTGTTCTTCAATAGTAGCCTGTTTGGGGTAAACTTTGTTGGCGCTTTCCTGGGCTGTTATTTTCGAAAATGAAACAACTCCAATAATCAACATCAGGATGCTGATAAATTTGAATGAAGCCCGCATGGACTCGTTAAATAACAACTTCATTACAATTTCAGTTTAGGTTTTTCAATTATTAAAGGAGGCATTATTATCTAATAACTCCTCAGGTATTAGTCAATAAAGAATTTTGGTTTGCTTTTTCTGATGTATAGAACGTTTAATCTTCTCAATAAATTGTATCGGTTATAAAAATCAGCCTCTGTTATATTACCTCAAGGTTAATTCTCGGCCTGCTCACTTAAACTTAATGATGTGTAAAGCGCACATAGGCAACAAAATAGCATTTACTTTCCAGTTTTACCATTAATAATTATTTAAACTTCTGATAAGATTTGCTTATTACCCATCCCGGGTGATGCCAGTATTTTTGTCATAGAAATTTTGACAAATACACACATGGAACGAAGAATAGTAATTATTGGATTTTTACTTTTTCAATTAATGCCTCTTTTTGCACAAAAAGGTACAATAAAGGGAGTTGTTCTCGACAAGGAAACCGGTGAAGAGGTTGTTGGAGCCGCGGTTGTTATTGAAGGTACAAGTATTGGAACAGCAACCGGTTTTAATGGCGACTTTATTTTGGATGTTGAACCCGGAACCTATAATCTGCGCTGTCAGTTTATTTCATATGAGCCCGTTATTAAACAAAATGTTGTAGTTAAAGCCGGAACCGAAACAGTTTTGAAATTCGAAATGGTAGGAGTAGAACTTAAACTCGAAGAGGTGAAAGTGGTGGCAAGGGCTAACCGGGAAAGTGATGTGGTACTGCTCATCGAAAGAAAAAACTCTCTATTGGCAACTCAGTCAATTGGGGCCCAGGAGTTATCACGAAAAGGTGTAGGCGATGCCGAAAGTGCTGTTACCAAAGTGTCTGGCATTTCAAAACAGGAAGGTGTAAAAAACGTTTTTGTGCGTGGATTGGGCGACAGGTACAATGCTACTTTTTTAAACGGATTCCCTTTACCATCTGAAGACCCTGAATATAAGAATATTTCATTAGACCTTTTTTCAACGGATATGATTCAAACCGTTATGGTAAATAAAGTGTTCGGAGCCAAATCGGTTGGCGATGTGGGAGGGGCTGACATTAACATTTTAACTCGCGAGTTGTCAGGCAATAAAGAGTTTGGCGTTGAGTTATCGGCCGGCATTAATTCACAAACAACAGGGGAGGACTTTAAAAATGTTGATGGTGTAAGCAAATTGGGATTTGCACAAAATACATCAGGCCCAACTAATTTAAGCCAATACACTTTTAACAATCAACTTGACCCAATTATGCAGAGTTCTCCTTTCAACAGGTCAATGAAGTTCTTTGGCGGAAACCAGGTGAAGCTTAATAGCAATTCTTTAAATTATTACCTAATTGGAAGTTATGGTACCGATTTTAATAAAACCGATGGTATAGTTCGTAACACCGGAACCACGGGCATCATTTGGCAAGATCAGACTTATCAGAAGTTCTCGCAAATTTCATCTCACATGGTAATGGGGAACATCGTTTATTTCGGCGAAAAGTTCCAGTTAAATTATAACGCCATTTATATTCATTCTAACACACAAACCTTTGGCGAATATTTTGGCCTTGAAGGAGAATCTTTTCAAAGTTCACCAACAGCATCAGGCTTATTACGCCGTCAGCAGGTTAATGATAATTCATTAATTGTGAACCAGATTTACAGCAAAATCGATTTAAGCGAGAGAACATCGTTGGATGCAGGGTTGGGTTACAACATTGTTATAGGCAGCGAACCCGACCGAAGAATTAACTATTTAAGCTTGATTGATAACAACACCTTGCGGCCAACCGGAAGCACCGGACGTCAGCAACGATATTTCTCCGATTTAACAGAGAATGATGTAGCCCTAAAAGCCGGGCTTACCATTCAACTTGGAAGTAATCTGCCTTCGCCCCGAACATTAAGTTTAGGTTACATGGGTCGATTGGTTAATCGTGATTTTGAGGCCATTGAATACGACCATAGTTTCACCAATCCTCAACTATTTTATTTAAACAATGTTCATTTGAGCAATTATTTTAATCAAAATAATATTGGCTCATCGGCTGTCGATTATTCATCGGGCAAATTCCTTCTCGACCGCAATGCCGACGAATATTCGGTGTTTAAATTAACCAATGGTCTTTATAGCGAATTGGTATATGACCTTAGTTCAAAATTAATTGCAATAGCCGGTGTGCGTGTTGATAAAATCAATATGGATGTTGACTATAATGTTAACCGTGGAGGCGACAAAGGAAAACGGACCATTGATGAGTTGTTTATTCTTCCCGGGTTAAATTTTAAATATACCCTTACTGATAAGCATGTTATGCGTCTTGGGATGTCTAAAACCTATACCCTTCCGCAGGCAAAAGAAATTTCCCCATTTCGTTATGTCGATGTGAGCTTTAAATCGCAGGGAAATCCAAACCTGAAACCATCCAACAACTATAGCATCGACCTCAGATGGGACTATTATGTATCAAATGATGAATTGCTATCCTTAACCGGATTCTATAAACTCATTCAAGACCCTATTTCACGGGTTGAAAAGCAAAGTGCAGGAAACTTCCTTACCTATGATAATATTTCTGACAAAGCCAACATTGGCGGAATTGAGATGGAGTTCAGAAAGAATATTTTTAAGAGGGTTAATGCTGACGCATCAGGCGAGAACAAACTGTCATTCGGGTTAAATGCCTCCTATACTTATACCAACGTAAAACTCGACCGCACTGAAGATTTTACCAACTCCAGCTCACAATTGGAAGGTGCCGCACCTTTAATTGTTAATGGCGACCTGTCGCACCGCATCGCCAAAAATAATTTTTCTATTAACAATTCAATTGTGATTAACTATTTCAGCGATAGAGTTTATACTGTTGGAATGGCAGGTTTTCAGGATATTATAGAAGACGGTATCCCAACCCTCGATTTTATTTCGGGCATTAAATCTGGCAGATTAGGAATAGGTATTAAAGGAAAGAATTTGTTGAATCCTGATTTCAGGCTTACACGCGAGCCAAATGCCGAGGGCGCTAAACCAATTGTGTTGAGCGACTATAAAAAGGGCAGGGTGTTTAGTTTAAGTATGTCATACAATTTCTAATTGACTAATAATTCGAAACATTTTAAATAAGCAATTATTCAAGTTAAACATAAAAATTAAAAATGATGAAGAAATTTATTTATGGAATTACGCTGGCAATGTTTTTATTTGCTGCTTGTTCAGATGATGATGATGTTAAAACAAAAGGTTCTGAAAACCTTTCAGGCGATATAGTAACCAACGTTACACTCGATGCTGAGGTTGAATATTTACTAAACGGAACTTTAAGAGTAAAAAGTGGTGGTAAGTTAACCATTCCTGCAGGTACAGTTATTAAAGCCCAAAAGGGATTTAGTAGCTATGTACTGGTAGAGCAGGGTGGTCAGATTTTTGCCGAAGGTACAGCCGCAAAACCCATTGTGTTTACTTCTGCTGAGGCTCAACCAAAGGCTCAGGACTGGGGTGGAATTATCATCAATGGTTATGCTCCAATTTCAGGCGCAACTGCCGGAACAACCTCAAAAACCGAAGTCGACAATAACTTCTTCTATGGAGGAACTAATGTTAGCGATAATTCTGGCGTACTAAAGTATGTTATGCTTAAATACACCGGTGCAAGGTCAAGTTCAACCGTTGAGCATAATGGCCTAACCCTTAATGGAGTTGGTAATGGTACTGTTATCGAAAACATTTATGTTTTCGAATGTGCCGATGATGGCATCGAGTTCTTTGGTGGATCGGTAAATGTAACCAACTTGTTGGTGGTAAACAGCGACGACGATATGTTCGACTTTACCCAGGGATATACCGGTACACTAACAAACGCTTACGGAATATGGGAGGCCGGTTTTACAAGCACCGAAGAAGATCCTCGTGGCGTTGAAGCCGATGGTAACCTCGATGGCAATGGCCCCGACCATGTTGGACAATCGAACTTTACCATTAATGGTATGACCATTGTGAACAACTCCTCGTTTGAAATGCAGGACGTGATTAAGATTCGTAGAGGTGCAAAAGCTAGCATTATCAATGCATTAATTAAAAATGGTTCTGCCACCGACCTTATCGATTTCTCCGATTCAAAAGGTGCCGGCGATGCAACTTCTACTATTAGTGTAACGCGTACGAACTTAACTGTTACCGGTAGCGAAGTTAAAGGTACTGGTAACGTAACAGTTAACCCAACCCCTGCAAATACCGGGGCCAATACTTCTGTATTTAGCTGGACGGGATATACATTCCCAAATTAAAAGAGAGTTGAAGAATTACAAAGGGCTGACTGATAACCATCAGTCGGCCTTTTTTGATTTATTGAAGTTGCTGAGAACCATAAGGTAATTCTTGACTTTATAGTTAATTCGGATTAAATTGATTCTGTTTTTATCTACAAACCAAATCCGATGTATTATGAAAGCTTTAGTTTTATTAGCTGTTTCACTTTTTATTGCTGGTTTTGCTTTTGGCCAAAACACCAAAACTATTAAACCGGTTAAAAAAGTAAACAAAATTGTAACTCCTGTTACACCCCAACCTGCCGTTAATTCCGAGGAACTGGAGCAGAAGGTTGGTGAGCAGGTTTCTGAAAGCCCGGTACATGTTACCGACATCGATGGCAATCTTTACCCTCAGGTTAAAATTGGCAATCAGGTATTTTTAGCTGCTAACTTAAAAGTTACGCGCTTTAGAAACGGCGACCCTATTCCATTAATTACAGAAAATGATGTATGGAACAACTCCTCTCAACCTGCTTATTGCTTTCTTTTTAATAACCAGGAAAATATTGCTGAGCATGGGCTGCTGTACAACTTTTACGTTGTTACCGATTCGCGCGGCGTTTGTCCCGATGGGTGGAAAGTACCTTCCTATAGCGAATGGAAAACTTTGCAATCATATCTTGAAACACAAGGGTTGAATGCAGGCGCACTTAAAATTCCGGGTTTCACATACTGGACAGAACCCAACGAAGGTGCAACCAACAGTACTGGTTTTAACGGTAAAGGCAGTGGCGGCAGAGTAACCAATTTCGGTGGGAAGAACGATAGTGGCTCATATTGGTCTTCCACAGAGAAAGATGCCGCTACAGGTTGGAGTTTTGGACTGGTATATATTCATTCAGGGTTAGTAACTTCAACTAATCCCAAAACTTCAGGTTTTTCTGTTCGCTGTATGAAAGAATAAATTGGATGGCATAATAAAAAGTTGAGTGAGAATCGCACAGCTTTGTAGCTTGTTTGCAAGTTTTAGCATATTAAAAGGGCAAAAGTATAACAACTGAAGTTATATTTTTGCCCTTTTAATAATCATTCAATTCACTCTAAGACCTGACATAAGCCTAAAACGGAAAATCATCTTCAAAGCTGACTTCAGCCTTTGGGCCTTTATCCGGTTTATCGGCTAGAATATGAGTGCCGTTACCATTTACAAATATTGCTCTATAAGGTGCCGGTACCGGACAAGGATATTCGCAGGCTCCGCATCCGATGCAAATATCGGGGTTAACTTCCGGTATCATTAGTCCGTTTTTATACGGAACCATATCCACAGCTTTTGTGGGGCAATGTTCCGAACAAGCGCCACAGTCTGTTTCATCGGTATAAACCACACAGTTCTGACGAACAAAAATAGCTTTCCCCAGTTGTGTTCGATGCTTTTCTTCAAGCGGTAATGGCAATATGGCGCCAGTAGGACAAACATCAGCACACTTATGACAATCGAAGTTACAAAAACTGGTTTGGTAATCCATAAAAGGCTGCATAAAACCACTCAAGCCATACTGGGTAATGGCTGGTTGAAGCACGTGCGTTGGGCAGGCCGAAACGCATAGCGAACAGGCTGTACAGATGGAGTTAAACCGCTTTACACCTTTCGACCCCGGAGGAGTTGGAAAGAAATCGCGTTCGTTAATCAACAGGTCTTTTTGCGTTTCGCTGAGTTTGTTTTTCTTTAAGGCATACAGTCGGGTTCCTGCCATTAAGGCCATCCCCGTAATCAGTAGCTTACGGCGATTGTTATCAGAGGCTTCTGCTGGTTTTTCAAGCTTTTTAACCGGTGCCGGTTTAATTAAGCCAAAATCGAGCGCAGCATCGGGACAAACCTGCAAACAATTAAAACAGGTAACACACCTCGACACATCAACAGTTTGAGTTTTAATACTGATGCATTCACTCTTACAAACAGCTGCGCACTTGCCACATTTGGTACAATTATCGGGGTTAAATTTTACTTTTAGCAACGATGCCTTTGATGTAACACCCAAAAATGTCCCAACCGGACAAATTACATTGCAGAAAAATCGTCCCCTTTGCCAGGCCAGTGCTCCAATAAACAAAAACAAAGCAATGGTTATCGACATAGGCAGCCACGACACATGGTACAGCTTAATGTGATGCAAAGTATAGATGTCTCTTTTTTGAAACATACTGGCTGCCGTATTGTTAAGGGCATTCACAACAGGCTCGGCCAGATAAGAGAAAAAACGGCCGGCAATGCTATATGGGTCGAGCCAGGTTACAATAAAGCCTAACCCTGTCACCATAGCAATTATCATTATTCCTAAAAATGAGTATCGCCATACCGGATGCCCTTTTTTATATTTGAAAAAAACTTTCTTACGGGCAATTTTCTTCGAAATGTAATTGATGATATCCTGAAGTACCCCTAACGGGCAAATGGTGGAACAGTAAAAACGCCCCATAATAAGTGTTAGGGCCAGTATAATAATAAATCCACCGGCAGTAACAAACGATAATGTTTGCACAAATTTCAGGATGGATGGCACAAATTGCAGATATAATACCTGTGCGAATGTGTCGGGTGCAAACTTTTCGTATAAATCAATGAACAGGGCCAGGGTAAGAAGGAAAAAAATGATTCCCAGTGTTACCCTGACCTTTTTAAGTATGGAAAATAATGTCATTATTCCGTTTTTAATAAATTATTGTTGGCTATGAGCAAACTACATATTTATTGAACTTCTATACACGGATTCGGTTAATGGACAGTTTGTCAATTTGCATGGTTCCAAATCCCATATCATTGGCAATCTTAATGTGATTGATGTCTTCAGGTTTAGATCCAAACATCATGGTAGCAGCCGCATCAACGGCAACAATGTCGGCTCCGGCTATTAAAGCTTTTAATTCAACAACATCGGCGGTTGAAACCCCTCTTGGCCCGTTTTTGGTCATCATGCGGTAGCCATCAATTATGTTTAAATCGGGCTTACGATAAGCCAGAAAATCGGCAATACATTGGCTCAAATCATTGGCATGATAAAAACGCCTGTCCCAAACAGCACCCATCAGGTTTTTCATGGCAAGCGAAACGGTGGTGGAGCCGTGGTGTTTTAAAACAGGTACGTTAATAAACACATCGGTGGTCAATAGTAATTCATGTACTTTGGTAGTTTTAAGGATTTTGGCTCCGGGAATGGATACCTCACGGTAATTCCGTTCATTATTTCCGGGAACAATGGTTCCACCATTGGCTTTAACAGCAGCTTCAATCTGACTGTTTTTATAGCAACGATCCCATTGGTCGCAGGTATGGTCAAACACATACACATCTGAAGCGCCAGCTTCGAAACACGACTTAACAATGCGGCCAACTAAATCGGGGTTGGTGTTGGCAGCTCTTTCTGGCGAAGTGTCCCAGCCAATATTGGGTTTTACTAAAACCTTTTGGCCCCTTTTTACAAATTTACCCATACCACCCAACGACTCCATCGCTTTGTTAAACATGGCTACAGGTTCACCACCGCGTACAGCCACCAAATCGTAAGTGCCAGAGCTTGAAGGAGCGGAAGCCAAAGTATCAAGGCCTCCAAATAAAGGGGCCATTGAGCCCACAACGCCAACACCTAAACTTTTTATTACAAATTCTCTCCTTTTCATATTCGTTTTATTAATATAAGTTTTTAACAAAATAAAATAATTTGGGAAATCGCCAATAATAATACGAAATCTATCATTGAAAACCGGCGGAGCCAAAATTCATTATGGGAATACAATTAATAGTACATAAATAATACCAGATTAATTGGGTTTAGGTAGCAAAGCTTTATGGGTTATTTGGCTCAGATTCAGACTCAAATCTGAATGAAAGATACAAAAAATGCAGTCCTTGTGAGACTGCATCTTTTCTATTTGTAATTAGTTTAAATTAATTATAAGTCCTAAAAGATTGTTTGTCAATAAAATGTATACGCAACAGCATCTTTCAGCCTGGCTGTTAATGCCTTGTTAACAAGCTGATTTTAATCTTTTTAGTGGTATGGAATTAGAATACTTTACGGTCGGTAATATTCCCTTTTTCATCGCGAATTATCCAAACACCGGTTTTTTTACCAAGGTTATATTCCATTTCGTAACGCTGAATCCCATTTTCGTCCCATATGCCCCATTTGCCATGCTTTAAGCCATTACTATAGGATGCTTCTCCTGTTTTTTGGCCCTTCTCGTTCCAGGTTATCCAGGTTCCGTCCATTTTGTTGTTTTTAAATGAACGAATTTCCTTTTTCTGGCTATTCTCATAGTAAAGGGTTGTTATCCCGTGTTTTTCGCCATTGAGCACATTCATTTCAAGCAGAATCTTGCCCGAAGGATAATACTCAATATATGTGCCGGAGTATAGTTTTCCGTGGTGGTCGTAATATTTGCCATCTTCTTTTTCGGTTAGTTGAGCGCTTAACTGAAAAAAGATGAGCAATAATGCTGGTAGAAGAATTAATGATTTCATGGTAAATAGCTTTAAAGGTTAATAAAACGGTTCCAGTTTGTTACGTATGAAAAACATTTTCACATCGCAAGCCAGGAGCACATCAATCACCATGGTGCAAAAATGGAACCAAAACAACAATGACCAGATAGTTTGAATGGGTTTCATCTCACTATTGGTCAGACAATTTAAAAACCTCCGCTAAATAGTTCCTGTGTGTAGTTTGTTAAACGTAAAAATAGCACTCAGGTTATACTTAAGCAAAGAAATAGTTGAAAAAGTTTGATAAAATGCAAAAAAAGACCATCCTCATAGTTTTTATGAGGTTAGTCTTTTTTGTGATTCAATAATTAACAAACTATTTTAACTCTAAAATTGTCCTGAATTTTGATTACTTATTAACCGATTCAAGCTCAATATTCAATGCGTGCAACTCATTGCCTTTTACCGACAGCGTTGGTGTTTCAACTCCTTTATATGAGATATAGCTGGTGCTTATTTTATAGCTTCCAGGCTTAACACCTTCAAACACAAATTTACCATCGAAATCGGTGTATGCTTTCATTTCGGTTCCTTCAACGCGAACCTCAACGCCGGTAAGCGCTTCGCCGGTGGCACGGTCCATTACAACTCCGGTTATTGAGTTGTTGGCAACAGGTGCCGATTCGGCCGATGCTGCTTTTTTCTCACCTTTAAAACTGCTAAGACTTACCATTAACGCTAATCCGGTTACAAAAAGAATTGCTTTCATATTGTGTAGTTTTTTAATTTCAATAATTACATGTACAATTAATTATTATACAATGCAAAACTACAGTACCAATGTTACCGGAATATTAATGAGGTGTTATAAGTGGGTTAAATAATTGTAAAGAAAATGATACCTGGAGACTTTGAATTTAGAGGTGAAGTGCCAATAATAACCCTTAAAAGGAAAGCCTTTGGATTTAATTTCAAAGGCCTTCCGAGTTCTAAGCTCATGGGTATTTAGCCTCAATCACTCTATTGTTTTTATCGATTAACAATAACGATTTTATGCCAAAAGCCTTTATAGTGTAAACTTTTATGTCTTCTTCCTTAAAGTTTGAGGCTTTAGGAGTTGGATAAGCATAGCCTTCACCTATCTTGAGGTTGTTAAATGATTTATGAGTTGTAAAAATCTTATTGATTGATACACGCTTCGTTTTATATCTATCGTTATTTGATTTATACAAGATTCTTACCACATCAATCTTTTCAATGCCAATAATAGTGGCAGGTTTAGATTTATAGATTACCGAATCGCCAATTTCGAACAAATTGGTTAATAAACCCTTTCCCGCCATCATTTTCTGATATTTTTCGGAATACGGATTATCACTATTATCATGGTTAAACTTAACCACATCGGCACTAACCATAGCTTTTGTTCGCACAAAAAATGGCCAATAGGTTCTTTTAAAGTCAATGGAGTAGTTGAGGTACTGTTCGTCCTGTTGTAACGGGCGATTATTGGTTAAGTTACGTTTGGCTTCAAAAACGAGAGCTTCTTGTTTTAAGCCACCAATTCCTAAAACATGGCTGGTTTGAGATACCCCATAGGCAATATCCTGGTAAACCACATTTTTATCAACCGAGCCTGAACTAATGGTTCCCATATGAATAGAACAGGAACTTAACAGGAAAAGTGCCAGTGAAATGATTAATAGCTTTTGCATAACGATTTGAGTTAAGGTTTTAAAGTATTATGTTTAGTATATATTGATGTTTATTTGCTTTTTACAGATGGTTAATATTCAAAAGCCATTTCAAAGTTAAACTCTTAATTCATTAATTCAAATGTTCTAAATTAAAACAATTGAAGTAGTTTTGATACAATTAATAACTATTTTTAGAGGGGGTTGGTCTTAATCAAATTAAAAAAAACAGTCGGTTATTGAGATTAACTTAAAACTCTTTATCTTTAACGTTCAAAATCACCTTCTTCCAAATTACACAATTATGGAAAAGTATATACTGGATTTGATAAAAGACCATAACCGGGTTATTGTTCCTAATTTTGGGGCATTCATTGTTTCCAGAGAAAAAGGGCAAACCATTTTGTTCAATAGTTTTCTGAGTTTTAACGATGGCCTTTTAATAAATCATATTTGTAAAGCCAATAGCATTGAAACCCCTGAAGCCACCATAATGGTTGAAGAGTATGTTGCTAAAATTAAAGGAGCACTCGACACCAAGGGGATTTTCGAAATGGATGAACTTGGTACTTTTACCAAGGACCAGAATGGGATACTTCGGTTTATTCAGAAAGAGCCCGAGGGAATGCCCAAACCTGAGATAAAATCCTCAAAACCGGCTAAAGCAACCGATTCGTCAGACTTACTTGATATTGATGGCTCAGGTGTTACCGGGGCTGTAGTTTTAGAAGAGACTATAAAACCATCTGAACCAGCATCAAAAGAAAAGCTTTTGATAATTGATAATACACCGCCAGCAACTAATACGCCCACTTCAACTCCAACTTCAAAAGCAGTAGTTGAAACTAAAAAACCTGTTTCCAAACCCATGCAATCGCATAAAACAACCAAAGAAATTATTCATACAGAAAGACGCGGTTTGCCGCTTTGGCTCATTATATTATTAATAATGTTGCCCTTAATTCTGCTCTTAATTTATTTTCTATTCATTAATGGTGATGGAATAAAACTTTTTAAAGCAAAAACCCCTCCTCCGGTGGAGCAAGTTGTTGTTGAAGAAAAACCTGAAGAACCAATTGTTGAAGAACCAGCCCCGGTTGAGCCAGCCCCGGTTTTAGGTTCCCGCCAACACCACATTATTCTTGGTAGTTTTAAAGATGAGGTGAACGCCAATCAGCTTCTTAACAAATTGAAAGAGAAGGGTTACAGCAATGCCTCCAGTTTTAATTATCAGGGAAGAATTCTGGTCAGCGCTGAATGGCATACTTCAGTAAATAAAGCTTTGGAACGGCAGGAAGAATTGCTGAAGGAGCTTCAAATGGAGAATTGGGTGCTTACTATAAAATAAGGCTGAATTTATAAGCCGGCTCCTGTTATGGAAATATGGATGATTCTGACAGTTATGGGAGTTCTTTCCGTAACGGCATATGTGTTAATTATCATATTGTTCACAATTGCATGGCAGAAAAGGCTTGATTGCAAGGAACAATCGATACAGCATCCATTTATATCAATAGTTATCCCATTTCGAAACGAGGCTGCACATTTACCAATACTTATTAAGGCCTTGAATGAACAGAATTATCCAAAAAGCAGTTTTGAAGTTATTGCCATTGACGACCATTCCAACGATTCAACAGTAAGAGACGTTAGCTTAATAGCTAACCAAAGCGCCCATGTTTCTGTAATCGGAAATGAGGGCACAGGTAAAAAAAGCGCATTAAAAACCGGTATTTTAAAAGCCAGTGGCAATATAATTGTTACCATTGATGCCGATTGCCTGCCCGAAACTAATCAATGGCTGGCTTCCATCGCAAAAACTTACACCGCATTTAATCCGGCACTCATCATTGGGCCGGTAAAAATGAAAGGCGATGGAAGTTTTATTGGTCAGTTTCAGGAGCTGGAGTTTATGTCCCTTCAGTTATCTGGCGCTGCTGCAGCATTAATGGGTTATCCGGTGTATTGCAGTGCTGCTAATCTATGTTTCAGTAAGGACGTTTGGTTACAGGCACATCATGCGTTTTCGGGAAAGAACGAAGTATCGGGCGATGATGTTTTTTTGCTTCATACCATTAAGAAGCTTAATTTGCCCATTGTATTTATGAATATCAGAGAAGGGATGGTTTTTACTCGAACCGAAGAGACGATATTAGGCTTTTTGCAGCAAAGAATGCGTTGGGGTGGAAAAAGCAAGTCCTATACCGATGCAGCTTCGATTGCACTTGCTTTAATCGTTTTACTGTCTAATTTTTACCTGTTTGTATCTTTTATAGCAACGATATTATTTCCGGTTGTTTTACCTTTCTTTCTAATTCCTTTTCTGTTTAAACTATTAGTCGATTACAGATTCCTGAAAAGTGGCCGTCAGTTCTTTAATGTTACAGTCCATCCTTTTAAGTTTTTAGTTTTCTCGATAGTTTATCCTGTTTACGTTGTTTTTACAGGCTTTGGCGGATTGTTTTTAAAAACTGAATGGAAGGGGAGAAAATAAAAAACACAACCCCGAATGTTCAAGGTTGTGCTTGTTATTAAAATAGAAATAGGCCCGCTTAAGGCATTCTGTAAACAAATGCGTTAATATTCATACCAGCACCCACCGAAGTCATCACTACATTATCGCCCGATTCCAGTTTGTGCCCCTCCAGTTTGCCTTTTACTACCAAATCGTAGAGCGTAGGCACCGTGGCAACGCTGCTATTCCCTAAGTGACGAATGGTCATGGGCATAACATCCATATCGGCCTCTTTTTCGCCATACAATCTGAAAAGACGTTTTAAAATGGCTTCATCCATTTTGGCGTTGGCCTGATGAATCAGCACTTTTTTGATATCTTTTAGTTGCAACCCGTTTTTGCTCAAACATTCCTGAGCAACCAGAGGAACATAAGTAAGGGCGTAGTTGTAAACTTTACGGCCTAACATTTTTAAATACAACAGGTCCGACTGCAGATTGGGATTAAATGATTTTCCCATTTTTAAAAGGTCCAGATAATCCTGGGTGTCGGTTTGCACGGCATGTTTAAGAATTCCCACAGGGGTTTCGCTTTCGCGGGCTTCTAAAACAACCGCGCCTGCTCCATCGGCAAAAATCATGGCATCGCGGTCGTGCGGATCCATTGCCCTGGATATGGTATCGGCACCAATAACAAGCGCGCTCTTGGCATCGCCCGATTTGATGTAATAGTTGGCCTGAATCATGGCTTGTGTCCATCCCGGACAACCAAAGGTGATGTCGTAGGCTATGGTTTTTGGATTTTTAATTCCCAGATTGTATTTTACCCTTGATGATAGTGTTGGCAAAACATCGGGGTAACCAGTTCCGTGAATTACATCTCCAAGGTTATGAGCTACAATAATGTAGTCGAGATTTTCGGGATCAAATCCTGAATCAGCCAACGCTTCTTTGGCGGCAAATGTTGCCAGGTCGGACGTATTGTGTTGGGGTTCTGCCACCCGGCGCTCAACAATGTCGGTAATCTGTTCAAACTTGTCGACAATTTCCAGCCCCGGAGTTTCAATCACCGAGCCATCCTCGTTCATAAACACATTGTCGGCAAAATCCTTGTTACTCTTCACAACAGGAGGAATATAACTGCCTGAACCTGTTATAACAGAGTAAATTTTTGATTTTTGTGCACACATTCTCTCTTATTAAATTTTGGTTTATGCTTTAAAATACTTCAATTCGAATTTGGCCCCGTCCCATTCACCATATGAGTAATGCTTAACCCAATCGCCCAGATATATTAATTTACTTTTTTCGTTTAGCTGAATTTCCATGGCAATATGCCGGTGTCCAAAAATAAAATAGTCATAGTGCTCTTTTTCAAGTTTTTCTTTAGCCCAAACAATCAACCACTCTTTATCCTCTCCCTGAAAAACCGAACCATATGATTTGAGATTTTTTTCTCTGCTTTTGCGCGACCAAAATGTGGCAATCCAAACACCAAAATCGGGATGAATCATTCGGAACAACCACTGGGCGAACCTATTGGTAAATACTGACTTTAAGCGATTATAGGATTTTTCAAAT
>CAZFTD010000032.1:0-1282 GCA_964521525.1 uncultured Marinilabiliaceae bacterium | reverse complement strand
AACCAAAAGTCGAAAATATCACCCAAAAGATAAATCTCTAAGGCTGTTTCTTTAATGGAATCCAGCCATCGGACAAATCTGCGCTCATGCTCCGAAGGATTTTGAATGGTTGGTGCCCCCAGATGCACATCTGATGCAAAATATATTTTTTTTCCTTTTTCCAAACTAACTTTTTGGGGAAACTCTATATCAATAATTAAACAGCGCGCAAAGATATTAGTTTTTTACGCTATTTCCCAAAAATGATATTAAAACGTATCTGGTTGTATATCAATCATTATTTTAGGGAAATTTTCTATGTGTTAAAGAATTTCTTTTAGTTTTTCGTCCAATCGGCTTCCAAATAAATCTTTTCCAATAATCTCTCCCTCTCGACTAATCAAATAGTTGGCCGGGATTTGCTGAACGTTATATATTCTGGCCGGAAATGAGTCGGTATATTTTAAGTCGGTTACGCTTATCCAGGGTATTTCGTCCTGAATGAGTGCGTTTTCCCAAAGAACCCGGCTACGCTCAAGTCCCACCTGATATATCTCGAATCCTTTACCTCTATATTTCTGATAAATCCGTTTCAGGTTTTGATTTTCACGACGGGAAGTGTTATCCCACGAAGCCCAGAATGATAACAAAACCACTTTCCCTTTGAGCGAAGTAAGGGCAATTTCGTTACCATTTACATCCTTCTCTTTTATTTCAGGTAATCCGGAGCCTTCGGCATTGGCCAGAATCTCAAACATCCTGGCTTTACGCTGCTCGGTTTTGACATTTAAAACATAGTCGTAAAGTTGTTTTACTCTGGCCGATTCAGGATAGAGAAGGTTTAAACTGGTGGCAATGGTAGCAAAGTAAACCTGGTCCTGTTTGTCCATAACATTTAAAACCATGGTCTCGTCGCTCAGGGTAAGAAACAATGCGTAATAACTGGCAAAAGAACGGGGATTTTCCATTACAAAATCGCCAATTGAACGCTTATACTGATTGATGCTTTCAACAATTTCGTTACTTAGACGCTCTAATTGTGAGGCTCGCTCCTGCTGGGGCAGGCGTTGAAAATATGTAGTAATACTGTCTATTTTAGCACGAAGCCCGGTTATTTGTCGTTTAAGAATTTGTACCTGTTTGGAACCCAAGGAGTTGGATACCTCATAATTTTTGGCCAGTGATGCCGCCTGTGCTATAATTTGAATATGTTCGGTTGTATCGCCCAATAGGGTTATAAAGTTGGTGGGGGTGAGCTGCAATTTAAAGAAAGTGGGTTCTGTTAAGCGATTGGTTTTAAACC
>CAZFTD010000031.1:0-25970 GCA_964521525.1 uncultured Marinilabiliaceae bacterium | reverse complement strand
GCAAAAGCCTTAAAGATGCCTTCTATTTTATGGTGTTCGTTATTGCCTTCAGCCTTTATGTTCAGGTTGCTCAACGATGTATCGGAAAAGCTTTTAAAAAAGTGGTGAAACATTTCAGTAGGAACATCGCCAATTTTTTCACGCTTAAACTCTGCATCCCACACCAGCCAGGGGCGTCCGCCAAAATCGATGGCTACCTGAGCCAAAACATCGTCCATAGGCAAACAAAAACCATATCGGTCGATACCGCGTTTATCGCCAAGTGCTTTCTTAAAGGCTTCACCTAAAGCCAACCCAGTATCTTCAATGGTGTGGTGTTCATCTACATGTAAATCGCCCTTCACCAGAATGATGAGGTCGCAACCTGAATGTCGCCCGATTTGCTCAAGCATGTGGTCGAAGAAGTGCAGCCCGCTACTGATATGGCATTTCCCGCTTCCATCAAGGTTTAATTCAATATGTATGGAGGTTTCCGATGTTGAACGGTCAACGATAGCTGAGCGCTCGCTACGGAATAGATAAGCGGCAATTTCGTCCCAGTCGGGGGTTACCAGCACGCAATATTCTGATAGTCCGCTTTCGCTTAGCATCGCATTTCCAATTTCAGTAGGTTTTACCAAAATCGCCTTGCAGCCTAAATTTTTAGCCAGTTCCACATCCGTTAGGCGATCGCCAATCACAAATGATTCGGGCAAATTATAGGTTCCATCGAAATAGCCGGTTAACATACCGGTACGTGGTTTCCGGGTTGGCGCCTTATCTTCAGGAAAGGAGCGATCGATAAAAATGTTATCAAAAACAATACCTTCGCCTTCAAGGGTTTTAAGCATTTTTTGGTGTGCCGGCCAAAAAGTATCTTCAGGGAAAGAAGCAGTACCCAAACCATCCTGGTTGGTGACCATAGCCAGCTCGAAATCGAGTTTAGATGCTATAAGATACAAATTACGGATGGCCTTGGGGTAGAATTCCAGCTTCTCAAGACTATCAATTTGAAAATCAACCGGTGGTTCAATTATAATGGTACCATCACGGTCGATAAAAAGCACTTTTTTTTGCATGGGGTTATTTTGATAATTTCTGGATGCTAAGCCAAACTTCAAGGTATTGTGTCCACCAACTTACCGGTGAGCTTTCGCGAAAACCATATCCGTGGCCGCCTGCCGGAAGAATGATTTTGGTAACATTGCCTCCTTTATTGAAGAGGTTTTCGGCGTAAACATTGCTGTTTTGCACCGGAACAGCTTTATCGTCGAGCGAGTGTACTATAAAAGTAACAGGCGTTTTGACGGTCACCTGGTTTTCAAGCGAAAAGAGTTGTATTAACGCTTCCGAAGGATTTAGGCCGATAAGATTTTCTTTGCTGCCTTTATGGGTAAATTGGTCGTTCATGGTAATTACCGGATAAACCAGAATGGAAAAGTTAGGACGAACCGTTTCTGATGTTTGTTGCGGATTCACTGGTTGATTAAATAAGGTTGATGCTGAAGCAGCCAGATGTCCGCCAGCCGAAAAACCGATGATACCAATTTTATTCGGGTCAATATTGAATTCTGAGGCTTTTGAACGAACCAGGGCAATGGCTTCCTGAGCATCCATTAAAGGAATCATAGGCGCATTATCAACCAGTTCTTCATCGGGCAAACGGTATTTAAGCACAAAAGCTTCAATGCCGCGTTCGCTGAACCATTTGGCCGGAAGCCAGCCTTCGTGGTCAATGGCTTCGCGAATGTAACCGCCGCCCGGAACTATAATGATGGCTGCTTTTGCCGTATTGGACGGAGCTGCTTTATAATGATACAGCATTGGTGTTGTTACCTTTGTAATGCGGTTATTGTCGTTCACCTCTTCCACATAAATTCCTTTTTTATTGAAGGGGATTTCTCCCTTCCATAATGGCAGTTCATTCTGGCCATAGGAAGTATTAAGCAGAAAGGTTAAAGCAATCAGAATAATAGTTGGCTTCATATCAAAAGGTTTTAAATCAGGCATACTTTTTCAATGCATCTATCAATACCGAATTCTCTTCGGGTGAACCTACTGTAATGCGCAGACAACCTGCACATAAGGAAACAGAAGAGCGGTCGCGGATTATTATTTTACTATCGACCAGATAATTATATATTTTTTTGGGCTCATCAGTTTTTATCAGGATAAAATTGGCATCGGTGGGGTAAACCTTTTCCACGAATGGCAATTTTTTCACATTTTTAATAAGCTCATCTCTTTGTTTAAAAAGAATTTCAATCCAATTATCCTTATCAGCAACATTATCAATTAATTCAAAGGCTTTTTGCTGAGTAAGGATATTTAGGTTGTAAGGATATTTAATTTTGCTGAAAACCTTAATTATTTCAGGATTTGCAAAAGCCATTCCAAGCCGAATGCCGGCCATTCCCCATGCTTTAGAAAAGGTTTGAAGAATAATTAAATTGGGAAATAAATCCAGTTTTTGCAAGAAGCTTTTACCCGGAGCAAAATCAATATAGGCTTCATCCAGAACAACTATTCCGTTAAATTCTATCAGTAAATCTTTAATATCGTCGTCTTTAAAGCAATTACCGGTTGGATTATTGGGCGAACACAAAAATATTACTTTTGTATTGCTGTCGGTAGCAGCCAATAAAGCATTAACATCGAGTTGAAAATCATCGGTTAATAAAACTTTCCTGAACTCCACATTATTGATGTCGGCAGCTACCTGGTACATGCCGTAAGTGGGGTCGATTGACACTGCATTATCGCGGCCGGGTTCACAAAAGGCACGGTAAACAATATCGATGGGTTCGTCCGACCCATTGCCAAGAAAAATACCAGAAGCATCAACTTGTTTCAATTTCGCAATTTTGGCCTTGAGTTTCCGTTGATATGGGTCGGGGTAACGGTTGTATGGTGCATTAAACGGATTCTCGTTGGCATCCAGAAAAATTCCTTCATCGCCGGTATATTCATCGCGTGCCGATGAGTAAGGCTTCAGATTTCTGATATTTGGACGTAACAGTTGTTCAAGTGGTCTCATTGGTATTATAGTTGCAGTTATAGTTTTTTAAGAGCTTCAAGTCGGATACTTACGGCATTTTTGTGAGCATTTAATTGTTCGGCAGTGGCCATTGTTTCAATAACAGGCCCCAATTGCATCAAGCCTTTGGGCGTTATTTTCTGAAAGGTAATTTTTTTGGTAAAACTATCCAGATTAACACCGCTGTAAGCTTTTGCGTAGCCGTAAGTTGGCAGCGTATGATTGGTGCCCGATGCATAATCGCCCGCGCTCTCGGGGGTGTAATGTCCCAGAAAAACCGAGCCTGCATTGATAATTTTTTCTGCAACTGATTCATCATCTCTGATTTCAAGAATCAGGTGTTCCGGAGCATATAGGTTGGTTATTTCTACCATTTCTTCCATGCTTCGCAAAACAATGATGCGGCTGTTTTCAAGTGCTTTTCTAACTGTTTGGGCACGTGGTAGGAGTTTGGTTTGCTTTTCTGTTTCTTCCAGAACTTGTGCAGCAAGTTGCTCACTGTTGGTAACCAGGATAACCTGACTATCGGCGCCGTGTTCGGCTTGCGATAATAAATCGGAAGCCACAAAAGCCGGGTTTGCGCTCTCGTCGGCCATTACTTCCACTTCTGAAGGGCCGGCAGGCAGGTCAATGGCAACCCCATCAAGTGCCACTAATTGCTTGGCTGCGGTAACATAGCTGTTTCCGGGTCCAAAAATTTTATCAACCCGGGGAATGGTTTCGGTGCCATAAGCCATGGCCGCGATGGCCTGCGCTCCTCCAACTTTAAAAATAGCTGTTACACCGGTTAAATGAGCGGTATATAAAATTACAGGATTTATTTTCCCATCGGCTCCCGGTGGGGTACACAGGTAAATTTCCGGGCATTCGGCAATTCGTGCCGGTACAGCCAACATCAATATGGTTGAAAACAGTGGTGCCGACCCTCCCGGAATGTATAATCCGGTTTTTTGAATGGCAACACTTTTTTGCCAGCAGGTAACCCCGGGTTCTGTTTCAACTTTTTTTACTATGTGTTGCTGGCTTTCATGAAACATGCGGATGTTTTCCATTGCCCTGTTGATGGCGCCTTTCAACTCATTATCAACAGCCAGACAAGCAATGTCAATCTCCTCCTGACTTACCAATAAATCGTCAATCTCAATTTTATCGAATTGTCTGGTAAAGGATTTTACAGCCTGATTGCCATTTACTCGAACTGCCTCCAATATAGGCTTAACTCTGTCGAGCAGTTGCTGTTGACTGGTGTAAGGACGAGCCAGAAGTTGAGGCCATTGGTCTTTTTCGGGATATAAAAACGTCTGCATATAACAAAAATTACAATATCATTTTTTCAATTGGGATTACCAGGATGCCTTCTGCTCCGTTCTCTTTTAGTTTGCCAATTACTTCCCAAAACTGGTCTTCTTTTATTACCGAATGGATTGAACTCCATCCCTCCTGAGCCAAAGGTAAAACCGTGGGGCTTTTCATTCCAGGCAGTATTTTAACTATTTCGGGTATTTTATTGGTGGGGGCATTCAGCAAAATGTACTTGTTTGAGTTAGAAGCCTGCACAGCATTAAATCTGAACAATAATTGGTCGAGCAGAGCTTTTTTAGCAGTACTCATGTTTTTATCAGCCACTAATAACGCTTCCGATTTCATTACCACCTCTACTTCTTTAAGGCTATTGGCCACAAGAGTACTTCCTGAGCTTACAATATCAAAAATAGCATCGGCTAACCCAATGCCCGGAGCAATTTCAACCGAACCGGCAATTTCGTGTATGTCGGCTTTTATTTTTTGCTCGTTAAAAAACTTTCGCAGAATTTTTGGGTACGATGTGGCAATTTTCTTATTGTTAAACCACGATAGGTTGGTGTAAGTTTCTGCTTTGGGAATGGCCAATGATAAGCGGCACTTGCTAAATCCAAGACGCTTGGCAATAGTAAGTTCAAAACCTTTTTCGGCATACTCATTTTCACCTACCACACCAATGTCGGCAACGCCATCAGCAACCGTTTGTGGAATATCGTCATCTCTTAAAAATAAAACTTCTATGGGAAAACCGTTGGCAGTAGCCACCAAACGGCCACTTCCCAGGTCGAATTTAATACCGGCCTCTTTCATTAATTGCATGCTGTCGTCGTGCAGACGTCCTTTTTTTTGAAGCGCTATGCGCAGCTTTGTTTCCATATGTCGATGTTTTTACGAAGTTACTAAAAACAAAAAAGGCTTACCATACAGGGTAAGCCTTTTGTTATATTTAAATTATGTGCATAACAAGCCCACCCCTTAAAAAAGGAGATGATGATGAGCATGGTTATGCAGAATTGATATCATAACGATGGTTTTAATTCAATGCAAAATTATTACTTTTTGTATTAGATTCAAATTATTTCTACTTTTTTATTGTTTAATATTAACTGCAATTGCCCAAAGCTACACTTATGAGCAATTCTTTATATGCTTTTTGTTAGGCCATGTGATTGAAATGTTGTATATTAACATTGCAACAAACCACCCAAAAAAAACAATATGAACAAAATTAAACCCTCAAAGGTAGTTTTTGCCTTTATAATTGCTTTGGTATATACTGCCTGCACCACCCGAAGTGCCGATACAGTGTTTACTCCAAACCCTGTGATACTTGAACCACAGGAGGTTAATACGCTGGTCATTGGTGCACCGGCTCCATTTTTTGAACTCCCCGATATGTACGGACATAGCTTATCAATCGACGACTTTAAGGATGCCCCGGTATTGGTAATTGCATTTATTTGCAACCATTGTCCTACAGCTCAGGCCTATGAAGACAGGTTGATTTCGTTTGTGAGAGATTATCAGGAAAAAGGTGTGGCGGTAGTAGCCATTAATCCCAACAGTCCGTTAGCCCTTTTGCCCGAAGAATGTGGCTATTCCGATTTGGACGATTCTTTTGAAACCATGTTGATTCGAGCCAATCATAAGGGTTATAATTTCCCTTATTTGTACGATGGCGATAATCATGCCGTTTCCTTGCAGTATGGGCCGGTAACTACACCCCATGTTTTTGTTTTCGATAATAAGCGGCTGCTTAGGTACACCGGACGCTTTGATGGTGTTGAGAAGCCAGGCGAAGCCAACGCTGAAGATCTGCGCATGGCAGTTGATGAAGTTTTGGCTGGTAAAACTGTGACCAACCCTGTAACAAAAACCTTTGGCTGCTCGGTAAAGTGGTCGTGGAAATCAGATTGGGCACAACGGGTTGATAAGGAATGGAACGAAAAGCCAGTTACGCTTCAATGGATTGATGTGGCTGGAATTGATTCTTTGTTGGCCAACAATTCTGGTAAATTGCGGTTAATAAACGTTTGGGCTACCTGGTGCACCCCATGCGTTATGGAGTTACCCGATTTGATTAATTTACAGAGGATTTATGGGGCCCGCGATTTTGAAATTATTACCATCTCGGCCGATAAAACAAGTCAAAAGAATAAGGTTTTAAAAATGCTGGAAAACAAGCATGCTCCAATAAAGAATTTTATTTTTAATGAGGACGATAAATACAAACTCATTGAAACCATTGATGCCAGCTGGGGTGGGGCCATCCCATATTCTTTGCTGGTAGAGCCGGGTGGGAATATTATTTACCGCAAGCAGGGAGTGGTGGATATGCTCGAACTTAAAAGAGTAATTGTGGAACATTCATTATTGGGTCGATATTTTTAAATTACAAGGGTTAAAATAAAAATCTGGTTAGATTTGGAAAAGTTTAAATTTACCCGTTTCTTTCGTCACTAACACACCTAAATTATATTTAAGAATGAAACATTTAATGCGATTAGCCTCTTTTTTGGCTTTGGTTTTATTTATGAGTTCCTGCAATCTGGAAACTAAAAAAACACCTGTGGTAATGAAAATCGAATCAAATTGGGAATTTAAGCAGGCCGATAAGGATGACTGGATGCCTGCAATAGTTCCAGGTACGGTGCATACCGATTTAATGGCCAACGGAGTCATTGACGACCCTCACTACGCCTTGAACGAGAAAGATGTACAATGGATTGAAAAGGAAGACTGGGTTTATAAAACTGTTTTTGAAGTTGAAGCGGATATGCTTTCGAAAAGTGAAATTGAACTTCAGTTTAAAGGGCTTGATACCTATGCAGACGTTTATTTAAATGGTAAATTGATTTTGCAGGCCGATAACATGTTTATTGAGCACCGGGCTAAAGTCAAAGAGCTACTGGTTGAGGGAGATAATGAGTTAAAGGTTTATTTTCATTCGCCGGTTAAAGAAGGGATGAAAAAATTGCAGCAATTGGATTACCTTATTCCTGCCATAAACGAGCAGGCTCCGGTAAACGAACGTACCAATGTTTTCACCCGAAAAGCACCATTTCATTATGGATGGGACTGGGGCCCAAGATTAGTAACCTCAGGAGTGTGGCGGCCGGTTGTTTTAAAAGCCTGGGACAATGCCATTGTGGAAGATGTTTATCTTGAAACCCGTAAGGCAAATGAACAATTGGCTGAAATTTTTTCGCAGGTTGAGGTTAGTGTGGCAAAAGCCGGGAAATATAAGCTGAGTTTATACATCAACGGAAATTCATCTGGTATTTCAAAAGTGGCCGAACTAAACGAAGGGACTAACTTTGTTGATTTACCATTCGAAATTAAAAATCCTCGTCTATGGTGGACCAACGGCTTGGGCGAAGCGTATCAGTACCAGCTTTCGTTCCGATTGGAGCAAAACAATGTAATTAACGATAGCTATGAGTTACCATACGGTGTTCGAACTTTACGTTTGGTTCAGGAGCCCGATGAGGTTGGCCGCTCTTTTTATTTTGAAATAAACGGCGTTCCTGTTTTTATGAAAGGTGCCAACATTATACCCTCCGAAACACTTACCCCGGTAATTAGTAAGGAGACTTATCAGACCATGGTTCAAAATGCTATTGACGCCAATATGAACATGCTCAGAGCATGGGGTGGGGCTATTTATCCCGAAGATTATCTCTATCAGTTGTGTAACGAAAACGGAATTCTTGTTTGGCAGGATTTTATGTTTGCCTGTAACCTCCAACCAGGCGATGAAGCCCATCTTGAAAATATTAAAAAAGAAGCTGAGTACAATGTAAAACGGCTACGCAACAATGCCTCACTGGCCTTATGGTGCGGAAACAACGAAAACTTGCATGGGTGGCATCATTGGGGTTGGAAAGAGATGTATACGCCCGAAATTCGCGACTATTTGTGGAGAACCTACGAGCGTATTTTTTACGAAATATTACCAACTGCAGTTCAAACGTTTGACCCAAAAACGAGCTATTGGTCAACATCCCCATCCTCTTACAAAGACCAGCTGGCCGATAGGAAATCGGGCGATGAGCACGACTGGACCATTTGGTTTGGGCAGAAGCCATTTTCTGCTTATGGCGAAAAGGTGCCTCGGTTTGTAAGCGAGTATGGTTTACAGGCTTTTCCTGGTATGCATACCATTAGCAGTTTTTCTTCACCCGAGGATTATTCTATCGACTCCAAAGTAATGCGCCACCGTCAGCGTAGCAAAATGGAATATGTGAAGCCTGGTTTTGATGGCAATGATATGATTAAATGGTATATGGCCATGTATTATCGGGTTCCCGATGCTTTCGAGGATTTTGTATATGTGAGTCAGTTACTGCAGGCGCATGCTTATAAAACTGGTATAGAGGCTCACCGAAGAGCCATGCCATATTGTATGGGCTCGCTTTACTGGCAATTGAACGATAGTTGGCCAACTATCTCTTGGTCATCGGTCGATTATTACGGTAGGTGGAAGGCTTCGCATTATGCTGTTAGGGAAGCCAACAAGGAAGTTTTAGTGTCGCCTGTTGTGGTCAACGGAAATCTTGAAGTTTATGCTGTGAATGATCGTTTATCGCCATTCGATGCCCAATTGCTGGTAACTGCTATGGATTTTTCAGGTAATAAAAGCTTTACAAAAGAGTTATCGGTTAACGTGGCAGCCAATACCTCTTCACTCATTCTTTCTGAAGAAATTACCAAAATAATTGCCAATTCAGATGTGGCAAATCTGGTAGTACTGGTTGAATTAAAAGAAGGGGATTTTGTTACAGCGCAAAATCTGTTTTATTTTAATGAACCTAAAGACCTTAAGCTACCTGCTGCATCGGTAAAATATGAGATTTCTAAAACCGATAAAGGCTATAGTCTTAACATTGAGTCGGATGTATTGGTACGTCATCTTTTTATTGATACGCCTTATGGCGATGCATTTGTAACGGATAACTTTTTTGATGTATTGCCGGGACAGAGAAAGATGGTTGAAATTTTAACCAATCAAACATTAACGAAAGATGAAATTAAGTTGGTTTCTCTCAATGATTTACATAATAAATAATGAACAACAAAGGGGTTAGCAGTTATGCTGATCCCTTTTTGTTTTTTGATGTTTATAAAGGTTAGTTGTTGACAAAAAATTACTGAACTTTAATAACATAACTGCTATATTTCTGGTCTTCGTTTAATATATGATTAACTATCCAGTCTTTAATAAAGCCGGTAACCTCAAGTGATATTAAAAGCTTGCCTTCTTTGAATTTTGTACTGAACTCCAACGTTTTTTCGATAAACTGCCGATGTTCCCTTTTGTGGTTTTCCAGTCCAGGGTAGTTAGATTCAAACATTATTTCCTCCTCGTGACTAAAGTGGAATTGAGTATAATTCAAAAGACTGTCAATCAACTTGTTGATATTTGCCTTTGGAATGCCTTGCTTCAATCCCTCATAAAAATCGTTGAGCGCTGAAAACAGAAACTGGTGTTCCTTATCGAGTTCCGGAACATTAACACTATATTCATTTGTCCATCTATACATAGATAATTGGATATTAATGGTTGTGGGTATTACTTATCCTGAGCAAAACGTGCATATTGAAGGTCAGAGCCTTTTATGTGGTCAATAAGCCAGGTTTTTAGAAAGTTGGTAACCTCGAGCGATAATATCAGTTTCCCGGAGGTTATTTTTTGATGGAATTCTTCCACTCTTTTGATAAATGCGTTATGGCTTTCCTGATGCTCTGCCAAAGCAGGATAATTAACAGAACGCATATATTCTTCTTCGCTCTTAAAATGGTATTTGGTGTAATCGAGCATGCCGAGTATCAACTCTTCAAGTTTTTCTTTTGGCCTTCCTTCAGCTATTCCATTGTAGAAATTGTTAAACAGTTCTATCCATCGCTGGTGTTCTTTATCAATTCTGTCGTTGCTTACTGATAAGTCGGCAGTCCATTGTAATTTCATACAAGTTTGGTTAATGTGATTAATATTAGGTGTTTTTAGATTAAATATGCCCGAATAATGTGAAATCAGAAAACCTAATTCAAAATTCAGGTAGTTTAAAATACTTAATTTTACTAATGTTTACGGCGTTTGTACCTTGAAAGTTTCTACACATCCCCAGTTTTTTTTAGCATTTATTTAATCTGGAACAATTTATTCAGCTATTTTTACACACATAAAGTCAATCCTTATGTTTCTATTACGTCATCTACCAAATTTTCTTACCAGCCTGAACCTTTTTCTTGGAACTGTTGGTGCTTTTTTTGCAATAACCGGAAGGCCTGATATAACTGTTTGGTGTATTTTAGCTGCTGCCTTGTTCGATTTTTTAGATGGATTTGCTGCCCGAATGCTTAATGCTTATAGTGTCATTGGCAAGGATATGGATTCATTGGCCGATTTAATCAGTTTTGGGTTAGCGCCTGCTGCTGCCTACTCGTCGTTACTGCATTTCTATTATACCGGCAGTTGGGGAGGTGAGTTCTGGACGCTTGAAACTGGTAAACAGGCCGTTTTATTATCGCCGTTTATTTTAACGGTTTTTTCGGCATTGCGATTGGCCAAATTTAACAATGATACCCGCCAAACTGAAGAGTTTATTGGGTTAACCACAACGGCAACCGGTATGTTTACCGTGTCGTTTGTTTACCTGATTCATAAAGGTATTGAATGGATTCAACCAATGGCCAGCCCATGGTTTGTATTACCGTTAATGGCTCTGTTTTGCGGCCTTTTGGTGAGCGAAATACCCATGTTCTCTTTAAAATTTAAATTATTTGGATTAAAAGGGAACGAAAACCGCTATATCCTTTTATTGGTTTCGCTGGTGGCGCTTATGTTGCTTGGAGCCGGAGCTCTGGCCTTAATTATACCGGTTTATGTAATATATTCAGTTATACTGATGCTGGTTTGTAAAAAATAAGCTTACAAATTCCATTGTATTCCCATTTGTAATCGAGGCATTAATTCCGGTTGTTTAATGGCTTTATTGGCGTCTTTAAATTGGTATTTTTTGCCTGTATCTCTGTTGGTTCTGGGGTTTACATTGTCGTTATCGGGCGAATAAGATGTGTCGTGTCCCTGCATCAGAGACGGAAGAAAATAATCCAATCCTGCCGAAATTACTAACTTTAAATTACTTGTCATTTGGTAGCGACTTTCAATTCCGGTTCCAAAGCCAAACTGTTTCGATGTTACATCAAAGTCTTCATTTCCTCCAAAATATCTGAAGTTCCCCTTAAAAAAGGAATATCTTGGGCCAATAAACCAGTAAGAGGGTGTGTGACCAAATATTGTGGCCGTTTTCATCAAATCCATCCTTAGATCGATATTATGGCCTTTTTTCTCAGGTGTTCCGTTGGTGGCATCGTTAATGAATATACGTCGGGCATCTGCGGAGTTTCCCGGATTAAGCCATGTATACCCAATTCCAAGTCGTAATTCAAAAGGGAACGATTGCGAAAGATTATTAAACACGAGGTTACTTCCAAGTCCAAAGCCGCGATTCATGCCCGCCACCACTTGCAAATCAGCAGGTTTAGAATTTCTATTGCTATTCTGTGCTGTTAAATTGTATTGCTGGCATGCAATAAATATCAAAAGCAGATAAATGAGGTTTATTTTCATAGCCATAGTATTTTTTGTTCTTATCCACTTAGAATTTACTTCTATAACGTTTCAGATTCTTTGTTATTATTATAGTTGGCGGTAGATTTTTTATATCCATTTGAATTTTATATATTTAATATGATTTTATGTTTTGTTAGGTTAATTTTATTTTTTCTGATATGGGCTACATGGGTTTTGGTTTACAGAAATGGATTTATACGTTAAAACCACGTAGACCATTTTCGATGGAACGTAAACCAACCGGTGACACCTTACCTGAATATCATCGTGAATTTAAAATCAAACCTGCAACAGGCCAGACTGATTCACGCATTAAAGCCTTGTTTACACTTTTTCTGTTAGCAGTTTTACTCGCCGTTACTGGTTTACTGATAATCAGGTTTAGCAATACAACTTCAACGAATTATAAGAACTACCAGAAAGTTTTACAGAACGAGGATGTTAATGGTTTTCAGGTTTTGTTTAAAACCGGATTGTATTATTATGAAAAAGGAGAATGGAATTTAGCCCTTAGTGAATTTGAACTGGCTTTAAAGTTACAACCGGAAAATGAAGAGTTACAAAGGTATTATGCTTTTACATTATTGCAGATTAGTAGCAAAAACCCTGAAGAAACAGCAAAAGCAATTCAAATTGTTAACCAGTTATTAGCAAAATATCCGGAGAATGCCGGTTTTTTGAAAATTAAATCAGAATTAGAGTTTTTAATAGAAAAACAGAACACTTATTAATAAACATTTGACTTATGAAGAATTTAGCATCCATTTTATTATTGTTGTCGATGGTTTTATTTGCCTGTGGTTCAGGCAGCTCAAAAAGTGGGCAACAGAAATCTGAAGCCAATCAGGAAGAATCTACAGAACTTAAATCGGGAGATAAAATCTCAAATTGCGAAGAGTTTCTCAATAAGTATGAAAAATGGATTGACAATTACTTAGTAGTATTGGAGAAGTACAGAAAAAATCCGATGGATGCCCAATTGGCACAGGAATTTTCAAAGGTTGCTATGGAAGCTTCTACCTGGGCAGAACAATGGACCAATAACTATTTATCCTGCGTTAACAACGAAAGGTACCAGAAGCGTTTTGAAGAGATATCTGAAAAGGCTGATAAAAAAATGAAAGAGTTGGGTTTTGAATAAGTCAACATTCAAAAAGTAAAACAACTTTATGGTGCCGTTAGGTACCAAAGCCCGGTAAAAAATATTAGCAATACTATCTTTCGCCCCAATTGGGGCGAAAGAAACTTTTAATACAACAATGCTACCGATTTTTGACCCCTAACGAGGTCATATCCAAATCATTTTTTCTTATTGCCTTTAATAAAAAGATCGTTAGGCTTTATCAACAGTCTCTTCTGCTACTTCTTCAACTGGTGAGTTCCACTTTTTTTCGAAATATTTAATTCCAAAAAGTGACGCATAATAGCTGCCAACAATAGACAATATCCAGAACAGATACCAAATTATTTCTGATGTGTATTTCATCTGTTTATATTTTGATTTTTATTGGACAGATGGAACTCGCCACTTAATCAACCCCTTGTGTGTTGGAATGTCCGACATGGCTCGTTTCATGTGTTTGTAATTTAACTAATGGTCATCATTTGAATATTAAGAAAACTCTAATAATCAATAAACATGTGTATCGCCAGAGGTCATTTCGTCCTTATCTATTTTTTTGTTGTTAATGGCTTTCCAAACATACCATATATAAGCTGCCACAAATGGAACCAACAGCGATACATAACTCATGGCTGTCAGCGTGTAGTGGCTCGATGAGGCATTTTGAATAGTTAGTGAGCTTTGCAGGTCGCCGTAAGTTGATGGATAAAACGATGTATTGTTAAACCCGGCAATTAAGAACAATGCAAATACCGTAAGAACAGTCCCGGGGCCTGCCATCCAAATGCCATTGGAGGTGGTTTTTATTAAACTTTTGATGATTCCGGCTAAAACCAACACAACTCCAATAAGGAAAATAATCAGGACTATTGGCATTTCTATAAAATTGATAAAATATTTATAGGGTTGCATAAATATCTCACCATTGTTGGGGTTAACAGCAAATCCATCGCGAAGCATGAGCCACACTACGAATATCAGGAAAAAAACTACAAATGGTATGGCATTGAACCACAGTTGCTTTTTCGACCGTTGAACGATGGCATCATCGTTTATCGAATTCATAAAATATAGAAGGCCAAGCGTCCGTGCCAGAAAGAATACAGTTAACCCAAGCGATAAATTATGAAGGTTTAAGGCCAGTTCAAGTCCGTGCCATGGCGTTTCCCACTGCGACTGGTTCATCATATTTACCGAAAACGGCGAACCGGTAAAAAAAGTAGCTACTGCCGTACCAATAAAAATGGTTCCGATTAGTCCGTTGATAAACAGAAATGTTTCGTAAGTGCGGGCACCAAAGAAATTATTGGGGCGACTGCGGTATTCATAGGCAATGGCCTGAATTACAAAAGCAATCAATATTATCATCCAAACCCAGTAGGCTCCTCCAAAACTGGTACTGTAAAACAGTGGAAATGAGGCAAAGAAGGCGCCTCCAAAGGTTACCAGGGTTGTAAAGGTGAATTCCCATTTTCTGCCAAGCGTGTTAATAATCATAGTACGCTCCATATCGGTTTTACCAATGGTGTAAATCAGGGTTTGGCCACCTTGCACAAACATCAGAAAAACCAGGGTGCTTCCCAAAAAGGAAATTATCATCCACCAGTATTGTTGAAGAGCTAAATGCGATAGTGTTTCAAACATTATTTGGTTCCTCCTTTGTTTGGTCCTGTTTTTATTTGTTTGGTCATTATTTTTATCTCTGCAATGAAGAGACCTATAAATACTACTGCAAACAACCAGAAGGTTATCATAACAGCAGTAGTGTCGATTTGAGTAACGGCATTCATGGTTGGCATTAAATCCTGAATAACCCAGGGCTGGCGTCCAACTTCGGCAACAATCCACCCGGCCTGACCTGCAATATAAACCAGAGGTATGGTCCAAACGGCAGCCCATAGCAACCATTTTTTATTGTGGAGTTGATTGCGCATAATCAGGTAAAGGAATAAGGCAAACAAGCCAAGAAAATAGAAACCAAGAATAACCATGATGTGAAAAGCATAAAACGTCATGGAAATAGGAGGCACCATTTTAAAGGCATTTTTCTCAAGAATTTCAGGATTGGAGTCGTAGTAATTGCCATAGCCAAAGTATTTAAAGTATTCACTCATAAATACCGGGTCGGCAAATTTTTCGCGAAGGGCCAGATATTCTTCGCCTTCGGGGTTGCTTTTTTGTGCTTCCTTATATGCTATAAGGGTTTGTTGGGCATGATAACCGCGTTCTATTTTTTCGCGGTACGACATGATGCCCTGTTCCTCATTCCCCATTATCAGGTCTTTTATACCAGCCACAAAATGGTTGGGGTCGCCATGAGCTAAAATTGACAACATGCTGGGAATCTCTATTTTAAAGATGAAATCAGCTTTGCTGTCGGCGGTGAGGTTTTTATGATTCTCTTTTCCGCTCAGAATACCAAATGCAACCAGCCCGGCTTTTTCTTGTCCCTCGTAAAGTGCTTCCATGGCAGCAAACTTCATGGGCTGGGTTTTAACAATTTCTTTGGCTGAGCTATCGCCGGTGCCAATAAGAATAATGGAACTTATAACTCCAAAAATGGAAGCGATTACTATGCTTCGTTTGGCAAACAGTGTTTCTCGTTTTTTTATCAGAAACCAGCTGCTGATACCCAGTACGAATATGGCCGCCAGCACAAACCCCGATGTGGTAGTGTGAATAAACTTATTAACAGCAGTTTCGGAAAATAAAACTTCCCAAAAGTTGGTCATTTCATTGCGGGCGGTATCAGGATTAAAAGTGGTTCCCACCGGATTTTGCATCCATGCATTGGCCACCAGAATCCATAAGGCCGATAGGTTGGCGCCAATAGCAGTAAGCCAGGTTGCTGTAAGGTGAAAACGCTTACTTACCTTATCCCAGCCAAAAAACATAACAGCAATAAATGTGCTTTCGAGGAAGAAGGCCATGATGCCTTCAATAGCCAGCGGGGCACCGAAAATATCGCCAACAAACCATGAGTAATTACTCCAGTTGGTTCCGAATTCAAACTCAAGAATAATACCAGTGGCAACACCAATGGCAAAGTTTATACCAAACAGTTTCATCCAGAATTTGGTGAGTTTTTTCCATTCGGGGTCACCGGTTTTATAGTAGATGGTTTCCATAAAAGCCAGCATAAATCCCAACCCCAGAGTTAACGGCACAAAAATCCAATGAAACATGGCAGTAAGGGCAAATTGAGCCCTCGACCAGTTTACTAAAGCAAAATCAATGTTTTCAAGCATTTCTAAAGTTTATTAGGGTTTTGTTATTTGTTCAATTATATGGTTGGCACGGTGGGAGTTGTTGGAAAACTATGTTTTTAGTTCGTTTTGAAAAAAGAATAGCCTGAATAGAACGAACATAATAAACAGTTTTAACAATACAATTATATCCAGAGGGGAGGGCCCATCCCTGCATATTTTTATAACCATTGATGTAAAAAAAACCAATGCGTTTAAGACTCCACATAGTTTTGGTTTTCGATGCAACAAATTAATGCTTTTTTTTGATTTACAGAAGCGGTTGCCCTGCTTATTTTCAGCTCTAAAAATAATATAAATTCGGTAATGTAATACTTAATTAATGGATCAAATTTTTGAAATGGTTTATTTTTTTGCTAAAACTGGAAATTTTAGTCTTGACGAGGCTGGTTAGCCTCTGATTTAAAAATTAAAACCTTAACGAGTCTTTAAGCTTTTTATAGCCGGTTCGGCTGATGCGGAGTTTATGTAATGGGGGGATAATGGCGGTAAATGTATCTTTATCGTAGGGCTCGAGCCGCTGAATTTTTTCAATGTTAACAATATACGACCGGTGAATTCGGATAAAAAGAGAATCGGGCAAATGTTTCTCCAGAAAATTCATGGTTTGATTTTTCATAAACCGGCCTTTTTCGGTATATATCATCACGTAATCTTCCTGAGCTTCAATAAATAATATCTCATTTACAGGAATAACCGTCATGCTGGTTCCATTTTTAACCACAACACGACTTAATTGTTCCTGCAAATCGGCATTGGCAATTTCAGAATTGACTTTATGGGTAGGTTTTCCCGCTTTTATTCTGTCAATAACCTTATTTACGGCCAAAGTAAAACGTTCCTGCGAGAAAGGTTTTAGCAAATAATCAACGGCATTAAGTTCAAAAGCTTTGAGAGCATAATTGTCGAATGCGGTTGTAAAAATAACTGCAGGTGCATCGTCAATAACTTCCATCAGTTCCAATCCGGTAATTTTGGGCATCTGAACATCCAGAAAAAGAATGTCGGGCTTTAATTCACGAATTAGCTTAATGGCTTCAAAACCATTTGAACATTCTCCGACAACCTGTATGCCGGAGAATGAACTCAAATAATGAATAATGATATTGCGGGCCGGTTGCTCGTCGTCAACAATCAGGGCTTTTAAAGATGCTTGTTCCATGGGCAGACTATTGCGGTATGGATAAAGATACTTCAAAATGATTGTTTTCGCGGTTAATGGCCAGCAGTTTTTCGCGGTTATAAATATTACGCAGCGTATTACTTACATTGCTGATGCCCACTCCTTCGCCTTTTATGGGTGTTGCCTCAGGGTCGTAATTATTAATAATTGATATTTCAAGATTTCCATTTTGAGCCGAGCAATAAGTGCGAATACTAATGGGTTCAATACTCTCGTACAGACCATGTTTGATGGCATTTTCATAAATGGGCTGTAGAATCATTGCCGGCAATTTCATATCCAGACAGGTTTTATCCCATTCGGTATCGCAAATGAGGCGGTCGCCAAAACGAACCTTTTCAATTTCAAGATAACGGTTAATGTTTTGAAGCTCGTCGCGCAATGGAATAAGCTCAGTATGGTTTTTCTGGAGAGAAAACCGCAGAAAATCAGAAAGCTGGTTTAGCATCACTCGAGCCGCATCGGGGTCGGTAATGGTGAGTGAGGCTATTGAATTAAGGCTGTTAAAAAGAAAATGGGGATTCAACTGGGCTTTAAGTGCCTTCAGTTCCGACTCTTTAACCTGTTTCTTTAACGATTCTTCCTTATACTTCTGTTCCTCCAAATCGATGTAGAAAAGAAAAAGATGGTACATGGCAAGGAGTATCAACAAAAGAAATGAACCAGTCAGTATTCTCAATGGAATTATCTTCGTGGATAATGCAATATAGGCTTGGTTACCTGCCAGTAATGTAGTGCTTAGAAGGTGCGATATTCCCATCCACAGCGCAACGAGAATCATGCCGGTAACAAGGTTGTGAACTAAAACGGCTGTTGTCGAGTCTTTTTTCTTGGCATAAACTACCGGGTACCAAAGGCTGAAACCCAGCAATACCATAGTAATGTTGTAAACAGAAGCGTCAATAATAGCTGCAGCAACAGAAATATCGCCATAGTAAATGAGAAACAAAGCTTGGGCAGCTGCTAAAACTGCCCAGGCCGATAAATAAATATATAACGAACGGTTATGTGAAAAAACAGGATGAAGCATTTTGGGTTTGATTAAACATTTTAGTAACTGATAAGCTCACCCCCGCCTAAAATGGTTACTCCTTTAATTACAAGAGTTTTAGACGGGCTAACAGACTCCGGACTACCTACCCGCTTATCGGTAAAGCCGCCCAGTATGCTGGCAACTTCATTTTTGATAGTCCAATCGCGTGGTACAATTATTTTTGACCCTCCAAATATGGCGGTCAGGTCAATTACAGCACCCTGTTCCGATAAACGGGCGTTGGTCAGGTTAACTTCATTACCTCCAAAAATAGATGTTATCTTTCCGCCTTTGAAGTTTTTGGAATCAACACGCGACATGTGGCCTCCAAAAATGGATACTTCGTCGATGGTGTCGTCGGTATTGGAGTTCAACTCCATGGTGATATTGGTTTTACTGCGGTTGGTAATAAAAGCAACCCCTGCCAGAATAAGCAACACAGGCCAGAACTTCCAAAGTTGCTGAACTGGAAATTCGGGGTCGAGTCTGGGTAAAAGAAAATAAGTGCCTATGGCCAGAAATACCAATCCTGTACCCCATTCGCGGCGCAAAAAATTAACCAAAGCTATGGCCATCAATATCATAGGCCAACTCATAATAACGCGGTAAACATGATGCGGAATTAAATCCATGTTTCCTGCAAGAATTACCAAACCTGCCAGCAGTAGAACTATTCCAAATCCTATTCTGCCCGATGCTGCACATTTCTTCATCTTTTTCAAATTTTTAGTTAAGAATAAGGAGACCATTCAATGACAAATTTTCTTTGTCGGGGTTGCTCCGGTTAATTGTTTTTTATGCTTAAGAGACAATTTAAATTTAATATTGGAATCTATGGTAAAATGATTAGACTTGAAGTTTACGGAATCCCGAGAATCGGGATAAGATATTAAGAGTGATAGACAAGATTATTAGAAAGCCAGGATATCTTCTTAATCTTAAATGTCTTATCTTTCCTTCTTGCATCTAAACATCTTACATCCATATCTGATTTCCCACTATCCATTATTTAAATTGTTGCTCAAAATTACTGACGCTGCTTTTACTGTAAAACTCTTTTTCGATGAACCGACGAAATTGCACGACCAATTGCGAATTAACGGTGCTAATCAAAAAAAATAACCTTTTTCACACTTTTTATAACAATTAAATTGAAAACTGTAATTTATTTCGTATTTTTGCTTTCGTTTTTATAGTAAAAGTCATTTTTTGGTTTTTAATTTATTCAAAAGTATGATTCATCGCTATAAAATGTAATTACTATATTATTTTAACAGGTAAAGCATATGCAGCAACGTCTTCCAAAACCTCAGGGAATGTACGACCCGGCCAATGAGCATGATAATTGCGGGATTGGTTTTGTGGCTAATATTAAGGGCGGGAAGTCAAACGAGATAGTTCGCCGCGGACTAGAAGTCCTTGTAAATATGACGCACCGTGGTGCCGAAAGTGCTGATAATAAATCGGGCGATGGAGCCGGTATTTTGATGCAGATTCCTCACGATTTATGCACTTCTTTCGGATTTAATCTTCCGGCACCAGGGAAATACGGTACAGGTCTGGTTTTTTTACCCCGAAACGAAAAGGACGGTCTGGCATGTTTGGAAGTTTTAAACAGCCAATTGATAGAAGAAGGTCTTGAACTGATAGGTTACAGAGATGTACCAGTTAACAACAAAGTTTTGGGCGATATAGCCAAAGGTACAGAACCCGTTGTGCGTCAGATTTTTGTACAGGGCAATTACGAGCAGGATGTGCTTGAGCGAAAGCTGTATATTTCCCGAAAAGTTACTGAGAATGCCATACGTAACTCATCATTAAAACAAAAGGAGCATTTTTACATTGTTAGCCTTTCGAGTAAGGTATTAATATATAAAGGGATGTTAACGCCCGAACAACTGGGGGCCTATTTTCTTGACCTGCAAAACCCACGCATCAGCAGTGCTATTGCGCTTGTTCATTCGCGCTTTAGCACCAACACATTTCCAACCTGGGATTTGGCTCAGCCTTTCAGGTTAATGGCTCATAATGGTGAAATTAACACCATTAAGGGTAACCGATTATGGATGGAAGCCAGGGAAGGTTTGCTTCAGTCTGATTTGTTTGGCGACGATTTAAAGAAACTTTTTCCGGTAATTGAGCCCAACAAAAGCGATTCGGCCTCGCTCGATAACGTTCTGGAATTTTTGTTCATGACAGGCCGCACCTTGCCTCATGCCTTAACCATGCTGATTCCTGAGTCGTGGAACGATAAAAACCCGATTCCTCAAAGCCTCAAAGCTTATTACGAATATCACAGTACCATAATGGAGCCCTGGGATGGGCCTGCATCTATTGTTTTTTCAGATGGAAGGTACATTGGCGGCACACTCGACCGAAACGGTCTTCGACCATCAAGATTCATTATTACAAAAAATGATATGATTGTGATGGGCTCGGAAGTTGGTGTACAAACTTTTGCTCCGGAGGAGATTCTGATGAAAGGACGCTTGCGCCCCGGTAAACTTTTGCTGGTAGATACCCAACTGGGAATTATTATCCCCGACGAAGAAATTAAAGCTCAGCTTTCGAGGCTTCATCCATACGAGAATTGGCTAAAGGAAAATCGCATCTCGCTGAATGATATCGAAGTAAAGCAAAGAGTATCGTCGTCGCTCGACGAAAAATACGATATGTATCTGAAAGCATTTGGATACAACAAGGAAGACCTGGAGCAAATAATTGTTCCTATGGCCACCACGGCCAACGAACCTGTTGGATCCATGGGTAACGATACGCCCATTTCTGTTTTATCGGATAAGCCTCAGCGTTTGTTCTCCTATTTCCGACAATTGTTTGCCCAGGTTACCAACCCCCCCATCGACCCCATACGCGAGGGACTGGTAATGGCACTTACCAGCTACATTGGTGCAGTATCGAAAAATTTGCTGATTGAATCGCCGGCACAGTGCCGTTCCATTAAATTTGCATCGCCCATTTTGAACAATACCGATTTGGGTAAGATTAAGGATTACAGGCGCGAAGAGTTTACCCATGTTACCATACCAATGGTTTATCCGGTTAATAAGGGAGGACTTGGGTTGCAGGTGGCTTTGCGCGATATGTGCAAAGCAGCCGAAAAGGCGGTTGACGATGGGAATAACTATATTATTCTCAGCGACAGGGATATAAATGCCGACCAGGCTGCCATTCCTTCACTGCTGGCCACATCGGCCATTCACCACCATCTGGTAAAAGCCAAAAAAAGAATGCAAATAGGGTTAATTGTTGAAACCGGCGAAGCCCGCGAGGTTATGCATTTTGCATTGCTATTGGGTTATGGTGCCAGTGTTATTAATCCTTACGTTTGTTTTGCGGTGATAGACGATTTGGTTCAGAAGGGAGCCATTAAAATGGATTACCGCGAGGCCCGCGAAAACTATATTAAATCGGTTAATAAGGGATTATTGAAAGTGCTTTCGAAGATGGGGATTTCTACGCTTCGGAGCTATCATGGAGCCCAGATTTTTGAAGCCATTGGTATATCCAAAGAAGTAATCGACCTTTATTTTACAGGCACTGCATCGCGTATTGGGGGTGTTGGTTTTGAAGAGATTGCCCGCGAAGCTCAAATGTTTCACGAAATGGCTTTTGACGAGTCGTTGCCCAAAGGTCCGTTTGATAGCTTTGGGGCCTATGCTTTCAGAAAATATGGCGAAAAACATGGCTGGAATCCCGAAACCATTGGTTTGTTGCAGTGGGCCACATCAGAAGGCGATTACTCGAAGTACAAGGAATATGCCCATCGGGTTGATAGCGATAACAAAAGCCCGCTGTTTTTACGTGGATTTTTAAAAGTTAAGCAAAATGCACCCATCGATATCAGCGAAGTTGAGCCGGTAGAATCTATCATGAAACGGTTTGTAACCGGGGCCATGTCGTACGGGTCAATATCTAAAGAGGCTCACGAGGCTTTGGCTTTAGCTATGAACAGTATTGGCGGACGAAGCAACACGGGTGAAGGTGGTGAAGATGCCAGCCGTTTTAAATCGGCAGCCCGCAGCGCCATCAAACAAGTTGCCAGTGGCCGGTTTGGTGTTACCAACAACTATTTGGTGAATGCCGACGAATTACAAATTAAAATAGCTCAGGGTGCAAAACCCGGCGAGGGTGGTCAGTTGCCCGGCTATAAGGTTGATAAAGTGATTGCTCATTTACGCAATTCAACCCCCGGCATTACTTTGATATCGCCACCTCCGCATCATGATATTTATTCCATTGAAGATTTGGCGCAATTGATTTTCGACCTCAAATGCACCAATCCATCGGCACGCATTAGTGTTAAGCTGGTATCGGAAAATGGTGTTGGAACAGTGGCTGCCGGGGTGGCCAAAGCACATGCCGACCTTATTGTGATAAGCGGAACCGAAGGCGGAACCGGAGCCAGCCCAATCAGCTCCATTAAACATGCCGGATTGCCCGTTGAATTGGGCTTAGCAGAAGTTCAACAAACGCTGGTATTGAATAACTTACGAGGGCGCGTTAAAATTCAAACCGATGGGCAGTTAAAAACCGGTCTCGATGTTGTTAAAATGGCCTTGCTGGGTGCCGAGGAGTTTGGATTTGCCACTTCGAGCCTTGTGGTGTTGGGTTGTGTTATGATGCGTAAGTGCCACCTGAACACATGCCCGGCCGGAATTGCAACACAAGACGAAGCTCTGCGTAAGCGTTTCATAGGTAAATATAAGTATCTGGTTAACTTTTTCACCTTTATTGCTACCGAAGTACGTGAGCATTTGGCCGCTATGGGTGTACGCTCCATGGATGAAATTATTGGCCGCTCTGATTTGCTTGAGATTAATCCCGAGGTAGGCAACTGGAAAACCAAAGGCCTCGATTTACATGCCATAACCTATTTTCCGAAAGAAGGCCGGAAGTATCCTACCCGCCATACTACCTTGCAGCAGCATAAAGTTGATAAAGTACTCGACCATGAGCTTATTAAGCAGGCTCAACCAGCCATACAGAGCAAAACCAAAGTTTGGATGGCCCATCCAATAGGCAATACCGACCGTACCGTTGGAGCCATGCTATCGGGTGAAATTTCGAAAGTGTATGGCGAGGAAGGTTTACCTAAAGATACCATCAATTGCACTTTTAATGGTTCTGCCGGTCAAAGCTTTGGAGCATTCCTGGTTAAAGGGGTAAGTTTCAGGCTCGAAGGCGATGCCAACGATTATCTGGGTAAAGGATTGTCGGGCGGTAAAATTATAGTGGTGCCACCAACTGGTTCTACTTTTAAACCGGAAGAAAACATCATTATAGGAAACACCGTGTTGTATGGGGCTACCAGCGGACATTTATATGTTCATGGGGTTGCAGGTGAGCGCTTTGCTGTGCGCAACTCCGGTGCCAATGCTGTGGTAGAGGGCGTAGGCGACCATTGTTGCGAATACATGACAGGCGGTCGTGTGGTGGTTATTGGTACAACAGGACGAAACTTTGCTGCCGGTATGAGTGGTGGTATTGCTTACGTACTGGATGAAACTGGTAAATTCGATTATTTCTGTAACAAAGGGTTGGTTGATTTATGTCCTGTTCAGGATTATGCCGATATTCAGGAACTTCAGTTGCTTCTGAACAAACATTTGGTTCATACCAACAGTGCCAAAGCTCGCAATATTCTGGTAAACTGGGATTATTACCTACATAAGTTTGTTAAGGTGATTCCTTTCGAATACAAAAAAGTTCTTGAAGAACAAAAAGTTCGCGAACTGGAAAAGAAAATTCGCGAAACAGAAGATGCACCTTATATAAGAGAATAGATTTAAAGATGTTAGATGTTCAGATTAAAGAGGCTGAAACCAGCAAATGCTGAGTGCTGTACCTCCTTAATCCTAAAAAAATAGAATCATGGGAAATCCAAAAGGTTTTATAGAGGTCGTTCGCAAAGAAGGAGGGAATCGTCCTGTTAACGAGCGTGTTGACGATTATGGCGAAGTGGAACAGGTGTTGAATGAGCAGGACCGTCAGTTACAGGCTTCACGTTGCATGGATTGTGGCATTCCGTTTTGTCATTGGGCTTGTCCGGTTGGCAGTAAAATTCCCGAATGGCAGGATGCTTTGTACAAAGGCGATTACGAACTGGCAAGTGCCATTCTGCATTCAACCAATAGTTTTCCGGAGTTTACAGGCAGAGTTTGCCCTGCTCCATGCGAAAAATCGTGCGTACTGGCCATTCACGAAGAGGCAGTGACCATTCGGGAGAATGAAGCAGCTACCGTTGAAAGGGCCTTTGAATTGGGTTTGATAAAGCCGAGAATTCCCGTTAAGCGCACCGGCAAAAAAGTGGCGGTGATTGGTTCAGGCCCGGCAGGTTTGTCGGCTGCCGATTTATTGAATCAGGCAGGTCATTGGGTTACTGTTTTTGAGAGAGATGATGCTGTTGGCGGATTGTTGCGATATGGGATTCCCGATTTTAAACTCAATAAAAAAGTAATTGACCGACGGGTTAAACTCTTTGAAGATGAGGGTATTGTTTTTAAAACCAATGTTACAGTTGGCGAAACGGTAAAAGGCAGCGAATTGTTAAAAGAGTTTGATGCCATTGTAATTGCAATTGGTGCCATGAAACCACGCGACTTGCCCGTTGAGGGTCGCGATTTAAAAGGAGTTTATTTTGCCATGGAGTATCTAACCCAACAAAACAAAGTGAATCGTGGCGTGGCGTTTAACGGTGAGCGAATTGATACCGGAGGAAAAAACGTGCTTGTAATTGGTGGTGGCGATACCGGTAGCGACTGCGTTGGAACTGCTAACCGGCAAAAAGCAAAATCGGTTTCTCAAATTGAAATACTTCCCAAACCTCCGGTTAAAAGAAACCCGGGTAATCCTTGGCCCTATTGGCCTAACACATTAAAAACATCATCATCGCACGAAGAGGGTTGTAACCGGATGTGGAGCATTTCAACCCGGCGATTTGTGGGTAAAGATGGTGTTTTAACTGGTGTTGAAGTGGTAGATGTGAATTGGAAAAGTGTAGATGGCAAATGGGTAATGGAAGAAAAGCCCGAAACCGTGCGCACAATTGATGCAGAGTTTGCATTTTTATCGATGGGTTTTGTTCATCCCATTCACGAAGGTTTGATTAAAGAACTTGGACTAGAATTAGACCAACGCGGCAATGTTCGCATTGATGAAAAGTCGATGACCAGCAAACCCGGGGTTTTTGCCGCAGGCGATGCTGCCAATGGCGCCAGCCTGGTAGTAACAGCCATTGCCAAAGGCCGTTCGGCTGCCGAGCATGTTATTAATTACTTAAAACTAAATAAATAGTTGCTTAAATTTAAGACGATAAACAACTAATTGTACCGCTACTAAATGCTTGCTAAATATTTGGCAGGCATTTTTTATTTTTAATAAAATTCATATT
>CAZFTD010000030.1:0-26627 GCA_964521525.1 uncultured Marinilabiliaceae bacterium | reverse complement strand
AAAGTTATACATTCCTGTCTACTTTTAAAACGTACTGTTTTTGGGGGAGCTTACAGTTCAATACCGACAATGAAACCGAAAAGAAATATTTTTTATTTGCAAGCTTTCCAGAATATAAAAAAGGGAAAATTGTTTTACATGGTTTGGATTATGAAGTTTTCGTATCAAATGGATTTTCTCGTGTTAATTATCCGGCAGATAGATTATCTGTTTTAATTAAACCCAAATCAGATTCTTTGCTTTCCGAATTAGATGATAATATTCCATATAGAATAGGAGATGTTTTTAATGTTAAAGGGCATGATTATTTAATTGATTCAATTACAAATTGGGGTGATAAATTATTTATAAAATATGTAGGTGAGAATGTTATGCCACTTGGAATTACAGAAGGATATTATATGCCAAAATTTGAAGCAAAACATCTTGATAATTCCATTTTTGAATTAAAACAACATCCCGGCAAATATATTCTATTCGATTTTTGGGGTACATGGTGTAATCCCTGCCTAAAGCTTATTCCAGAATTAAAAAAGTTAAATTCGGAGTATTCTAAGGAGAAATTTGAGCTGGTTAGCGTTGCTTTTGATAGTGACCCCCAGAAAGTAAAAGACTTTGTTGAAAAAGAAAATATGGACTGGGTACATCTTTTTGTAAACCAGAAACAAGAAAACAAAAACTCACTAATCGAAAAATTAAAAATCACGAGTTATCCATCAACAATCTTGATTGACCCGAAAGGTAAAATTATTGCACGGAATTTAGATATAGAAAAACTAAAAGATTTATTGAATGAGAAGCTGAACGCCCTGTAGCAGGCAATATAACCGGGCGGACGCAGTAGTAGTTTAAAAGTCCAGCCCAGCATCAACAATTAAAATAGCTGTAACGAATTCGATCCACACTGATTGTCTTCATCAAGCGCCAATGATCATATTGCAAATAATGCATTTAAAAAAAGTTCTTGCATCTAATAAATTGAAATAATTATTTCTACTTTGACAGATTCCGAAATTTTTATAGGTTATTTTGGAAAATACCCATGCTTAAAAATGAATTATGGATAAGTAGCCCAAACGGGGCGCAATCAGCAACATGGGGCAACGCCCTATGAAAGTAAACCAAACCAATAGTCATCCTGTAGGGGCAAAATCAGTCAGTGATTTAAAAGTGTCAAAGTAGAATTATTTAAAACCAATGATATGATAAAAACCAACTCGCCAAACGATGCCAGGTACGAATGTAAAACGGCAAAGGATGGGAGTCCATTCTTCAATCTGAAAGCATCAAATGGCCAAATAATCGGTACCAGCGAAATGTATAGTTCAACATCGGCTATGGAAAACGGCATTAAACCGGTTAAGGAAAACGGGCCCGATTCGCCTGTTGTTGAAGAATAATATATTTCCATAGGTATAAAAAGATAATTCCGCAAAACTTCATTCAAAATGGGGTTTTGCGGTTTTTATTTCCTCATATTGCTTTAAATAAAGCAATAGTGAACCTTTATTGCACAAAATTGTTAATTGTGAACACGTTAACCAAATGCGTTATGCGCTTAACAAATTGGGAAATATTGGGTTATGCGGCGCTATTACTGCTATTTACAGTGCTGATTTCAAAAGTTATTATTCTTTTGGTTACCTATTTCCGCAACAAAAAAAGTAACAATCTATAACCAGAAGTTTATGACTTATTAAAAGGTAGACATGCATCTGTTATCGATATGGTTTTATCATTAAATGCCATTCGAATTAAGTTTTTTTATCTGTTTTTATTCCACTCCTTTTTTATTTTTGTCGATAGATTATTTTCTAATAATTTAAAATGGAGCGATTAGTTACGTCCAACCTAAGGCTTGGTATTATTGCCGGCGGACAACTGGGAAAAATGTTGATTCAGGAGGCCAGTAAATGGGATATCATAACATACGTGCTCGATATGGAAGATGATTGTCCGGCTGGTAATATAGCTTCTGTTTTTATCAAGGGAAATCCACTCGACTATGATTCAGTTTATGAGTTTGGAAAATTGGTTGATGTTCTGACTTTTGAAATAGAAAACGTTAATATAGAAGCTCTTGAGAAGCTTAAAAATGAAGGGCATAGAATAGTTCCCGACCCCGGTGTGCTTAAGCTTATTCAGGATAAAGGTTTACAAAAGGAGTTTTATAGCGCGCACCAAATACCAACATCACAATTTAAATTGTTTTCCTCAGCCATCGAAATTAAAAATGCTGTAAACAAAGGCCAATTAACAATCCCATTTGTACAAAAATTGCGTAAAGGCGGGTACGACGGGCGTGGTGTGATGGTTATAAACTCAAAAGAGGAGTTGAATAATCTTTTGGAGGGCGCCTCGGTAGTTGAAGAAAAAGTTGATGTTGATAAAGAGATAGCCATAATTGCTGCCCGCAACGAAAGAGGCGAAATAAAATGTTTCCCGGCTGTTGAAATGGTCTTTGATGAAGCTGCCAACCTTGTTGAAAAGTTGGTTTGCCCTTCATTAATTTCCGATGATTTGGCTGAAAAAGCATCAACAATAGCTGCCCGCCTTATTCAATTGCTTGATATGAGAGGTGTTTTGGCCGTTGAGTTTTTTATCGATAAAAACGGGGAACTCCTGGTGAATGAGGTTGCACCACGTCCACATAACAGTGGTCATCATACCATAGAAAGTGTTATAACCTCGCAGTTTGAACAACATTTGCGGGCTATTTTAAACCTTCCGTTAGGCAGTACGCATTTAAAAATGCCATCGGTAATGCTAAATTTATTAGGTGAACCCGGGCACGAAGGACCTGTTAAATACGAGGGGTTAACCGAAAGCATGGCCATCGAAGGCGTTAAAATTCATCTGTATGGCAAAAAACTAACACGTCATTTCAGAAAAATGGGACACGTTACCATACTTGCCCCCACATTGGACGAGGCATTAATAAAAACAGATAAAGTAAAGCACTTAATTAAAGTAAAATCATGGAAAAAAAAATAGTTAGTGTGGTAATGGGCTCCGATTCCGACTTGCCGGTTATGCAACAAGCTGCCGAAATGCTTGAACTTTTTGGAATTGGATATGAAATAGATATTGTTTCGGCGCATCGCACTCCCCAAAAACTTTTCGATTTTGCTTCAAATGCCCATAAGCGTGGCATTAAAGTAATTATTGCAGGAGCAGGTGGTGCAGCTCATTTGCCGGGTATGGTGGCCGCTATTTCGCCATTGCCGGTTATTGGTGTGCCAATTAAGTCATCGAATTCTATTGATGGATGGGATTCGGTTTTATCAATTTTACAAATGCCCGGAGGTGTACCTGTGGCCACGGTTGCACTTAATGGTGCCAAAAATGCCGGAATTCTGGCTGCCCAAATTGTTGCCGATAAGGATATTCTGGCACGAATCATTCAATACAAAAACAAGTTGAAAGAAGAAGTTTTGGTAAAATCAGAGAAAATGACAGCAGGGGGAAAAAGTAGTAGTGACAAGTTTTAAGTTATTAGCTCTTGGATCCTAACCCCTAACCCCTAATACCTAATACCTAACCCCTAACACAGAATAGCCGGTTTAATTTTTAAATTAACAACAATAACCAAAATATGAAGAAGGAATTTTCAGAGGTTGAAGTGGCGCAGCTCAAGCAGCAAATAGAATCCGACGGACTTCAGAAAATTAGTAAGGACTTAAGTACTGTAACCCTCTATTTAAGAGAAGTACTTAAGGATTTAAAAGAAGATGCTCTGGTTAAATTATTACTGGTTGTAAATGAGCTGGATAAGGCCGATACCATTGGGAAAATTCCTGACGAAAAACTGGTTCAGGTATTGAGCATACTTTTTCAGTTAATGAATTTGGTAGAAGAAAATGCTGCCACCCAATATCGTCGGAAGCTGGAAAACCGTTTGGGTGCTTCTTACATTCGTGGTTCGTGGGCCGAAACTTTTACCAAATGGCAAAAGCAGGGCTTAAATGAAAAGCAGATTGCCGAACTCTTAACCAAGGTTCATATAATGCCTGTGCTTACCGCGCATCCCACCGAAGCTAAACGCACCTCAATTCTGGAACTTCACCGCGAATTGTATCTTTTGCTGGTTAAAAAAGAAAACGTTATCTGGTCGGAAACAGAACGTCAGGTTATTAATGAAAACTTTCGTGCTTTACTGGAGCGTTGGTGGCGCAGTGGGGAGGTTTATCTTGAAAAACCCGATATCAGTTCGGAGCGCAACAGTGTAATGCACTATTTTACCAAAGTATTTCCGGAGGTTCTTAAACTGAGTGATGAAAGACTTAAATATACCTGGAAATCATTTGGTTTCGATAAAAAGAAGCTCCGAGAACCTGAACAATATCCAAAAATATCTTTTGGAAGTTGGGTTGGTGGCGATCGCGACGGGCATCCCTATGTTACGCCCGAGGTTACCCGCGAAACACTTATGGAACATCGTAATTCGGCTCTTGAATTGATCGAATTGCAGTTGGTTACACTGGCATCACGCATGAGTTTCTCCGATAACAGAAACCCAATTCCTGAGAAATTACAAAGCCGGATTAACGAATTGTCGGCAGCGCTTGGTAAAGCTGGTCAAAAAGCCATTAGCCGAAACTTACATGAGCCCTGGCGTCAATATATGAACCTGATTATAGCCCGGGTTGCAAATACCCGAAAGGAAAAAGTGCAATCGGGTATTGAAATATATGAGCGGGCATCCCAACTCGAAGAAGACTTGAAATTTTTACGTGATAGTCTATATGAAATTGGCGCCTACAAAATTGCAGAAACATTCCTATTTCCTGTAGAACGACAGGTTAAGTGCTTTGGATTTCATTTGGCTCGTCTCGATATTCGTCAGAACAGCGCTTTTCATGATAAAGCTCTGGAGCAGATGATGAAGTTTGCATCCTGCCCCGAAACAAATTACCCCGAATGGGACGAGGAAAAGAAAGTTCGTTTTTTAACTGAAGAGCTAAAAAGTAATCGACCTTTTGTTATTGCCGGAGCAGCCATTGGTCCAGAGGCCGACCAGGTTTTGGGTTGCTACAGGGTGGTTAAAGAATACATTGATAAATATGGACCCGATGGCATAGGCTCCATTATTGTTAGCATGACCAGGGGCCTCAGTGATTTGTTACTGGTTTATATTTTTATGCGCGAGGTAGGTTTAATTCAACACGAACTTCAGGTGGTACCTTTGTTCGAGACCATTGAAGACCTTAATCATTCGCATATTGTTTTAGATGGGTATTTATCGCATCCGATTGTTAAAAACAAACCGCAGCAAAATTTTATCCAAGAGGTAATGCTTGGTTATAGCGACAGCAATAAGGATGGAGGCATTGTGGCCAGCAGATGGAATATTTATAAAGCTGAAAGCACATTAACCAATGTGGCTGATAAACATGGTGTTGAACTTCGGTTTTTTCATGGCATTGGTGGCACCATTAGTAGGGGAGGCGGCAAGTATCACCGGTTTCTGGATAGTATGCCATTAGGTACATTTAGTGGTGAAATAAAACTCACCGTACAGGGCGAAGCCATTGCGCAACAGTTTGCCAACCTGATGAATGCCACTTACAATATAGAAATGCTTTTATCAGGTTCGGCCTTGCAAAAGGGTTTCAGAATGTATTCGCATAAAAATTATCAATATCCTATTGAAGCGTTGGATTTATTGGCCCAATTGTCGCTCGAACACTATCAAAAACTTATTCGGAATCCTGAGTTTATTAGGTTTTACAGCCAATGCACACCTATTGATGTGGTTGAACAAAGCAAAATTGGTTCGCGCCCTTCACGACGTACCGGTCAGCGAACGCTAGCCGATTTACGTGCCATCCCTTGGGTTTTTAGCTGGAAACAATCGCGCTACAACATAACAGCCTGGTTTGGTGTTGGCAATGGTTTGAAAACCATGAAGGCCGATCATCCCCGGTTTTATCAGCAATTAGTGGAGTATGCCCATAAATGGCCATTTTTGAGATATACTCTGATTCATATTGAAACTAACCTGCTAAATGCTGAACCCAATTTAATGGCTTCCTACGCATCGTTGGTTGAGGATGAACAGCTCAGAACCGATTTTTTGGATAAAATTCTGCTGGAGTATAAGGAAAGTCTTCATCAGGTGGGTGCTTTATTGGGCGACCATGCAGAGAACCGCAGAGTTAGCCTGCTCGAAAACATTAACCGACGCAAGAAACCATTGTTTACACTTCATCAGTTGCAGGTTGATAAATTAAAAGAATGGCGAAAGATTAAAGAACAAGACCCAGTAAAAGGAGAGGAGTTGCTCAACAAACTCTTGATTATTACTACGGCCATTTCAGGTGGTGTTAAAAATACCGGGTGATTTAATAGGTAAAAATAATAGTCAAATAGTTTTAGAATTTTGACCTGACGTCAATTTATAGAAACATACAAAACCTTTATAGCATGCAAAAATATCTGACTGTAACTTCATCGTTTGTTATAATGCTTTGTTTGGGAGGCGTTTATGCCTGGAGTATTTTTGTTCCTGAACTGATGAAGGAATTTCATTATTCCTCCTGGCAGACTCAATTGGTTTTTGGTTTAATAATTGGCGTTTTTCCTACAACCATGCTAATTGGTGGCAAACTTGAGAAAAAATATTCACCTCGTACTATTGCATTGTTATCAGCGCTCTTTTTTAGTACCGGATATTTTTTTGCTGGTTTCTCAAAGGGGAATTATTTACTGATTGTTTTGGGAATTGGAATTTTGGTGGGGATTGGAACCGGATTGGGTTATTTGGTGGCATTAACAACTCCGGTTAAATGGTTTCCCGATAAGAAAGGTCTGGTTACAGGCATTGCTGCTGCAGGTTTTGGACTGGCCGCTGTAAATCTCTCGTTTATTTCGGAAAAGCTTCTCGATGCCGGAAATAGTGTTTTAAAAGTATTTACGCTTATTGGGTTGGTTTATGGATTGATAATCCTCATTTTTTCATTTTTCCTTAAATCACCACAGACAATACGTTCCGGTCATAGAGTTGATCTAAGGTATTTTTTTAAAAGTCGGAATTTTATCAAACTGGTGGTTGGTATTTTTCTGGGAACTTATGCCGGTTTGTTGGTTATAGGAAGTTTAACCCCCATAGGTGCACAGTACAAAATCGATCATCACACTTTGGTTGTTGGAGTATCAGTGTTTGCCGTGGCCAATTTTTTGGGGCGGTTAGCGTGGGGGTTTGTAAGTGACTACATTGATGCAACCATTGCCATTACTATGGCATTGACACTTCAGGGGGCGGCCATTTTTCTAATTGGTTATTTACCACTCAATGCTACTTTATTCTTAATACTATCGTTTTTAATTGGTTTTGGATTTGGGTCAAATTTTGTTTTGTTTGCTAAAGAAACATCGCAACGCTATGGGCTTGGTAATTTGGGTATTGTTTATCCATATGTTTTTCTGGGCTATGCCTTGGCCGGAATTGCCGGACCGTTAACCGGCGGATTTTTATACGATGTTTACGACAATTACAGTTTGGCTATTTACGTTGCTTCTGCTATGAGTTTTGCCGGAGCTGCTCTTTTTGTGATAGTACGAAAGGGGAGGAGTTTATAGTTTATGGTTCATAGTTTATAGTTTATAGTTTATAGTTTATGGTTGTTAGTAAATAGTTACAATGCTTTTAAATGACCTATAGGCCATGTGGTCAATAGTTTATTAATTCTCATTAATTACTTATTGAAAGCATAAATTGCTAAAATTCAAATGTAGGTAATACCTGATCCTAAATCCAAGAATCAACCTAATATAGGTTTTGTTAAAAATTCCTAAATCTTTTATCATGATTTTAAATAATGCGCCAAATTATTATTTTGGTGGTGAATATATTTAAACATACAACTATGAAACGAGCATGATTCGTTAAAATAAACACGGATGAAAATTCATCATGCGAGTTCCATCCGGCCTTATTATTAAAATTATTTACGGATGAAAAAGACTAGATGGATTCCAATTATGATGCTTTTTGCACTATTAATTGTTTCATGTAAGCCAATTTATAAATGCGGTCAGGCAAAACCTGAAAAGAAATTGTCTGTAAGTAAAAGGTTTCAGGCTGTAATTGATGAACGAGATAGTTTATGTGAAACTCTGTCAATAAGAGAGAATGAAATTATCCACTTAAAAAATGAAATTCAAAGTCTAAATACTGACATAAACAACCTAAACAACTCATTAAGAAATAGCGAAAAACAATATCAGGAATTGATGGGGCGCAATATATCTCAAGCGGAAATGTTTAATGAAACCTTAAGGCAAAAATCTGACGACCTGAACAAAAAGGAAAGATTGCTTCAAGAAAGAGAAAGAGCATTAAAAGAAATGCAAGATATTATCGCACGACAGGATTCAATTACTCGAAGACTAAATGATATCCTTAGAAATGCTTTGCTGGGATTTCAATCAGATGAATTATCAGTAGAAATCAGGAATGGAAAGGTTTATGTTTCTATGTCAGATAAATTACTTTTTAAATCGGGCAGTGCCAGTGTTGAGGCCAAAGGGAAAAGAGCTATTACTGTATTAGCCGAAGTTTTACAAAAAAATCCGGATGTCGACATTTTAGTGGAAGGTCATACCGACAATATTCCCATTAGGACAAATCTTTATCGTGATAACTGGGATTTAAGTGTGGCAAGGGCAACATCAATAGTTCGAATTCTAACTGAAGAATTTAAGATAGCACCTGTAAGGCTTACTGCATCAGGAAGAGGGGAATTTATGCCAAGAGCAACAAATGCAACGCCTGAAGGCAGAGCCAGTAATCGCAGAACTGAAATAATTTTGTCTCCTAAACTTGATGAGATTATGGAAATTTTAAAAAATTAGTGGTGCTATAAAAAAAATAATTTAGATTTAGAAAATGTTGGAATATTCTCTAACATTTTCTAAATCAATTTTAAAAAGCATTTTTTTCCTCATGTTTTAGTCTCCTGTCTCCCCTCTTCTTTCTCTTAACTTCTTTTAATTCTTTTATAGCTAAAAAGATATTAGCTTTGCGACCACAAAAAACATCACATGCTATCGGTAAAAATCTTCATAAAAAACCGTAAATATTTTGCCCCGGCTTTTCTTTATACATGTTTCAGTCTTGTTTTTAGCACCTGGGTAATTTACATCCCTTTTATTGCCGAAAAAATGCAAATCACCGAAGGTAAAGTTGGAGGGGCTTTGTTTTTTACTTCATTGGGCTCATTTTTAACCATTCCGTTAAGTAATAAACTCATTGATATTTTGGGAGTTGGCAGACAAGCTTTTATTGGTTTTGTTTTGTATGCATTATCGATGTATGGCATGTTTCTGGCCCCTGACTATATGTGGTTGTGTACAGCTCTCTTTTTGTTTGGTGTGATGAGTTCAATTTTTGCCATTTCGTTAAACTCGCTGGTGGCAACCATTGAAAAACAGGCAGGTAAGTACATAATGACCGGCAGTCATGGTTTCTGGAGCATCGGAGGAATTATAGGTGCTTCAACAGGTGGCTTTATTGCCGGAAAATTAGATATGCCATTATTACATATAACCATATTAATTGCCATACTTATTGGATTGCAAATATGGCTCAGAAAAGAATATACACACATTAGCAGTGAACCACGCCTCAAAGGAGATAAACAGAAATTTTCGGTAAAACCCCTTATTGCCATAGCTTCTATTGCAATGATAATGATGGCATCGGAAGGCGCCATTGCCGATTGGAGTGCTTTGTATCTAAAAAAGGTTGTTTTAATGAAAAACCATTTACTGGGATTTGGATATGCATTGTTTTCAATGGGTATGACACTTGGACGGTTCACAGGTGATGCACTGAGTCACAGGTTTGGTTCATGGAGGTTGTTACGAATGGCCATTGGAACCAGTTTGGTTGGTTTTACTTTGGTATTAATGATACATCCTGTCCTGGCCTTAACAGGCTTTTTTATAATTGGGATTGGTTTTTCAATAATAGTTCCTGAGGTTTATCGTTTGGCATCGAACATTAAGGGTATTAGAACAGCCGATGGTATTTCGTTTTTGGCAGCCACTACCAATGTTGGCTTTTTAACCGGTCCTGTATTACTCGGTTTTATTGCTGAAATGCACAGTTTATATGTGAGTTTTCTGGTATTAGCGGCTTTTGTAACCACGGCTCTGGTGTTATCATTAATTAAAAAATAGGTTTTAGGTATTAGCTGCTAAGAGCTAAGAACTAAGAGCTATTAGTTAAGAACTTCCTCCTGTTGACTTATCAATAATCATTTCTTGGACAAAATGTCAGTCAGTTTATTACATTTATCATAATTTTTGCATTTGGTTAACTTTCATTTAATGTTTTCTACACGTCATATTGACATTTAATAAGGTTTGTTAACTTTTGGTTTGTTTTTTGTTGGAAAAATCCTTATTCATTCAATTCAGATATATCTTTAAAAAGCAGAAGTTGTTCGGTGTATGTTGAGAAGAGTATTGACATATGCTTTATTCTTTTTTGTTTTCATGCAGGTATGGGTTTCTTTATCTGCTTTTCTTTCTGCATGCATTCCAATCAATAATTCAGGCATTACTTCTGACATTCCTCCTTTGTCATTGCTTGAACAGTCAATGGGGAATCAGACTATTAATACTCAAATAATTTCATTGTGCAATAAGCAAAATGAGAAGCATCATTGCTGGTCGTTTCAGGCTAAAAGGTTAGAATATAATATTAATAATGCTTTCGGGCTTAAAAGTTATATACATTGTTGAAAAATAAATAATTATTAATTAAAACTTAAAAGGAGGATTTTTTATGAAATTGCGTACACGATTTTTTAGTAAATCTTTGTTTACAGTTTTTCTATTGTTTTTCTGCATGTTTAAAGCCAATGCAGGTAATGATTTAAGGTTGTACACACCTTTTACAAAAATTTCGGTACCCCCGGGCCAAACCATCGATTATACCATTGATGTTAAGAACAATGGCGAAGAAGTTAAAACTGCTGACATTTCAATTGCCGGGTTACCCAAAGACTGGGTTTACAGCTTGAAATCGGGCGGATGGACCATTCAGCAGATATCGGTATTGCCGGGCGAAACAAAATCATTGAATCTTAAAATTGAAGTCCCGCTAAAGGTAAACAAGGGCAATCATCGCTTTAAAGTTGTAGCAACGGGCTTTGAAGAATTACCACTAACGGTAAATATATCGGAGCAGGGCACTTATAAAACCGAGTTTTCCACCGATCAGGCCAATATGCAAGGACATGCCAAATCAAATTTCAATTTCAACACAAGGCTTCGCAATTTGACCGGCGAGAAACAGCTATATGCTTTACAGGCTGACGCCATGCGGGGATGGGAAGTTATTTTTAAACCAAACTATAATCAGGCCACTGCTGTGGAGGTTGAACCCAATGCTACCACTAATATTGGAATCGAAGTTAAACCACCGCACAACGTTGAGGCTGGTACCTATAAAATTCCGGTAAGAGCTGTAAACTACAGCACCTCAGCTAATCTGGACCTCGAAGTGGTTATTAAGGGAACATTTTCAATGGAGCTAACCACACCACGTGGATTACTAAGCTCTAGTTTAACTGCAGGCAAAGAAAAGCGTGTAGAGTTGCTATTGCGCAATACCGGTTCCAGCACGTTGGAAAATATTCGGTTTAGTGCCTCAAAACCATTGAATTGGGATGTTACTTTTAAACCCGACACTGTTAAGTTACTCGAAGCAGGAAATGAAGCCATAGTACAAGCTACCATAAAAGCCTTTGATAAAGCTATACCGGGCGACTATGTAACCCAGATAACAGCCCAAACACCCGAGGTATCGTCTGCAGCTGCCTTCAGAGTGTCGGTTAAAACACCTATGCTTTGGGGTTGGTTGGGCGTAATAATTATTGCAACAGGTTTGGGACTCATTTACTATCTGTTCCGCAAATTCGGAAGGAGGTAGAATATGGATAATGCTATTATTAAAATAAACGGGCTTACCAAAAAATACGGCTCTTATACGGCTGTTGATAACCTGAATCTTACCCTGAAGAAAGGCGAAATATTTGGTTTGCTTGGCCCAAATGGTGCCGGAAAGTCAACCACCATTCTCATGCTGATGGGACTAACCGACCCCGATTCGGGACAAATTAGCGTGGCTGGTCTCGACCCGGTTCGGCAACCCGTTGATGTGAAAAGAATTGTGGGCTATTTACCCGAAGATGTTGGCTTTTACGATAACATGACTGGGCTCGAAAATTTGGTTTACACCGCACAATTGAATGGTTTGTTGCATGATGAAGCTGTTTCTGAGGCCGAAGCCATGCTTGTGAAGGTGGGGCTATCAAATGAAAGGCATAAAAAAGCCGGAAAATACTCACGCGGAATGCGTCAGCGGTTAGGCTTGGCCGATGTTTTAATTAAAAAGCCACAAATCATTATTCTCGACGAACCCACTTTAGGTATCGACCCGGCCGGAATTCGTGAATTTCTGGAACTTATTGTGAAACTAAGTCGTGAAGAAGGAATAACAGTGCTGTTTTCATCACACCATTTACACCAGGTACAACAAGTTTGCGACCGGGTTGCCATTTTTGTTAAAGGAAAGTTATTGGCCGAAGGGAGGGTTAATGAACTTGCAAGACAACTATTCGCAGAAAATTCGTATGCCATTGAGGCCGGAATAAATATGACCGATGCTTCCGGTGGTGATGCTATTGAATCGGTAATTAAATTGCTTTGCCAAATTGATGGTGTTGAGCAGGTTTATTCTGATAATACCAGATTGAAGATTGATACCAACAGAGATGTAACCACCGAAGTAGCCCGAACCATTGTTAACTCTGGTGCCGGTTTGTACTACCTTAATAAAAAAGAGTACGGACTGGATGATATTTATTACAAATACTTTGAAGGTAGCCAGTAGGTTAATTCAATTGGATAACATCTGAATGACAACTTTGATAACAATAATGAATTGGTAAAGCGTTTTATCAATTCGTTGCTAAAGCCTAAGAATATGACTACAATAACCGAATCGTTAAAAATAAATTTATCAAAAATTTGGCCACGATTTTTTGTTGTTGAACAGAATGGCAGCAATATTAAAGTTGCAAGCCCGTTTTGGATAATGGTAAAGAAAGAGGTGGCCGACCATGTAAAAAGCTGGCGGTTCCTGATTTTAACCATTATTATTTTCCTCACCTGTTTTGGTTCGTTGTACACGGCATTAAGTAACCTCCAAAAACTGGCCGACCCAACCGATGCCGATAATGCTTTCTTTTTTTTGAGGCTATTTACAGTGAGTGATGGAACGCTTCCCCCGTTTTTCATTCTGATTGCCTTTCTCGGCCCGCTTTTGGGTTTAACCATGGGGTTTGATGCCATTAACTCGGAACAAAACAGGGGAACGCTTAGCCGAATCTTAGCGCAGCCTGTACCGCGCGATTATGTTATTAATGCCAAGTTTACAGCTTCACTCATTGTAATTGGAAGCATGCTATTTGCGCTTACATTTTTGGTTCTGGGGGCAGGTTTAATAGCTATCGGGATTCCACCAACAGCCGATGAGTTTCTGCGGATAATCATTTTTACCATCATCAGCATTGCTTACATTGCATTTTGGTTGAATCTGGCTGTTTTTTTCTCAGTTCGATTTAAACAACCTGCCACTTCTGCCTTATCGGGGATTGCAGTTTGGTTATTCTTTACCATTTTTTATCCCATGTTGGTAAATATGGTACTTAAGTTTTTTCAACCATCGCAGTTTGCATCAGAAAAGGCAATAGGGTTTTACGAGAAATTGCAGGCAACTCTGATTCAAATAATTCCTGGTGAGTTGTATAATCAAACAGTTGCCACCCTGCTCACGCCATCGGTTCGAAGCATAGGCCCCTTAACCATGGAGCAAATGAGTGGTGCCATTCCAGGTGCTTTGCCCATTGGACAAAGCCTTTTAGTGGTTTGGCCACAATTAACCGGATTATTAACATTAACGCTGGTATGCTTTATTCTGTCGTATGTTTTCTTTATGCGAAGAGAAATACGGTCGAGAGGATAAAATTTGATTTATGTTTACATGTAAAAAGGCAGAAGACATTTAAATCTCCTGCCTTTTTGCGTTATTAGAATTTTAGAAAGTAACAAGTTGACAATTATAACTTGCCAACTTTATCTAAGTTTTGTTACAGAATCTACTTCAAACACTTCGTTAATTACATCCCCATGAAGATTATAATAATTGTCATTAACCCATTTTATAAAGACTGTTAACTCGCTATTATTGAGCCAACCCAGCGATTTAACGAGTTCCTTTTTAAACAACTGTTTGTTGTTGCTTACGCCTTTTAAAACAGTTTTCTGATGTTCCAACATATCTAAAAACTTTTTCGGTTAATATGCTATGTTGTTTAAAAAATAAAATTATAGTTTAATATCCACTAAGCATGGAACGCTCAATTGTTCAAAAATAATGGTTATCTTTCATTAGGCTGCTTTTTTTAATAAGGTTATAAGTTTGCGCTTTGCCATTGAGATTAACCCTGAATTACTGGCCGCAGGCACTTGAGAAATTTCAGGTTTGTCGTTCCCTGAAACCGGAATTTGCCTGTAATGAATATGCTCTTTTTTCTTAGGTATTTTTATTAATAAAACGCCACTATTATACTTTGCTTTTATATTATCAACATCCATATGGTCTGAAACTTTTACAACCTTGTAAAAGGATGTTTCTTTTTGATACCTTTTTCTTTGAAAAATATTAAATGAATTCTTTTTGCAGCGACCTTCAATAATAATTTGATTATTATCTACTTTTACTGTCAGATCTTTCTTTTTTAATTCAGGAATATCAAATTCCAGATTATATTCAAAAGGCGTTTCAGTGACTGAGGTTCTTTTTTTCTCCGGCAAGGAGCAGATAATGGGCAAAGGCATAAGTTCAGCGTAGGGAACCATCCAGCCAAAAGGTTGATTATATAATAATATTGTGTTCATACCGCTCTTTTATTTTGAGGTTAAACATTTAACGGTTTAATATATAGGTTACAGAGACTACCTGAAATGATTCTAAGGTAGTCTCTGTAGTTCCCATTATTAGAACAACAAAGCCCAATTAATTATGAAATGGGAATTGCTTTTACAGGTTTGGGTTTCACTTCCTCACGTTTTGGCAAAATAATGTGAAGCAAACCATCCTCGTAACGGGCTGTAATGTTTTCAGAAACCACTGCATTTTCGGGTACACGGAAACTGCGTTGGAACGATTGATAGCTGAATTCTCTTCGTGTTATTTTCTCTCCATCTTTTTCTTCTTTTTCTTCTTTTTTCTCAGATGAAATGGTAAGCTGACCATTATCGTAACTTAATTTAAAATCTTCTTTTTTTAGTCCCGGAGCTGCCACTTCAATCTGATATTCATCATCGGTTTCTTTAACATTAACCGCAGGTAGTGTTGAATTTGCAGCAGCAAAATTTGTTCTGGTCCAATCCATTAAGTCTCCATCAAAGAATCTATCTATTAATGAAGGAAAGGATGGACCCCAATTGTTTGATAATCTTGCTAGTGTCATAATTAATTCCTCCATTTTTAGTTAGACATTTGTTAATTTTATTTGTTAGGTTTTCAAACTATGTGCCAATTAAATGTAAATTTCTCTTTCGACATTTGTAAAGCATTGTGCTATAGTTGTATACTAAATTTTGTTAATTATAAGGCTCATATGTTAATTCTTATGATGTCTTAAATAACTGCCATAATGACATATTAATGTGTGTCGTTACTGACAGTATGACTTTTAAAAGTAGATTATTCAACAAAAAATGCTTTTTTCTGTTATTAAGAAAAAGAGATTAGGCATATTGGTAACCAATATTTTAATTAATGGCATTCCCACAGGATAAAGAGCGTAGTCATTAACTTAAACAGCAATAAATATAACCATGCGTATTATCGATTATTTAATTGCAACAACAGAGGATAATCGGGCGCTAATTCCACGCATTATTGTTGGATTGGTGTTTTTGTCGGAAGGGATTCAAAAATTTCTCTATCCAGAATTGGTTGGGGTTGGAAGATTTACCAAAATTGGTTTTGAGCAGCCCGAATTCTGGGCTGGTTTTACAGCCGTTTTTGAGATAGTATGCGGTTTAATGATTCTTTCGGGCCTGTTTGTACGTTTGGCTGTTATTCCAATACTTGTTATTATGACTACAGCCATCATCACCACAAAAATTCCCATTTTACACGATTCCGGCTTTTGGTATATGGCACATGCGGCTCGAACTGATTTTGCAATGACCCTGACTTCGGTATTTTTATTAGTCTATGGTAGCGGAAAATGGTCGGTTGATAAGTGGATGGAAAGGAATTGGTGAAACGAAACAAAGCACTTATGCAAAAATCTTAGTTATTGATTAAATTTAATATACTGTTTTTATTAAAGACAATTAGAAATTTAGACAATAGACAGATAGATTTGACTTAAAAGATTAATTAGACAAAGATGATACTTTGAACTTATTGAAATTGTTAACTATTTTGTTTTATCTTATGTCTTTAAGTCTTTTTCCAATGAAGCGGAACACGTGTCTAAAATTCGTTTCCTGATCTCCGTGACTTCGCGTTTACATATTTTTAAGCTATCAATTTTCAATGTATAATATATTATGAGCGAAAAAAAAGTTCTAAAACGTGTTCTTGGGCTACATGATGCGGTTGGTGTTGGTTTGGGTGCCATTATTGGTGCCGGTATTTTTGTGGTAACCGGTGTTGCGGCCGGTGTGGCCGGCACTTCTTTTTTGGTGGGACTGATAATTGCCGGTGTTGTGGCCTCTTTTAATGGCCTTAGCTCGGCGCAATTGGCTGCTGTTTACCCTCAATCGGGTGGTACTTATGAATATGGTTATCGGGTTTTAACGCCCTGGCTTGGTTTTTCGGCAGGTTGGATGTTTATACTCAGTAAACTGTCGGCTGCCGGAATTGTAGCCATAGGTTTTGGCAGCTATTTTTATCAATTAATTCCTTTTTTTACGCCCATTCAATACTCTGTTGGTGCAGTAGTGCTGCTCACAATAGCCAATTTATGGGGCGTTCAAAAAGCAGGTATTATAAATATGAGTATTGTTTTGGTAACCCTTATGGCGTTGGTTTATTTTGTTTTTAGTGGCGTTGGTTCCATAAGTAGTCAAAATTTTCAACCGTTTGCACCGTTTGGAATGAGGGGTATTGCTGAATCGGCTGCCATACTGTTTTTTGCTTTTACCGGTTATGCGCGAATTGCAACGCTTGCCGAGGAGGTTGTTGAACCCAAAAAAACAATTCCAAGAGCAGTTATCATTACCATTTTAACGGCCATCGTTTTATATGCAGCAGTTTCTTTAGTGGCCGTTGGCGTTATTGGTGCAGAAAGCATGTCCCGGAGTACCTCGCCTTTGCAATTGGCAGCATTATCGATGAAAACGCCTGCCATCGAAACTGTGATAACGCTTGGTGCATCCACTGCCATGCTTGGTGTTTTGCTGAGTCAGATTTTGGGAATCAGCCGGATGTTGCTGGCCATGGGGCGCCGAAACGATTTACCATCTTTCCTCAACAGCATCCATAACAAAACCCATGTGCCTCACATTGGCATTATTATTACAGGTATTTTTATTTTGCTGATAACCCTGCTTGGTTCGTTCGAATTTGTTGTGAGAGCTGCTACCTTTACTATTCTATTGTATTATAGCATCACCAATATGGCAGCATTAAAACAACCTTCAGGTGAACAATTGTATGGTAAGTATATTTCGGTTTTAGGATTGCTGGGTTGCTTAGCCATGTCGGTTTCATTACCGATTACTGTAATTGTATCGGGACTGGTACTTTTGCTGGTTGGATTTGTGGTTCGGTTTCTTGTTAAAAAGATAGAACAGAACCTGTAAGATTAGCAAAGTTAGAATGCATCGGTTTATGATTGACAAGAGTTCTTATTTAGTATGTTGTTATTACAAAATCCCCAATAATTGCTAATTTTGAACTTGATTAACCATCAAATTTAATTAACAAATTGACCAATGAAGAAGAACTCTTTATTCATCTTATCGGCTTTTATTGCAACTGTTATTTTATGTAGCTGTCAAAAAGCGCCATCTTACCAGATTTCGGGCACCATTAATATGGATTCGGGGATGATGTATTTGCAGAGTTTCCGGAATAAAATGTTTTTTGTGGTTGACTCAGCTCCAATTAAACAGGGACATTTTCAATTTACCGGAAAAGTTGAACGCCCCGATTTATATGGGCTAACTCTTAACCGAAACGAGACTTTTAGTCCTCATTATATTTTTATTGAAAATAGTCCAATATCAGTGGAAATTGATACCACCGGACGGGGCACAGCCATTATTACCGGCTCTGCCGAAAACGATTTGTTTGAATATTATAAAAACAACCGCAAAGGGTTTGATATGGCTGCCTACATTAAGGAAAACCCAAAATCCACAGCAGTTGCATACATCTTATACCGCGAGTTTTCAACCGATTTAAGTGCCACCCAATTGGAGGAACATGTGGCTTTATTCGACCCCACTGTTAGAGATATTTCATTTTTGAAAGAACTGGAAGAAATTATCGCCACCAAGCGCAGTGTGGAGCCTGGCCAAACAGCTCCGTCTTTTTCAGGAATTACACCCGATGGACTTGAATTGAATATTGAGTCATTCCGGGGTAATTATCTGATGCTTGACTTTTGGGCATCGTGGTGCGGACCATGTCGGCGTTCCAACCCTAACAAGGTGAAGGCTTTTGAAATGTTTCATGAGCAGGGTTTTCAAATTCTTTCTGTTTCGCTCGACCGAAAAAGGGAGGATTGGCTAAAGGGCATCGAAACTGATGGATTGGTTTGGAACCATGTGTCTGACCTGAAGTTTTGGGATAGTGCGCCAGCCAAATTGTATGGGGTTCGCAGCATTCCTTCCAACTTTTTAATCGACCCCAATGGTGTTATAATTGCCAGTAATTTACATGGCGATGAGCTGATTAATAAACTGTCCGAAATTTATAATAAGTAACCCCAAATAGCATTGCAGTACGTAAATAGCAGTGTTCGCCGCCAGGATCGGTTGCTCGAACAAGAAAACGCCATTAGTTTGTTAAAAACTGGTGAATACGGAGTTTTGTCATTATCAACACCCGATGGAGAGCCTTATGGTTTGCCATTAAATTATGTTTGGGATGGCGTAAAATCGATTTATTTTCATTGTGCCATAGAAGGGCAAAAATTGTTGATGATTAAGAACAATTCCAAGGCTTTGTTTTGTGTGGTTGGAAAAACTAATGTAGTGCCACAGAAGTTTTCGACCGGTTACGAAAGCATCATTCTGAAAGGTAGTGTTACAATGGGCTTATCGGACGACGAAAAACTTAAAGGGCTTCAACTATTAGTTAACAAATACTCGCCCAACCATAAACCGGCAGGACAGAAATATATTGAGAACCTTTTCAACGAGACAGAAGTTTTACGGTTTGATGCTGTTGAGTTTTCTGGCAAATGTAAAAGAATTGTGTAGTGATAAGTTAATAGTAATAAGGCAGTAGGGGTTAGCTGTTAGTTGTTAGCTGTTAGTTGTTAGGTGTTAGGAGCTAAGAACTAAGAACTAAGAACTAAGAGCTAACAACTAACAACTACTTCATTTTACACTAAATCGCAGGCATCGGCTGGCATCCAGTGAGCATCTTTACCATCCCACTTAACATTGCATCCAATTGGATTGGTTTTATTAAACGGTAAAGGTTTATTTGCGGTTAAAGTATCGAGTACCAAATCGAGGGTGTTTTCTGTCATTTTTGAAGTGTCGCGCGGTGAATCAACACCCCGGCCGGTGTAAACCAATTCCCGATTTTGATTGAACACATAAAAATGGGGGGTTCGCAAGGCACCGTAAGCCAATGCAATTTCCTGACTTTCATCGTGCAAGTACAACCATGGAAATTTGTGCTCGTTCATTCGTTTAACCATCCCATCAAAATCATCGTCGGCATAAGTGTTTTTGCTGTTGGAATTTATGCCAACAAACTGAACACCTTTGGGCTGGTATTTTAATGCAGTTTGTCGGGTAATTTCATCGGAGCCAATTACATACGGGCAATGATTGCAAGTGAAGAAGATTACCAGATAAGGCGAATTATTAAAATCGCCCAGGCTGTATTGTTTACCATCGGTTGCCGGCAAGTTAAAATCCGGCGCTTTTTGTCCTATTTCTAATGTAAATGCCATAGTTTTTTCTTTTTAAAACATCTATAAAACAAAATGGTTTAAAATAAAACACTATTGTCCAACAATAAATCAATGCCGTTAAGTTAGTTATTGTTTATAATTGTTTGTAAGTGATTGAATACGTTTTTTTTGGCTTTTGTTCTGGGCTATGTTATTGATTGCACCCTTTTGGGGGCAATACAGCATTCACTTTTTAGCAGATAGCAATTTTCCTCATCAACCCTTAATCCTGCAGAAAAGGCTATTCTCATCTGTCAATGTAGAATTTGGAAATGGGGATAATGATTTAATCCTAATCTTTTTTAATTTAGCTTTTGTTAAGGAAATCTCTTATTATGGATGATAACCAATTAAAGAAATAATCGTATCACATAATTATAAATCACGTTTTCAATATTTCGCTGAATTTTTGATAGTTGACATTATGATAAGGAGCTTTTTTATATTTGCCTTTCTGATAATTACAACCTTTTTACGTGGGCAGATTGGGCATGGTGGCAACCCAATGCTCAAACCTGCTGATAAAATTGATGAGGTTGTTTCTTTGGTTCAGAAAATGCAAAGCTTACCTCTTCAGGTTCAACAAATGGCCGGTAAACCCATTGGTAAAAAGGGAGATGCGTTAAGGTTTGCCCACCCTTTTTTTGTTGAACTTACACCCGCAAACTCTGGTGAGTGGGTAATTATGGAGAATGGTGTTAAAATTTGGCGACTTGGCATTAAATCAGAGGGGGCCTATTCAATAAACCTTATTTTCGATCGCTTTAATTTGATTCCCGGAGATTCGTTATTCATCTTTAACCCCGACCAAAGTCTTGTTTTAGGTGCTTATACTTATAATAACAATCAGCCTGAGGGTGTTTTAGCTACGGCTCCAGTTCCAGGTGACCAGGTAATTGTAGAACTCCGCACAAATTCTAATTCAGCTAAAGAATCAGGTGTTATAATTGGTGCAGTGAATCACGATTACCTGAATCTCTTTCCTTATTTAAAGGGCGGGGTGTTTGGCGACAGCGGTGATTGCCATGTTGATTTTACCTGCAATGACAATGGCATCTGGAGTTTGGCGGGGCGCTCGGTATGTAAAATTATTGTTGATGGAACCGAACTTTGTTCCGGTACTCTGCTCAATAACACCAGAAACGATGGAACGCCTTATTTTCTCACAGCAGCTCATTGTTTAAAGCAGTCTAACTCAGCATCAACGGTTGTTTTCTTTTTTAATTATCAGGTTCCCAATTGTGAGTCAACCATCGAAGGTACGCCGCAACAAACATTATCGGGGTCATACCTCCGGGCCTTTGGCGAAACGCTTGATTTTGCTTTGCTTGAAATGACTGTAGTCCCCCCTGCAACTTATCGCCCTTTTTGGGCAGGCTGGAGCAGAACCACTTCTCCTTCGGCTCCGGTTAGAGCCATACATCACCCTGAAGGGGATGTTAAAAAGGTAGCCCAGTCAAACACTGCACCAACAAGTGCTACTTTCTCAGCTTCATCGCCCTTGGGAAATCCATTTTTGTCTAATTCGCACTGGCGCGTTGCCTCCTGGCAGGTTGGTACCACCGAGCCGGGCTCCTCGGGTTGCGCATTGTTCGATAATAATGGATTGTTCATTGGAAGCCTAAGTGGGGGAGCTGCCACCTGTAGTAATCCAGTTAACGATTATTTCTCACGGTTAAATAAAGCATGGAATCATTTTCCCGAAAGCAATAAACAATTGGCCTATTGGCTTGATCCGGACAATGCCAACCCTGAATCGGTTTCAGGAATTGATTACTACGATGGAGCAGTGGAGCGGTTGTCGAATTTTGTGAAAGGAGATGTTGCTACTTTGAAATATCTGAATCCCGGAAAAGGCGCATGGTCGGGGCATAACTCTTTATTAACTAAAAGCATTGCAGAGAAATACACGTGGGTAAAAAATGCTACTATTCAGGGCATTTATTTGGTAACTGCCAAATCGCCCTTTTTCAGTACCAAAACAGTGAATCTCCGAATTTGGGATGGATTATTTGAGCCTGAGAATTTGCTGGCCACTAAAAATGGAATTCCATTGGGGCAATTAAGGCAACAGCGCGAAAACCTGATTATGCTTAACTCGCCGGTTTCAATTGATGGTTCATTTTGGGTTGAATTTGAATTTGATTATACTGCACCGGTCGATAGCTTTGCAGTTTTCCAGTCGGCCCCATCAGCCACACGAATTAAAAACACTGCATGGATTAAGAGTGCCCAGAACAATTGGATTGAATTTGAAAATTTTAATGCCACTAATTATCCGTCAGCATTTTGGATTGATGTTTTGGCGTCTGATGTACAAAAAATTGACACCTCTGTTGCCCGCCCCATCGGCAGTTCCCTATTGGTTTATCCAAATCCGGCCTGTAGTCAGCTCAATTTAAGACTCGATAACAATGGGCCTGCAATAATTGAATTATTCAATATGGTTGGCCAACAGGTTTATAAAGGGTCGTTATATATTTTTCAGGGAGAGGGGGCTGTTAATTTTTCAGGATTGACACAAGGCTTACACCTGTTAAAGCTATCGATTAATAATCAGGTGTTTTATCAAAAAGTACTTATTTCTAACTGCAACTAATATTAGTGTTGGGTTAACATTGTTAGAAGAAAGAAGTTTAGTTCTTAGCTGATAACTCTTAGTTGTAAGTTTAAACTGTAAACTGTGAAACTATTTACTAAGAACTTCTGCTTTTCCGAAAAATCGGTTACCGATTCTCGGTATTTCACTTTGCTTCAACTCCGCGTTGCTACGTCTGCCTTTTTACTGATTACTTGTCACCAGTTTTAAGCAACTTCTATTACTATCTGAAATACTATACCAATCTAAAACAAGAATTAATTCAGCACCTTAATGTTATCAATACAAACAAATGGTGGTGTAAGCATGGCGCCGCCTGAACTGCGTACCGAAGACGTTAAGTTTAGCGCAATCCTGTTAACTTGGCCCAGCGGCTTAAGGTCTACCGTTGTCCAGTTCGAAATAATATAATTACGTCTGTTGTTGTCGAACCTGTAATCGGCTAAATAAAAATCAACTTTACCGGTATAATTTCCGGCATTATCGTACCCTTCAAAAGTTAACAGAAACCAGTCGGGGTCGTTGTTCGATTCGCCTCCAAAACGTTTAATGCCTTCAGCTCCATACTTTATTACCAGATAGGTAATGGTTGAATTGCATACTGCAATACTACCCACCGTGTGGTTTTTCCCATCGGCAAAACGAATGGCATCCAGATAGGAGGATGGCGATTGTTGGTATATAAAAAAGTTGTTTTTTGTTTTGGTATCGGCCGGCACATAGGCACTGAAAATATCGGTAGAATTTGTTGCCTGACTAGTACGATTGCTGATGGCAAATCCAGTCCATTGCGATTCAGATTCGGCATTAACCGGAAACAAAAGCCCTTTAGAGTTAAACCAGGGCGATTCAGGCGGTAAATCTAATCCTACATTAACATTATCAGGCAAATCAAAATCATTTAAATTTATCAGGATAATTGTATTTACCGATATTCCAATGGAATCGGTGCCAGATGGTGTTTTAACCACAAAGCCATACAAATCACTTCCCAATTGAAACGAACGATGCATAAAGGTCAATGTGGTGCCCACGGGGTTTCCGTTATGGTACCATTGATAGCGCGATTTATAATCGTAAGTTATTTTGGGAAAGAGAATGATCGAATCCCCAACTTCCAACTCATAACCGGCTTCAGGCATTTTAAGGTGGATGGTAGGTGCTGGAATTTCCTTTTCGTTATTTTCACAACCAGATGTTAAAAAAAACACCAGAAATAAAGTCAGTATAATATGGAACCTTACTATTTTCATTCTTTGTTACAAATCTGTTGAGCACAAAAATGCGAAAAAAACATCGCAATTCAGCAACCGGTTTTGTTTTGTTATAATTTTTGCTGCAGGGCCCTGTCAAGAAATGATGGTAGTTGTTGAACATCAATTCTTTTGGCTATAATTCGTTTATCCTTGTCCAAGACAAAGATCATAGGCGTACTTTTAATATCGTAATAGTTTCTGAATTGTGTTCGGTGGTAAGGATCATACACGTTAATCCAGCCAATCATTCCATGCTCGTTGATAAATTCTTCCCATTTATTGCGATCGTGAAGGTTATAAACCACAAAAAACTTCACACCTTTACTCTGGTAAGGCTCAAAAACCTGATGGTACAATAGGGGAATTTCTTTCTTGCAATGGCCGCAATCTGGCTCATAAAACACCACAACAGTTAAAGGAGCGTTGATCTCGTGCAAACGATAAAACTGCCCGTTAAGCCCTTCCATTTTTAGGTCGTGTGCTACTTTCCCTAACAATGTAGGTCTTATTTCTTCAACACGCTTCCTAAGGTTGGTCATAAATTCATCTGAGGCCCAGAATGCTTCACCATTTAGATAATACCTGTCGGCCAGCGCCACCATGGTAGCATCCATACCCATTATCTGGCTGTTGTTGGCGAAGTTGAAAATAAACTGTACCATATAGCGAAACATCTCCTTGTCAGCACGCGCTCTTTCAATAAGCCTGATGGCCTGATTGGTTACAGTGTCGGGAACAGGAATCAGGATTTGATTAAAATACCGCTCCAGTTTAGCATGAAAAAATGGGGTACGCATTATTCTGGAGTCTGACAAATCAATATTGTCAAAATAATGATCTTTCATATACCAGGCTCTTTTGAAATGCAGCAGCGAGTCGGGATTAGAAGTACCTGCCGGTACTTCAAAATCAGGCAAAGGTACTTCCTGAAAAGCTGTTACAAAAGCGGCAACAAATGTTCCGGGATTTTTAGTTACAAGATTATCCCAGTAACTTTTAACCTGATTATTTATAGATTCAAGTTCCTTGTTTAAAGCATCTTTTTGAGCTGGATTATTTTCAGCACCTTTTAGCTTCTCCCTCAATTCGTTGGCTTTTAAGCCTTTTTCTTCCATGAACCTTTGCAATTCCAGAAAAACCTGAGGCTCCTTAGCGCCTTTAATTTTCAAGGTTTTGTAAAAATCAGCTGTATCTGTTTCAAGCGAGAAGTGTTGTTCTTTGTCGATCAACAAATCGAAAAACTTCTGGTTTGGAAAATAAAACAGATAGATACCTCCGGGTAAAGGTTCTTTCCCTGAAAATATGGCTTTTCCCTGTTGGTTGGTTCTAACAGTATCCTTAACGTAAATCTGTTTGTTTAAATGATATCCCAATATAATATCGCGGTTGGGAAATCCGGGCACACTTAATTCAATGCGATATCCTTGTTGTGAAAAGATGTTTGGTGTGAAAAGCCCTGCGGCCAGAAGGAAAACAATTAATGTTTTTAATCTGATAAACTTCATAACAATAGATGTTGGTTCTACTTTTCAGTTTTATTAGAAAACTATAATATTCAATAATTGTGCCTGAGATTGCAAATCCTATTTCTTAGTCTGTTTTAACTTTAAAAACATTAGTTTATAGGTTTGGTTTTTTCTTTTAACCAATTTTTGTGATGCTCCTCTACTAGCGGGCTTAACAAATTGAATACCTGCCGGTGATATTGGTTAATCCATTCCTTTTCCGGTTTGGTTAGTAAAGCTTCAACCACAGGATTGGTATCGATAGGACAAAGTGTCAGTGTTTCGAATGTCAGGAATTGCCCAAATTCGGTATCTTTTACCGGGATACAAAGAATAAGGTTCTCTATTCGAATACCATATTCACCACTTCGGTACATGCCAGGTTCGTTGGAGGTTATCATTCCAGCCTCCAATATAATGCCATTGTCTTGTGGACGAATACTTTGAGGGCCTTCGTGAACATTCAGAAAATATCCGATACCGTGGCCCGAACCATGTCCGTAATTCAAAAAATTCTCCCAAAGCGGTTTTCTGGCCAGTATATCAAGATGAACACCTCGGGTGCCCGCTGGAAATATAGCTGTTGCTAAAGCAATATGGCCTTTCAATACCAGCGTATAATCTATTTTAGCTTGTTCCGGAATGTTGCCCAGCGCAATGGTTCGGGTAATATCGGTGGTGCCTCCCGGGTATTGGCCTCCAGAATCAATTAGATATAAGCCTTCAGGGTTGAGTTCCATATCTGATTCTTTACTTGCATTGTAATGCACAATGGCTCCATGAGGCCCGCAGGCTGATATGGAGGCAAACGATTCGCCGGAGAAATCAGCTTGTTCGGCACGAAAACTTTTTAGTTTTCTGGCTGCCGATAGTTCTGTTATTCTTTCTTGGCCAATATTGTTTTCTAACCAATACAGAAATTTAACCATAGCAACTCCATCGTTAATCATCGTCGTTTTGAAGTGCCTGATTTCAGTTTCAGTTTTTATGGCTTTTAGGCGGGTATGAATGCTTAAACTCTCCTTTTTTA
>CAZFTD010000029.1:0-26820 GCA_964521525.1 uncultured Marinilabiliaceae bacterium | reverse complement strand
ACTTAAATTTGCCATTTAAAGATATTGGGTTGCTGATGGCGGCGTTTTAAAGCAGCGTTTGTTCTAAGTTAATCTTAGGATTCATTAGCGATTAGAGAGTAAACTGGATTTTAAAATTTCCATCATCCAACTCTTCTTATTACAAAATAGTTGGGTTTTAGAATTCTTTTTAATTATATTTTGTAACTTATAAAAATGAAACCCCCTTGAAAACAAAGTCTTCAAGAGGGTTTCTTAGTAGCGGGGGCCAGACTCGAACTGACGGCCTTTGGGTTATGAGCCCAACGAGCTACCAACTGCTCCACCCCGCAATATATTTTAAATGTTTTTGTTTACGTTTTAAGCGCCAACTCCAAGACATTTCTTTTTGTTTTTGCGGTTGCAAATATAAGGCTTTTATTTTTATTTGCCTATTGGTAGATGAATTTTTTTGAAAAAAAATATGGGTTAATTATTTAATTATAGTTTTATTGCTGGTGTTCAGATGTTTAATATTTAATCTTCCGGCTCAATAAATTCATGTTTTTTAGCCTCATCCGGTATTATTTTATAAATTTGTTGGCACTTTAACATTGTTTGAATGGTAACACGTAAGAAAAAAAGTTCGCTGCTAAAAAAACTCAGCAGTAAATATAAGCTGGCCATATTTAACGAACAGACTTATGAAGAGGTGGTGGTGTTAAGGCTATCGCGTTTGAATGTATTTACCTATGTAGGTTCGTTTATTATACTACTCATTATTTTGGTTACACTATTAATTGCCTTTACCAGTTTGCGTGAGTTTATCCCCGGATACCCAAGTCCACAAGAGCGTTTACTCATAGTGCGTAATGCACAAAGGCTCGATTCGCTGGTGATTGAAATTAACAAACGCGACCGCTTTATTCGCAACTTTCAGGCCATATTGAAAGGAGAGGAGCCCGAAATGTCGGCATCGCCCGATGATAAAGTCAATGAGAGTGTTACCGCCGAGTCGCGTGCACAAATCCAATTTTCCCGCTCGGAGCAGGATTCGTTGTTTCGTAAGCAGGTAGAGCGCGAGGAGCGGTTTAATTTATCGGTAAAACAAACACCTGCAAGGGTTGTGGCTTTGGAGAATACCTTCTTTTTCAGTCCCATAAAAGGAATGGTTGTTAATGCTTTTGGCGACTCCAAAGGCCATTACGGGGTCGACATTGTGGCTGCCCCCGGAGCACGTGTTTCGGCTGTTATGGATGGTATGGTGGTTTTCTCGGGCTGGACCGTTGAAACAGGCTATGTAATTCAGCTTCAACATCCAAACAACCTGATATCTATTTATAAGCACAACGAGCGTTTGTTGAAAGAGGTGGGGCAATCGGTAAAAGCCGGTGAGGCCATTGCACGCGTTGGAAATTCAGGGGAGTTAACTACCGGACCGCATTTGCATTTTGAGTTGTGGTACAATGGTATGCCATTAAATCCGCAGGAATACATTTCTTTTTAATCAACATTCCCATTTGCCGGTTCTGCGCAACAAACCGCCAGCCAAACAAAAAAGCTCTCTTTTTTTATGAAGAAACGCCTTGCCATATTGGGTTCCACAGGAAGCATCGGAACACAAGCTCTTGAAGTGGTGGATGCCCACCCGGAATTATTTTCGGTTGAAGTTTTAACTGCCAATAACAATGTTGACATTCTCATACAACAAGCCAAAAAATATCAGCCCAATATTGTTGTAATTGCCAACAAAGATAAATACCAATACTTAAAAGAAGCCCTTTCCCTCGAGCCGGTTAAGGTGTTTGCGGGTGACGAATCAGTGGCGCAGGTGGCTGCCATGTCGAATATTGATATGGTTTTGTCGGCGCTGGTTGGTTTTGCCGGATTGTTGCCCACCTTCAGGGCTTTGGAGGCAGGCATCCCGGTTGCTTTGGCCAATAAGGAAACACTGGTGGTGGCCGGTGAACTTATTATGGAGATGGCAAAAATCAAAAATATACCCCTTATTCCGGTCGATTCGGAGCACTCTGCCATATTTCAATGTTTGGAGGGCGAGAAGGATAATCCTGTTGAAAAAATCTTTCTTACTGCTTCCGGGGGGCCATTCAGGGGGAAAAGTGTCGATTTTTTGCGCAAGGTAACACGGTGTCAGGCACTGAATCATCCCAACTGGAAAATGGGCAATAAAATCACCATCGACTCGGCATCGCTTATGAACAAAGGGCTCGAAGCCATCGAAGCCCGATGGTTATTTAATTTACAGCCATCACAGATTGAAGTGGTGGTGCATCCGCAATCTATTGTTCATTCCATGGTTCAATTTACCGATGGCTCCATAAAAGCTCAAATGGGATTGCCCGATATGCGATTGCCCATTCAATATGCGTTGGGTTATCCGCTGAGGTTGCCAAACCATTTTCCAAGGTTTAGCTTTATGGATTATCCCAGTCTTACCTTTGAGTATGCCGATGTGTCGGTTTTCAGAAATCTCTCCATTGCTTTTATGGCCATGGAGAAAGGAGGCAATACGCCTTGCATCCTCAACGCTGCTAACGAAGTAGCTGTTGATGCGTTTTTAAATGGAAAAAGCGGCTTCGTTGAAATGTCGTCCATTATTGAACAAACCATTAATAAAGTTGCTTTTATTGAGAAACCTGTATTTCGCGATTACATTGATACAGACAGTGAAGCACGCGCTGTAGCCGCTTCATTTATCCGAAAATAGTCAGAAATACCAGAAAAAGAATATATTTGTGCCAGAAACATAAAAGAAAATTTATCAGATGGATTTTTTAATTAAAGCACTGCAACTCATCCTTAGCCTATCCATATTAGTTATTCTCCACGAATTTGGACACTTCTTCTTCGCCAGAATATTTAAAACCAGGGTAGAGAAGTTTTACTTGTTTTTTAATCCGTGGTTTTCTCTTTTTAAGATTAAAAAGGGTGAAACGGAGTATGGAGTGGGATGGCTTCCGCTGGGCGGATATGTGAAGATTTCGGGGATGATTGACGAATCGATGGATAAGGAACAACTGGCCCAACCCGCACAACCTTGGGAGTTTAGGGCAAAACCATCGTGGCAGCGGTTACTTATTATGGTTGGTGGCGTTTTGGTTAATTTCATTACTGCTTTTGTAATATTTTGGCTCATTTTGTTTAAGTGGGGCGAAAGTTATATCCCTGCCGAGAATGCCCGCTACGGATTTTTTTATCATCCAATTGGTCATGAACTTGGCCTGCAGGATGGCGACAGAGTGTTAAAAGTAGATACTTTTGTGATTGACAATGTGCTGATGGTGGGTCGTTATCTGATGCTCGAAGAGCCTTCGGAAATGACTGTGCTGCGTGGCGATTCAGTCTTTACGCTGTCGGTTCCGGCCAACATTAAGAAAAGACTTTTATCGGAAGAGGTTCGCATGTTTGCGTTTTACCGCTATCCTGCTGTGGTTGATTCGGTTATTCCGGGGATGCCTGCCAGTGAAGCCGGAATAATGAAATACGACAACATTTTTTCGGTTAATGGAGTGGAGACGCCATTTTACAACGAGTTGGTGGCCGAATTAGGTCGTAATATGGGTAAAACTGTTGAAATAGGTCTTTTAAGAGGTTCAGACACCTTATCGCTCTCAATACCTGTTACCGAGGATGGGAAAATCGGGTTTGGCTCTAAATCACCAACCGAAATTTTGGGGTATAAGGTGGTTACCTATGGCTTTTTTGAAGCGTTGCCGGCTGGCATTAGTAAAGGCCTCAACCTACTTGTCAACTATGTGAAGCAACTTAAACTGGTATTTACTCGCGAAGGAGCCAAGCAAATTGGTGGTTTTGGAGCCATAGGAAGTTTGTTCCCAACCTCCTGGGATTGGGAAAGTTTCTGGTACAATACCGCTTTTTTATCACTAATACTGGCCTTTATGAACATCCTGCCCATACCAGCCTTGGATGGAGGTCACGTGTTGTTCCTTCTTTATGAGATGGTTACACGTCGTAAGCCCAGCGAAAAATTTATGGAGTATGCCCAAATTACGGGGATGGTTCTTTTGCTTGGATTATTGCTTTATGCCAATGGCAACGATTTGTTTAAGTGGATATTTAAATAATCCGAAATTCATTTGTAACTTTGTAGATAGCTAAAACCAATATTTATGACTGCTCAACTGTTTTTTTTGGCAATGCCCGGAGGATGGGAATGGATTCTCATTATTCTTGCAATAGTACTTCTTTTTGGAGGTAGAAAAATACCCGAACTCATGAAAGGGTTAGGACAGGGTATGAGAGAGTTTAAAAAAGCCCGAAACGAAGCTGATGAAACACCCAGAAAAGAGGATGACTCCAAAAAAGAAGCTCTTAAATAGAGTTTGCCTTATTGGATAAACCTGGTTTTTATTAGCTTTGGTTTTGACTTCTTTCAGAGTACGGCCCCCTGAATTTATTGTTCATCGGGCCTTTTCTGTTTTTTTAGCGATATTATTAAGATTGTTACCAGGCAGATTAATCAGAGTTGTTTGTATGCGCAGATTGTTTGTTTCATTGTTATTTACTGGTTTTTATACCGTGTTGTGCTCGCAAAGCAATGCCGGTCAGGTAATGGTTTCACCACAGGTTGTTGAAGAGAGAATCAAAGCCCTGAATGCTCTTACACCCATGGAATTGGTTTATAACAGCGATGTGCAGGCTTATATTGATGTTTACACTATTCGCCGTCGCGACCATCTGGCCAGAATTATTGGACGCGCCGAACTATATTTCCCTTTGTTTGAGGAGCATCTCGACAGGTTGGGGTTGCCGCTCGAACTTAAGTACCTCGCCATAGTGGAATCAGCACTCGACCCAGAGGCCAAATCCACATCAGGCGCCATCGGCTTATGGCAATTTTTGTTTCATGCAGCCCGGGTGGTCGATTTGCAAATAACCTCCTATATTGATGAGCGGCGCGATCCTGTAAAATCAACCGATGCAGCAGCCCGTTATCTGAAGTATCTTTACGAAAATTTTAACGACTGGAATCTGGCCCTGGCATCATACAATGGCGGAATTGCTACAGTGAACGAAGCCATTTATAAATCGGGAGGGCTAACCGATTTCTGGAAAATCAGGCAGCATTTATCAGCCGAAACACGTAGTTATGTGCCTGCCTTTATAGCTGTTAATTACGTGATGAATTACTACGAAAGCTACGGCATTAAACCAGAGCCGCCCAAATATGGTTATGATGATCTGGATATAGTATTTGTGGATAAAAGTATTTCATTTGCCCAATTATCTAAACTGCTCGATTTGCCAGTGGAAACCATAAGAATGCTGAACCCTGTTTATATTCGTGATTTTATTCCTGTTACCTCACCCCCGGTACGCATTTTGCTACCGAAAGAAAAGGTGTTGATTTATTCGCGTAAGCGGGGCGAGCTTAAAGAAGAAAAAGGGCCACCTGTTGCTCATTTGCCGCCCATTGGCGATACCAAAGGACGAGTAAAGGTGGTTCACAAAGTTGCTCCGGGCGAGTTTTTTCACCGTGTAGCCATGATTTATGGGTGCCGGGTTGAAGATGTACAGAAATGGAATAACTTGAAATCCAGACATCTTTCGGCAGGTCAGCAGTTGGTAATCTGGACACATCCCGGAGAGAAAAAATATTTCTTTATTCATAAAGAGGACTGGCCTACTTTGGAATATCGGCAGAACAAACAGTTTTGATTTTCTGATATTTGTTTTTTTTGTAACTTGAACCCGATAGAACTTTTTTAGCGTTAGTGCCATTTTATTGTTGACCGTTACTCATATTTAACAAAAAAAATAACACCATGAGAACATTTAAATTTTCTCTGCTTATATTGTTTGTAACACTTGTTGCCGGGTGCAAAGATTCCGGCAATACGAAACCGAATATTACAGGGTCGATGGGAGAGATGCTGATGGTGATGGATGATAAATGGCGAAACTCTGAACCGGGCGAAAGAGCCATCGAAATGTTAACGCAGCCTATGATGGGATTGCCGCAGGTGGAGAATCTTTTTAACCTCTCCATTGTGCCGCATCGCGCCTTTACTGATCATATGAAAGTATTTCGTAATCTCATAATAACCAAAATATCGCCCGATGTGGAAGAAGAAGGCGTTAAATTTTTCACTCAGAATGCCTGGGCGCGCGAGCAGGCTTTAATGCGTATCGAAGCCAAATCGCCCGAGCGATTCCTCGAAATTATTGAAGAGGATGAGTTGCGCATTCTTGGTTTTTTTGTGAGGGCCGAACGTCAGCGCAGTTTACGCTATTATACCAAATTCAGCAGTGCCGAACTCACCAAAATGGTGAGCGATAAATGGAATGTGGGTTTTGTGGTTCCCAACAATTTTAAACAAAACCAGTCGACCGAAAACTTTACATGGTTAAGCAACGAAACTCAGCTTACCAGTCAGGGTGTTTTTATTTATTCGTTCGATTATGTGGGAGAAGGTACATTTTCTAAAGAGTTTCTTCTGAATAAAAGAGATTCAACCTTGCGAATGAACGTTCCCGGGCCGGTTGATGGTTCATTTATGTCGACCGAATACGATTTGCCAATTACCTACAAAACATTAAAAGTGAATGGGCACGATGTGGTTGAGTTAAGAGGACTTTGGAAAGTCATCGGTTACCCTATGGGAGGCCCCTTTGTTTTATTTGCTCACCACGATGTAGCCAACAATCGGGTAGTGGTTACCGACGGATATGTTTATTCGCCTGAAAAACCCAACAAACGGAATTTGGTGTGGCAGGTCGAGTCTATTCTCTATTCTTTAAAATTCCCTACCGATAAAGAGGAGGAGGCTCAGTAACAAATGGCGCTGCCTGCATTTTCGAAAAGTGAGCTTAGTAAAGCGGCTCGCCGCGACGACCTGATTAAGGAAACGGCAGCTCAAATCATCAAAGATTTTGGTGAGTTTAATATCGACATTGTTTTTTCAGGAAATGCCAGCACTTTTTATGATGAACTATCGCAGCAAATGGTTGTTCATGTGGAAGAACTTCTGCAGAACAGCCATTCGCGCTTTTTGGGACTGCTCTATAGAATTGATATTGGCCAAAAAGAAATAGAAATGTATCAAAACGAGATGACCGGACAACCTTATGCCGCCATCGTTACCGAGCTCATCATTCATCGCGAGCTTAAAAAGGTGTTAACCCGTGAATGGTTTAAACAAAAAAATCAGGATAAATAGAAGAAATGAGATTATTTTAGGTTTATAAACCGTTTAAATTTAGATTTAAGATCTTTAGATAGAAGAAGGATAGATGAGATATTTAAGATTATGAAGATATCTTGGTAATCTAATCATCTTAATAAAAATTTCAATATAAAATTTAAACGGTTTTTTAGTTATTGATTTCCATCTTCTTTTTTCTAACGTCTAACAATCTATTTGTCTAATAATCTAAATTTATGTCAGTTAAAGTAAGAATAGCCATCAATATACCGGAAATCAGCAGTAAAGCTTTTATTGTTCCGGATTTCAAAGTGCTTAATGATTTCAATCTCTCCGCTAAGGAACTTCAATACCTCGATAAAAAACTCGAAAACGATCCTAAAAAGAAGTTTTTTGTTTTGAATCGACTCGACCATCTTGTTTTTGTCATTTTAACAGATAAAACTAAAGCTCTGCCATTGGTAAAGGAAGATTTACGACGGCATGGGGCTGCCATTATTAAACAAATTAAAGAAGAGGCTCTTACATCGCTGGCGCTTTTCGATTTAAGCGGTAGCCCTGAATTAATTTCGGCTCTGGCCGAAGGTGTCATTCTGGGCTCATATTCATTTAATAAGTATAAAACCGATGCCAAACCCGAAACCGACATTGAGGTTATGCTGGTTAGTCCCGATGTTACCGGATGCCAGCTCTCGGCATTAGCCAATGTTTGCGAATCGGTGTTTTTGGCGCGCGATTTAGTTAACGAGCCGGTTGGGCATCTTAATGCCGAGCAATTAGGCGAAGTAGCTGTTAATTTAGGGAATAAGCTAGGTATTAAAACCGAAGTTTTCAATAAGAAGAAAATAGAATCGCTTAAAATGGGTGGATTACTGGCCGTTAACAAAGGGAGTATCGACCCGCCAACTTTTACCACCATGGAGTGGAAGCCCGGTAATGCGCTTAATGAAAAGCCTTATGTGTTGGTTGGTAAAGGCGTTGTTTTCGATACGGGTGGCATAAACCTGAAAACTGTTCCAGGCAGTCTTGATACCATGAAATGCGATATGAGTGGAGCAGCTTCGGTTTTGGGGGCTATGTCGGCCATTGCCATTAATAATTTGCCTTTGTATGTTGTAGGCTTAATACCTGCCACCGATAATCGCCCCGGTGGTAATGCCATTGTGCCGGGCGATATTCTGAAAATGCACAGCGGTACAACTGTTGAAATTATCAATACCGATGCTGAGGGCCGATTGATTCTGGCCGATGCACTCAGTTTTTCAAAACATTACAACCCCGAACTTGTAATCGACCTGGCCACGCTTACTGGAAGTGCGGCTATGGCTATTGGCGAACATGGCATAGTGGCCATGGGTACTGCCGATGAAGCTGTTAAAGAAAAACTTGCCCGCATAGGCGATGAGGTTTGCGAACGGTTGGTGTGGTTTCCATTCTGGGATGATTATGATGCCGCCCTTAAATCGGAAGTGGCAGATATTAAAAATCTGGGAGGGCGCGAAGGGGGCGCCATTACTGCCGGGAAATTTCTATCCAGGTTTGTTGATGCTCCATGGATTCACCTCGATATTGCCGGTCCGGCTTATCTTTCAGCCGAATCAAATTACCGGGGAATTGGTGGCACAGGCACCGGGGTGCGCTTGCTGTATGCCTTTTTAGAGTATATTGCTGAGCATTATAAATGCAACAACAATAAAGAAGTTTGCAGATAGTTTTATCAATCCAAAAATCAGATGTATTTTTAAGGAGTTTATGACAACTCATTTACACCATCAATATGAGCAGCGAAAAAATTAAAGTTGGGATTACCCAGGGCGATATAAACGGAATAGGCTATGAGGTTATTTTTAAAGCCCTTGCCGACCCACGGATGCTTGAAATGTGTACGCCGGTTATTTATGGTTCATCTAAAGTAGCCGCGTATCATCGAAAAGCACTGAACTTACCAAGTATAAGTCTTAATAGTATTCGCTCGGGCGATGAAGCTCATAGCAAACGTATTAATATTGTTAATTGTCTCGACGACAATGTGCGTGTTGAGTTAGGGAAACCCACCGAGGTTAGCGGTGAAGCCGCTTTTCTGGCACTTGAAAAAGCGGTTGAAGAACTGAAGAAGGGCGCAATTGATGTTTTGGTAACCGCACCCATCAACAAAAAGGTTATTCAATCCACAAAGTTTGATTTTCCCGGCCATACCGAATTTCTGGCTAAAGAGTTTAACGGACAGCCACTAATGCTGATGGTGAGCAATAAGCTGCGCGTAGGTGTGGTAACAGGACACATCCCATTAAAAGAAGTGAGCAATGCCATATCAAAAGAGTTAATTCTTGAGAAGCTTCGCATTTTGAACCAAACTTTAAAGGTTGATTTTATTATCCGGAAGCCCAGAATAGCTGTTTTGGGGTTGAACCCGCACGCTGGCGATAATGGTTTGCTTGGTAAAGAAGAAATTGATGTTATAATACCGGCACTTGAAACGGCACGTCAGGAAGGAATTATGGCCTTTGGGCCTTATGCTGCCGATGGTTTGTTCGGAGCTGACCAGTTATCTGCTTTCGATGCCGTTTTGGCAATGTATCACGATCAGGGCTTAACGCCTTTTAAAGCATTGGCATTTGCCACAGGCGTTAATTTTACAGCCGGGTTATCGGTTATCCGCACCTCACCCGACCATGGTACGGCTTTTGAAATTACCGGACAAAACCAAGCCAGCGAGGAATCATTTTTGTCGGCTATTTATATGGCTATTGATGTATTTAACAACCGTAAACAATACAAAGAATTAACGGCCAATCCGCTCAAATCGGTTGATGTTAACTCTTTGGGTGCCGATGAGTAGGCTTGTTTTTGAATCTGAAAATATAATATCAAAAGAGCTTGCTTGGAAGAAAGTAAGCTCTTTTATTTTATAACAACCCTATTGTTTTAGGATTCAATTTATTGCCTCTAAAACTTGCCAATTCAACGCAGTCTCATTAAATCGATAATATAAAGTAGTTTGCGGGCTTATTACGCAGCGCCGGAGATTCTTATGTTTATTAGAATATGGGAATAAGTATGGGTTTATTGCAATTTGGTCAATCACTTCTTCAAAATGAGCGTCTACTTTTGCTGCTGAAACTGCACCAAACTTCTCAAGAACATAATCCAATATTTCTTCATATTCAGAATATGCCCTTGTTGAATACCTTACTTCAAATGGCATCTGTTAGAGATTATATTTTTCTTTAATCTTATCCCTAATCTGCGAACGTGTATAATATTCGCCTTTGTCAAGTTGTTGGAGACCCTCACTAACTTCTTTTTTATCTTCACTGCTAACTCTGTCCCACCAATCAGACCGCTCTTTTTGTACCATTTCAATACGAGCTAAAATCTCTTCTTCCTGAACAGATGAAATCCAATTGATTAAGTTTATTTTTCTTGCCTCTAAATTCATATTCTCCATTTTTATATGTAACAAATTTAACCATTAAAACTTGGTTTTGGAAGACTAAAGATGTAGAATATTTGTCCTTAAAAGTTTCGGTTATTTAATGCGTGCTTTAATAAATCATAAAAAAGAGGCTGTCTCATAAGTTTTTTTAAGGCTCTGAAAATTGAATTTTTGAAAAACTACTCGGGAGGAGTACGAATAAAAATAGGGTGTCCCGAACTTTTGAGACACCCTATTTTTTTATGGTTTTTCCTGCAAGCGTTTATTCCTCGGCGCCAAGTCCCTGCTTGTAGCCTTTTATGATGCCCCGCTGAGAATTTTTTACAAAAAGGATAATTTCATCGCGCTCTTTCGAGGCCGGCAGCTCGGCTTCAATGCGGACTATGGCATCGGAATTGTTGAGGCTCGACTGGAACAACATCCGATAACAGTCCTGGATATCGCGAATTTGCTCATTGGTGAAGTTACGACGGCGCAGTCCAATGGAATTAACCCCGGCATACGACAATGGGTTGCGACCGGCTTTAACATAAGGTGGAATGTCTTTACCAACCAGCGAACCTCCTGACACCATTACATGTGCACCAATGTGTACAAACTGATGCACCGCAGATGTTCCGCCAACAATGGCCCAATCGTCGATAACCACTTCGCCGGCCACCTGAACGCTGTTAACCAATATTACCTGGTTGCCTATAATACAATCGTGAGCCACATGCACATAGGCCATTAGCAGACAATTGTTGCCTACCACAGTTTTTCCTTTTGCTTTGGTACCCCGGTTAATGGTAACAAATTCACGAATGGTAGTATTATCACCAATCTCAACGGTGGTTTCTTCGCCAGCAAATTTCAAATCCTGAGGGATAGCTCCAATAACGGCTCCCGGGAATATGTTGCAATTTTTTCCAATACGGGTGCCCTCTAAAATGGTGGCATTACTACCTACTCTGGTGCCTTCGGCAATAATTACGTTTTTATCGATGGTAACAAAAGGTTCAATAACCACGTTGGGGGCAATTTTTGCCTCCGGATGGATATATGCTAATGGTTGCTTCATTATAATTGATTATGTGTTATTGAGTCCAGAAAAGAAAGGGCTTCAATCTAATTTATATTATTCTTTGTTTTTTGCAATTTGAGCCATAAACTCACCCTCGGCCACAATAGTATCACCCACAAAAGCAAGGCCTTTCATGTTTGCTACACCACGGCGAATTTCGGTCATCAGTTCCAGTTTAAAAATTACGGTATCGCCGGGAACTACTTTTTTACGGAATTTAATATTATCCTGTTTCAGGAAATAGGTGCTGTAAGTATGAGGGTCTTCCAGTTGGCTTAATACCAGAATGCCACCGCACTGGGCCATGGCCTCAACCAGCAAAACCCCCGGCATTACAGGCTCCTCGGGGAAATGGCCCGTGAAAAAAGGTTCGTTAGCTGTTACGTTTTTAATGCCCACAACAATTTTCTCCTCTAAGCTGATTACTTTGTCTATCAGCAGGAAAGGATACCGGTGTGGCAGCATCTTTTTTATCTGGTTAACATCAAAAATAGGCTCTTTGTTGGGGTCGTAAAAAGGGGCGTCAATCTTTAGCTGACGCTTGCGTATCTCTTTGCGCAACACTTTTGTAAATTCAGCATTGATTTTATGACCGGGTTTGCTGGCAATGATTCTTCCTTTAACGGGACTGCCGCAAAGTGTTAAATCACCAATTACATCCAGCAGTTTATGGCGTGCTGGTTCATTGGTAAAGTGCAGTTCCAGGTTATTCAATATACCGGTTGGCTTCACTTCAACTTTAGGTTTGTTAAAGAGTGTAGCCAATCGGTCTAATTCCTCTTGCTCAACCGGCCTGTCAATAATAATGATGGCATTGTCGAGGTCGCCACCTTTTATCAGGTTGTTTTTTAGCAATGGCTCCAGTTCGTGTAGAAACACAAATGTACGGCATGGGCTAATTTCACGGGCAAAGTCGTCGAGTGATTCCAGGGTTGCAAACTGGTTAGCCAGTAAAAGCGACTTATCGAACGATATCATTACCTGGGCAGAGAAATGGTTGTCGGGCAAAGCAATAATATAGCTGCCGGTTTCAGGGTCTTCAACCATCATTTTTTCACGAACCTCAAAATATTCGCGGTCGGCAGTTTGTTCAACAATTCCTGCACTAAGAATTGCTTCAACGAAAAACTTTGAACTGCCATCCAAAATGGGAGCTTCGGGGCCGGTAACATCTATCAGACAGTTGTCGACACCAAGCCCGCGTAATGCTGCCAGGCAGTGTTCTATTGTGCTTACTTTTGCTTCACCTTCCTGCAAAACGGTGCCGCGCTGGGTGTAAACCACATGGTCAACCAAAGCACGCACCACGGGCTGTCCTTCCAGGTCAATTCTTCTAAAGCGGAATCCCGAATTTTCTTCGGCAGGATTCAGAGTCAATGTTACGTTAACACCGGTATGAAGGCCGGGGCCACTTAATGAAACAGGTTTTCCTATGGTCCTTTGTTTTTCAGCCATTGTAAGTATGTTTAGATTTTTCCGGTATTAGCCGCTATGGCTTTTTCCAGTTTCTCAATTCTGTTTTTTAAATCGGGAAGGTTTCTGAAAACCACGTATGCTTTATTGTATTGCATCGCCTGAAAAGCAGGCGAGCCCATAATTACCATTCCGTCTTCTTTTATATTTCCACCAACGCCTGTTTGAGCAGCAGCTTTAACACCATCGGCAATTTTCAGGTGTCCGGCTATACCAACCTGGCCGCCAAACATTACATTTTTACCAATTTTAGTGCTGCCTGCAATGCCGCATTGAGCAGCCATAACAGTGTTTTCTCCAACCTCTACATTATGGGCAATCATTATCAGGTTGTCAAGTTTAACGCCTTTCCTGATTAGGGTTGCGCCCATAGTGCCGCGGTCAAGTGTGGTGTTTGAACCAACTTCCACGTCGTCTTCAATAATAACAATGCCAATTTGAGGAATTTTTTCATATCGTCCGTTAGCATCAGGTGCAAACCCAAAGCCGTCGGAACCAATTACTGCACCAGAATGAATAACGCAATTGGCTCCAATTTTACAGCCTTTGTAAATTTTTGCACCAGGATAAATGATAGTATTATCCTTAATTTCAACATTATCGCCCACATACACCTGTGGGTAAATTTGAACATTGTTTCCAATTTTAACATTTTCGCCGATATACGAAAATGCCCCAACGTAAACAAAATCGCCAATCTGAGCCGAAGCATTGATAAATGAAGGCTGTTCAATGCCGGTTTTACGAGGTAACGAGGCCTGATACATTTGCAGTAGTTTGGCCAGAGCCTGATAGGCATCGTCAACCCTGATTAATGTAGCCTTAACGGGCTGTTCGGGAGCAAATGTTTTGTTTACAATAACAACCGATGCTTCGGTGGTATAAATATAGGGGGCGTATTTTGGATTGGCCAGAAATGTTAATGTTTCGGGTTTCCCCTCTTCAATTTTCGATACATCTCTTACTATCGCCTGCGGATTCCCTTCTATTTCTCCGTTTATTAATTGCGAAATTTGTTGAGCGGTAAATTCCATAGGTAAAAATTTGGTGCAAAACTACAAAAATATCTCTCGTAAAAAAATTGTTAATGCGGGCTATGGGTTAGGCGTTTTGTTTGAGTGAATCTACCTGATTGACTTGGGATAGCAGAGAATTTCCTTTTTAACAGTTTTTCCCAGTACTGATAAATCCAGCATGTCTGAAGCATCTGAAATGTCTTTAACTACGCCATCGCGACAAAGAATATTGATTTTATCGTCTTTTACACTGTAAGCATTGTTCGAGATGGATGCAGTAAAGACAAAATAGCCGGTCTGCTCTTCGCTGTCAAGTTCCAGTTTTGATTTCACCCTTTTTTTAAGGGAGTCAATTTTCTCCTGGTCAAATGGGGTATCCTGAATTTCAATGGCCAACAGGTTTCTATGTAGAAGCCCACCCGAAAGTGTGGATAAAACCTTATCGGGATGAAACATCCAGATTTTTAGGGCACTCATGATGTCGTTATCATCAAGGAAAGCAAACCGGGTTAAAACCTCTTCGTTATTTCGGAAGTCAGCAATGGTAGGTTTGTTTTTCAGAAAATATTCCAAATGGGGCGATGATTGCGGCATTTCTCCCATTTGAGTCAGATGCCTTGCCCTACGAAAAATATGAGTCAGCATTTTTTCGGCCACCAGAGCGGTTTTATGAAGGTAAACCTGCCAATACATTAACCGACGGGCAATCAGAAATTTTTCAATTGAATAAATGCCTTTTGATTCCACAACAAGTTGGTCGTTATGTATACGCAGCATTTTTATAATGCGGTCGGAGCTGACTACACCTTCTGAAACACCGGTATAAAAACTGTCGCGTAACAGGTAGTCAAGACGGTCCATATCAAGCTGACTCGAAACCAACTGATGTAAAAACTTTTTCTGATAGCGGTTGGTGAATATTTCAATGGCCGTGGTAAGTTTGCCATTAAACTCCCGGTTAAGCCGTTCCATAAACAAAAGCGACAACTCCTCGTGGTGCACTCCTTCAACCAAAGTAGATTCCAAAACATGCGAAAAAGGACCATGCCCAAGGTCGTGCATCAAAATGGCGGCATGTACAGCTTCCGATTCAGCGTCGGTAATATCGTAGCCTTTTTGTTTAAGGGTTTCCACCGCCTGAGTCATCAGATGCATACAGCCCATTGTGTGTTGAATTCTTGTATGTGTGGCTCCCGGATATACCAGTGAAGTCATGCCCAACTGCTTAATCCACCGGAGACGCTGAAAAAATGGATGCTCTATTAAATCGTACAATAAATCTGTTGGCACTGAGATAAATCCGTGCACCGGATCGTTTATGATTTTCTTTTTATTGGCGGTTTTGCTAACGGGCATTGTATATCTTTATTTGTAAGGACTTAATGCAAATATAAGTATTATTGATGTTTTTTAAGAATTATCAACCACTCCTTAAATTTAATTAATCTAAATAATTTTGTAATTTTGGGCAATCTAAAAAAAGTTAAGACTGCGATTATATTTTTATTATAATTATAATCGCCGTTTATATCGATAAGATTTTAGTGATAGCAAAGCCATGAACCCTTTTGTTTTATAATTGTTTAAGAGCAAGAGCAAAGTTTACGGGTTCCTGATTTTATTTTTTGGTTGTACAACCGATTATTGATTATTGAATTATGGCAACAGACCAGGATAAATTATTGGAGGAAGTAACCAACAGGGAGTATCAATATGGGTTCTATACTGATATTGAAATGGATATGTTTCCCAAAGGGTTGAGTGAAGATACCGTCAGGGCCATTTCTCAAAAGAAAAACGAGCCTGCCTTTATGCTTGAATTCAGGTTAGAAGCTTATCGGAAATGGTTAAAAATGGAATCTCCCGATTGGGCGCAACTTAAAATTCCTGCAATCGATTATCAGGATATTATATATTACGCGGCTCCAAAGCCAAAGCCACAATTAAACAGTTTAGACGAGGTTGACCCTGAATTAAAGGCAACCTTCGATAAGCTTGGCATTCCTCTCGACGAGCAGAAGGTACTGGCAGGTGTTGCTGTGGATGCAGTAATTGATAGTGTGTCGGTTAAAACTACTTTCCGTGAAACATTGGCCGAGCGGGGCATTATTTTTTGCAGCATTTCTGAAGCCATTCGCGAATATCCCGATTTGGTGAAGCAGTACTTAGGTTCAGTGGTGCCAGTGGGCGACAACTATTTTGCAGCACTTAATTCTGCTGTTTTCAGCGATGGGTCATTTGTTTATATTCCAAAGGGCGTTCGCTGCCCCATGGAGCTTTCAACTTATTTCAGAATTAATGCACGCGACACAGGCCAATTCGAACGCACATTGATAGTAGCCGATGATGACAGTTATGTAAGTTATCTTGAAGGTTGTACTGCTCCCATGCGCGATGAAAACCAGTTGCATGCTGCGGTTGTTGAAATTGTTGCGCTTGAGCGTGCCGAGGTGAAATACTCAACTGTGCAAAACTGGTATCCGGGCGATAAGGAAGGGAAGGGCGGTATTTATAATTTTGTTACCAAACGTGGCATCTGCAAAGGTGATTATTCAAAAATATCGTGGACTCAGGTTGAAACAGGCTCTGCCATAACCTGGAAATATCCCAGTTGTGTTTTAATGGGCAATCACAGCGTAGGTGAGTTTTATTCGGTGGCATTAACCAACAATTATCAGCAGGCCGATACCGGAACAAAAATGATCCACCTTGGCAAAAACACCAAGAGCCTCATTGTTTCAAAAGGCATATCAGCCGGTAAAAGCCAGAACAGTTACCGTGGTTTGGTTCGGGTTTCAAAGAAAGCCGATAATGCACGCAATTTTTCGCAGTGCGATTCACTTTTGTTAGGCGACAAGTGCGGGGCACATACTTTTCCATATCTCGAAATTAATAACAGCACTGCCAAAGTTGAACACGAAGCTACTACTTCTAAAATTGGGGAAGATCAGATTTTCTATTGCAACCAGCGTGGCATATCAACCGAAGATGCTGTTGGGCTAATTGTGAATGGCTATGTAAAGGAGGTTATCAACCAATTACCTATGGAGTTTGCCGTTGAAGCCCAAAAACTTCTGCAAATAAGTCTTGAAGGAAGTGTTGGGTAAAGATATAGAGTTTTTAAGTGAACTCATCTCATTAATAGATTGATAGACATTGTTGGAAGCTCTTTAGTATTATATTGAAATTTTTATAAAGATGGTTAGAATTGAAGTTTACGGAATCCCGAGTATCGGGATAAGATATTTAGAGGGATAGAGGAGATGATTAGATTACCCAGACATCTTCATAATCTTAAATATCTCATCTATCCTTCTTCTGTCTAAAGGTCTTAAATCTAAACAGTTACTTAGAAATATTATAATTAAGATAAGCAAAAACGCAACATATTATGCTTAAGATTAGAGATTTACATGCTAAAATAGATGACAAGGAAATTCTTAGGGGGATCAGCCTCGATGTTAAACCGGGTGAAATACATGCCATTATGGGGCCCAATGGATCAGGCAAAAGTACTTTGGCCGCTGTTTTAACCGGAAACGAAGCCTTTGAAGTGAGCGAAGGGAGTGTAGAATTCAGTGGAAAAGATTTGCTGGAGATGGCACCCGAAGACCGGGCCCGCGAAGGTTTGTTTTTAAGTTTCCAGTATCCGGTGGAGATTCCTGGCGTTAGCATGACCAACTTTATGCGCACGGCCATTAATGAACAGCGAAAATATCGTGGTCTGGAGCCTTTGTCGGCCAGCGAGTTTTTAAAACTCATGCGCGACCGGAAAAATCTGGTCGAGATAGATTCTGATTTAACCAATCGTTCGGTTAACGAAGGCTTCTCGGGTGGTGAGAAAAAGAAAAATGAAATTTTCCAGATGGCCATGCTCGACCCTAAACTGGCAATTCTGGATGAAACTGATTCCGGCCTCGATATTGATGCACTTCGGGTTGTGGCTAATGGCGTTAATAAATTGCGCAGGGCCGATAACGCAACTATTGTTATTACGCACTATCAGCGGTTACTGGATTATATTCAACCCGATTACGTGCATGTACTTTACAAAGGTCGCATTGTAAAATCGGCCGGTAAAGAGCTGGCTCTTGAGTTGGAGGAAAAAGGGTACGATTGGATAAAAAAAGAGTTTGAAGAGTAAGCATTATGGCAGCAGCACCAGATATTTCCATGTTAACCCTTTACGAAAAGTACAGGGACATTATTGAGAAGGGCTCATCACCTCAGGTTAATGCCGAACGCCGAATGGCTGTTGAGGCGTTTAACCGGTTGGGAATTCCTTCCAATAAGAAAGAAGCCTATAAATATACCAATCTTCAACCCTGGTTTAAGCCGGAGTTAAATCCAGTATTTACCAACAAGGGTTTTGAAGGGAACATAGCCGAGATTTTTAAATGCGATGTTGACACCATCGACTCGCATACCATTTTCATCGTTAACGGTCATTACCAAAACAGCAGCAATGGTTCTGTTTTACCCCATGGTGTTTTGGTTGGCAGTTTTGCTCAGTTAACCAAAGAACATCCAAAAATTGTGGAAGCCTGCTTTGGGAAAAACGCACCTGCTCAGGAAGATGGGTTGGTAGCACTAAACACCATATGTGCTGTTGATGGAGTTTTTATTTATATCCCTAAAAATATAATAGTTGAAAAGCCTATTCAAATAGTAAACCTGCTTAGCGGGGATGAAGACACCCTGGTTTTTCAGCGAAACCTTATTGTAGCCGAAGATGGGGCACAGGCTCGTATCTTGTTTTGCGATCATACTCTTACCTCCAATAGATTTGTGGTCAACTCTGTTACCGAAGGATTTGTAAATTCACTGGCCAATGTCGATTTTTATAATATTCAAAATCAGCATAATGGCACCGTGCAGTTTGGCGGATACTATTTTAATCAGGAGGCTCAGTCGGTGCTAAATGCCAATTATTTTACACTCAATACAGGTACCACCCGCAATAATATTTACATGCGACTGAATGGTAGCCATGCCGAGAATCATCTGTCGGGGCTCTATCTTACCGATAAAAATCAGCATGTTGATAATTTTACCTTTATTCACCATGCCGTGCCTGATTGCCAAAGCAACGAACTTTTTAAGGGCGTAATGGACGATTCAAGTACCGGAGCTTTTACAGGACGTATTCTGGTATCACCAGATGCACAGCATACCAATGCCTACCAATCGAATAACAACCTATTGCTTACCGAAACAGCAAAAATGAATACTCGTCCGCAATTGGAAATTTATGCCGACGATGTTAAGTGTAGTCATGGCGCAACCGTTGGTCAGCTCGATGAAAATGCCCTGTTTTATTTGCGTGCCAGAGGAATCAGTAAAGATGAAGCTTTAATTTTGTTGATGTACGCCTTTGCCTACGAGGTGATTGAAAAAATTAACGTGCCGGCTTTAAAGGAACAAATTCGGGAGCTGGTTGAGAAACGATTCCGGGGTGAATTGGATAAATGCGATTCCTGTATTATATGTAACCAATTGGCTGACAAGTTTCAGGAACTGGCCAAATAGATGATATCGCGCAAAGGCGCAAAGAAACGCAAAGGGGAAAGCATTTTTTTAAATTAATAAACTTAGAGACTGTTTAAATTTATTTTTTAGACAATAGAAGCGAAGTTGGAACGAAGTAGAATGCCGAGAATCGGTACCCGAGTATCGGGAAAAGAACTTAAGGCAATAGACATAAAATGTAAAATGTTGAAAATAAGCAAAACAATTCAACAATCTTGTTTGTCTCTTTTTTCTATTAAGTCTAATCTATCTGTCTGTAGTCTAAACTTCTAATAGTCTTTAGTAAAAAGAAAAAACTATATTTAAACAGTTATTTAGCGTTCTCTGCGTAATTAGCGAGACACCCTTAAAACAAATCAATAGCAGATGAATTACCCTATCGAAGCCATCAGGAATGACTTTCCAATTCTTTCGCAACAGGTTCACGGAAAACCTTTGGTTTATTTCGATAACGGGGCAACCACACATAAACCCATACAGGTGGTTGAAGCTATGAAGGAAGTGGCCTTTCGGTACAACAGTAATATTCACCGTGGCATTCACACTTTAAGCAACCTATGCACCGAAGCTTTTGAAAATGCCCGGCAAACAGTAGCTTCTTTTATTGGCGCTCCCAATACTCATGAAGTTATTTTTACACGGGGAACCACCGAATCCATTAATCTTGTAGCGTATTCGTTTGGCGAAACTTTTCTGCAAAGTGGCGATGAGGTAATTATTTCGGGTATGGAACATCATTCAAATATTGTTCCCTGGCAGTTGTTGCAGAAACGTAAAGGCATTGTTTTAAAGGTAATACCGGTTCTCGATAGTGGAGAACTTGACATGGATATTTTTCGTTCGCTTATTAGTCCCCGAACCCGTTTGGTATCGGTAACCCACGTGAGCAATGTATTGGGAACCATAAATCCCATCCAAGATATTATTGAAATTGCCCATCAGCATAATATTGCCGTATTAATTGATGGCGCTCAGGCCGTTCAGCATCTGGCGGTTGATGTTAAAAAACTCGATTGCGATTTCTATGCCTTTTCGGGTCATAAGCTCTATGGTCCAACTGGTATCGGTGTCCTTTACGGAAAAGAACAATGGCTTAACCAAATGGTTCCTTATCAGGGAGGTGGCGAAATGATTCAAACGGTTACTTTCGAGAAAACTACCTTTAATGAGTTGCCTTATAAATTTGAAGCGGGCACCCCTAATTTTACCGGAGCAATAGGTTTGGCAGCAGCTGTAAAATATCTTCAAAATATAGGCCTTCAAAAAATTCATGACTACGAAGATGCGTTGTGCTCCTATGCTTTCGTGAAACTTCAGGCGTTGGGCAATATTGCATTTTATGGTACAGCCCTTAAACGCGGTAGTCTTATCTCTTTTCTGCTGGATGGAATTCATCCATTCGATGCCGGAACCCTACTCGATAAAATGGGTATTGCCGTTCGTACCGGTCACCATTGCGCCCAACCATTAATGGACCGCTTTAAAATTCCGGGAACCATCAGGGCTTCTTTTGGTTTATACAATACCACATCTGAAGTGGATGCTTTGGTAAACGGCTTGGTAAAAGTTCGGCAACTGTTTGGTTAAAGCGATTAAAATGGTAAACTTTGCAAACTGAAAAAATCAAGTTTACCATGACAATACAAGAAGTTCAGCAGGAGATTGTTGATGAGTTCGGGATGCTCACCGACTGGATGGATAAATACTCATTGCTGATTGAATTAGGAAACGACCTTGATGGTTTCGACGAGGCCCAACGAACCGACCAAAACCTGATTGAAGGGTGTCAGAGTAAAGTTTGGCTGCACGCCTGGCTCAACAATGGCCGCATACAATTTATGGCCGACAGCGATGCAATTATTGTAAAAGGAATTGTTGCACTGCTTATCAGGGTGCTTAACAACCGAACACCTGATGAAATTCTTCAGTCGGAACTTTTTTTTGTTGATAAAATTGGGTTAAAAGAGCATTTATCGCCAACGCGCTCCAATGGATTGGTGTCAATGATAAAACAAATGCGGCTGTTCGCCCTGGCTTATAAAGCCAAAATGGAAAAATAGAAAGTTGCTGATATAATAAGGAGTTTCAATTGAGGGGTAAACATCTTTTTTTTTCTGATGTTTTATTGTAAGATGTTATTTGCAGTTGTTTTTTTAATAAATGCTTCAACATCTTTAAGCTCTTCTCTATTTTTTTAACATCAAATAGTTTTAGCAGAATTTCTCTGGTTTGTCTTATTTATTTGACTTGATATGAGCAACGAATTTCTAAATATGGAAATGGAAATTGTAAACGCGCTTAAAACCATTTACGATCCCGAAATCCCTGTAAATATATACGACCTTGGGTTGATTTACGAAGTTGAGGTTCTTGAAGGCGGCAAAGTCAGAGTGCTGATGACACTTACATCGCCTAACTGCCCGGTTGCTGAATCGCTTCCTGTGGAAGTGCAGGATGCTGTGGCTGGCGTTAAAGGCGTTACCGAAGTTGAACTCAACTTAACTTTCGACCCACCATGGAGCCGCGATATGTTAAGCGATGAAGCGCTTCTGGAATTGGGACTTTTATAATAAGCCCGACGCATTATTCCTTTCAGAAACTCTTCAACATGAATCTTACCGGGCAACATATGGCTAACCTCATTCGGTCCGAAGCTGAAAAATTAGGATTTGACGACATTGGTTTTTCACCTGCCCATGAACTTGTTGAAGATAGGCAGCGATTGCAAAACTGGCTCAATAATGGCTATAATGCCGGCATGGCTTACATGGCCAATCATTTCGAGAAGCGGGTTAATCCTGCCTTGCTGGTTGAAGGAAGCTTATCGGTAATTACCGTATTAAAAAATTATTATCCGCAGAATCAGGACTTATCCTTAAAAGCTCCTAAAATATCGCGTTATGCCTATGGGGTTGATTATCATCTTGTAATAAAAGATAAACTCTCCAGACTTTTTAATTTTATCAGGGAGCATATTTACGCCGATGTTCAGGGTCGCTTTTTTGTTGATTCAGCGCCGTTATTGGAACGGGCATTGGCGGTGAGAGCTCGCCTGGGCTGGATTGGTAAAAACAGCATGCTCATCCATCGTAAGATGGGTTCGTATGTATTTATTGGCGAATTGGTTGTTAATATTGAATTGCCTTATGCCAATGAGTTAATGAACGATGGCTGTGGCGGATGTACCCGCTGTATAGATGCTTGTCCCACCTCTGCCATATTATTAAATGAGCGACAGGTTGATGCAAACCGCTGTATTTCATATCAAACCATCGAAAATCGTTCGCCTATAACAGAAGAATATAAAGGTAAATTTGATAACTGGGTTTTTGGTTGCGACATCTGTCAGGAAGTATGCCCCTGGAACCGGAAGGCCGAACCTCATTCTGAACCGGAGTTCAATCCATCGTCCGAGTTGCTTTCTTTAACTTCTGAAGATTGGGAATCCTTAACACCCGAACGTTTTGCGCAACTTTTTAAACAATCTGCCATAAAAAGAGCTAAATTTGAAGGGTTAGTCAGAAATCTGAATTTTATTAAGCAACCAGAGCAATCATAAACTATATTGTTGTCTATGCCTTTAACACACCAGGTTTTTACTTTGGCATCAGCCGATGGCACCTCTTTAAAAGGGCGGTTCTGGAAACCCAAAACCGATCCTTTGGCAACCATTATTCTTGTGCATGGCATTGGCGAGCACTCCGGGCGTTACGATTTGTGGGCGAGGCAATTTTGCCGTCTGGGCATAATGGTATATGCGCTCGACTATCGCGGACATGGATTATCAGCCGGGAAAAGAGGGCATATTAACCATTTGTCGGAGTATCTGGATGATATTAGTGCTTTGGTAAAGCGGTGCCGTAGAAATCATGGCGATATTCCATCTTTTATTTACGGGCACAGCATGGGTGGCAACCTGGTTTTGAGCTTTCTTTTAAAACGACATCAGAATTTTACAGGCGCCATCATCACTTCGCCCTGGATAGGGCTGGTTAATGCTCCAACCGGCATCTTGTTAAAAGTAGGGACGCTGATGAATCATATTTTTCCGGGGTTAACCATGTCCACCGGGATTAAATCATCATCACTTTCGAGCATTAAGAAAAATCAGATTGAATCGGATATTGACACCCTGATGCATGGAAAAATAACCCTTCGCACCTTTTTTGAAGTGGATAAAAGTGCTGATGGAATTATGAAAAACATCCAGAAAATTGAAATTCCCGTTTTGCTTTGTCATGGCGATGCCGACAATGTAACACGTTTCGATTTTTCTCAAAAACTCGCTACCCTTAACCAGGAGCATATACATTTTAAAATTTATCAAGGGGCTTTGCATGAGTTGCACAACGAGCCAATAGCAGAAGAATTGCAAAACGATATTTTGAGCTGGATATTTAAAAGGATTGGCCGCCAATCTTAGTTTTACTTTAAGCCAAAGTTTGTGAACCACAACCAGTTTCGCACTATAGTGTCTGTGCCCAAGGCACCTGTTTTAATAAACCCCAGTCATCGTGTTTTATTTATAGGTTCCTGTTTTGCCGGTAACATAGGCAAATTTATGGACGATGCCCGGTTTCCTGTTTCCATTAACCCTTTTGGGGTGTTATATAATCCTTTGTCGATAGGCGGTGCGCTTCAGTTTCTGATGAACAAAACCATTCCGGAAGAAACCGATTTGGTTTTTAACAATGGCTTGTGGCACAGTTTTTTCCATCATGGAAGTTATAGTAACCCCGAACCTTCAGAGGTAATAGCAAAAGTTTCTGAGGCTACGCTAGCCGGTCATCAATTTCTGAAAAATGCATCCTTTGCAGTTATCACTTTCGGCACTGCTTATGTTTACGAGCATACAAAACTTCAACGAGTGGTGGCCAATTGTCATAAATTTCCCGAAAATGATTTTAACCGATACCTTCTCGATGTTGATGACATTGTAGATGCCTATAAAGATTTAATTGTTCAACTTCGGGTTTTCAATCCTGAGCTGAACATTATATTTTCGGTTAGTCCTGTTCGTCATCTTAAAGACGGGGCGCACGGAAACCAGCTAAGCAAAGCGGTTTTATTACTGGCTGTTGAACAATTAACCATGCTTTTTGAAAAAGTGTGGTATTTCCCGGCCTATGAAATTGTTATGGATGAGTTACGCGATTACCGGTTTTATGATGAAGCCATGACACAGCCCAATGAAATGGCTGTAAAATATATATGGAACCGGTTTGTTGAATCAACGTTTTCAAAAGAAGCTCAAAATTATTATAAAGAAGTACGTAAAATTATCTCTGCACGCAATCATCGGCCCAGTGGGTTTGTTACGCCCGAGTACCGCCTCTTTCTTCAAAATACGCTTGAATTGATTCATTCTTTATCCGCAAGGTATCCGGAAGCTTCACTTGAAAACGACAGGGAATTTTTTCAGGAAAAGCTAAAAAGTTTTTTAGCTAAATAATTATTTGTAGAATAAGTCTGTCCGTTGTTCTTTATACATACGAATCTTGTCTTTCCATCTTTAAGCTGAGTAAAATCAGACTCAATAAACTCTTCTTTTGAAACGAACATGTTTGCGAAAAAACACAACTTGTCCCGACTTTTCGGGAAACACCAGTGAAAATAGCAACATTGGAGTTCCCCCGATAACTCGGGGCAACCTTTTCCGCAGCGCGGAAAACAATCCAACCTTAAACTTAAAATTATTTACGGATGAAATACTGTTTATTACGAACTGCCAGGATTGATTTATTGGGAATTAGCATTGCGTTTATTGTTTTTTTTTAAGATTATATAACTATGCGCGGGTTGGTTTTCTTTGTAATTTGCGGAAGTATTCTTTTGCAGTCATTTAATATGTATTACACAAGGACGCGAATCAAAAAAAATTAAGAAGCATCTGTCATGTTAGTCATAAAAAACCTTGTTATCAGGGAGAACTTCATGTGGAGCCTGTTTTCCCATAAATGATAATATCGGATAATTTTTTCAAATAGTTTAAATAACCCCAAAGTTTCCGATTTGATTTCTGCTTTTATTTTATTAACTTAAAAGCTTATTATTATAGTTCGGACGACTGTTTAAGGGTTGCTTTTAGAGTTTATATAAATATCTGTTTTGCAGATGTTTGTAGTGTTATCAGGCATCAGAGTATAACTCTTAAAATGAATGTAATAATAATATATTAACGTTATCAATGCATTAATAAAGCAAAAAAAAAACTCAGGGTTGTGTGGGTGAAGAAGGAGAAATTCCTGTGAGATGGTTGTTTTTTTGTTTAGTTATTGAATAAAAAGCTTTACAGCAAACCATATTACTTACAATATTTCTAACTATGGCCTATTTGAACCTTGATAAAACCAAACTGGTAAATCTTGAGTACTCACTTTACCGTGAAATGATTCGAACCAATCGGGCTGGATCCTATTCAAGTTCGACCATTATTGGTTGCAACACCCGCAAATATCATGGCATGCTGGTTTGCCCCATCGACCATTTTAACGGAGGGCGGTTTGTATTGCTTTCTTCATTAGATGTTTCATTAATTCAGCATCAACAGGTTTTTAACCTGGGTATCAGAAAGTACCAGGGTAATCATTATGACCCCAAAGGGCATAAATACATTACCGACCTGGAGATGGAGACTATTCCCAAAAGGGTTTACAGAGTTGGAGGAATGATTCTTTCTACAGAACAATTACTGGTTGAAACTGAAGAACAACTGTTATTTAAAGTAACGCTTCTCGATGCCCATTCTCCAACCAAAATAAGATTTAAGCCTTTTTTGGCATTTAGAAGCATTCACGAATTAACCCGCCAGAACATGGTGGCCAATACCCGGTACGAGGACGTTTTGCAGGGCATTAGAGTTAAAATGTACGAAGGCTTTCCTTATTTAAATATGCAGTTAAGTAAGAAAGCTGAGTTTATTGCTGCTCCTGATTGGTTCAGAGGGGTTGAGTACATTAAAGAACAACACCGGGGATATCCCTATCAGGAAGACCTGTTTGTGCCCGGGTTTTTTGAAATGGATATTGAAAAGGGCGAGTCCATCATTTTTTCTGCTGCTACTGCTGAAGTTAAACCTAATGGGCTAAAAGCAAAATTTACACGTGAACTAAGTAAGCGTATTCCACGTGACACACTTCTCAATAATCTTTTAAATGC
>CAZFTD010000028.1:0-26831 GCA_964521525.1 uncultured Marinilabiliaceae bacterium | reverse complement strand
GAGTTCCCCCGATAACTCGGGGCAACCTGTTCCGCAGCGCGGAAAGCAATCCGACTGTTAGTTAACAAATTATTTACAGATGAAAGGGTAAAAAAAAAGTCGGCCTCACTTGAGGTCGACTTTCTTATTATTTTGATCAATTATCTTGAACTCCAGTAACGCAATAGAATCAGAGGGTTTCACTTTGATGCCAAATCCAAGTTGCCATTTCCATTTCAATATTTGTGAAGGAAATCCACTTTTAAGATAAGCATATACATAAGGGTGAACCCACAGGGTCAAATTCTTTAATTTAAGCTGTTCCACAATAAACCGGACACGATTATCAATTTCTTCGGTAAAAAGAATGGTTGGCGCAACAGTACCTGTTCCGAGGCAGGATGGACACTTTTCAGTGGTTTCGATATGCATTTCGGGACGAACCCTTTGACGCGTAATCTGCATTAATCCGAACTTGCTTAAAGGCAAAATATTGTGTTTGGTTCTGTCGGAGGCCATGGCTTCCTTCATTTTATCATAAACATTTTGCCGATGGTCGGGATTTTGCATATCAATAAAATCCACAACAATAATTCCACCCATATCGCGTAAACGAAGCTGGCGGGCTATTTCCTCGGCTGCGGCCAGATTAACTTCCAGGGCGTTTGTTTCCTGGTCGGCTGCAGATTTAGATCGGTTTCCACTGTTAACATCGATAACATGAAGTGCTTCGGTGTGCTCGATAATCAAATAAGCGCCACTTTTAAAAGAAACGGTTTTCCCGAATGATGCTTTGAGTTGCTTTTCAATGCCATATTGGTCAAAAAGTGAAACATCGCCTGAATGGAGTTTCACAATTTTTTCACGACCCGGGGCTATCAACTCAACATAATCGCGCATTTCGCGAAACACATCCTGGTTATTAACATATACGGCATGAAAACTGGGGTTAAACAAATCGCGTAAGAAAGCGGATGTACGTCCCATTTCTCCAATTACCAGTCCGGGGGCCCTGGTTTCTTTAAGTTTTTGGGATGAATCTTCCCATCGTTTAACAAGGGTGCGCAATTCTTTGTCGAGTTCGGCAACTCGTTTTCCTTCGGCAACGGTGCGTACAATAACCCCATAATTTTTTGGCTTAATGCTCAGAAGCAGTCGTTTTAATCGACTTCTTTCTTCTGGCAACTGAATTTTCTGGCTAACAGATACTCTGTCGGAGAAAGGGATTAGAATTAAATTGCGACCTGCGATGGAAATTTCGGAAGTTAAACGGGGGCCTTTGGTTGAAATGGGTTCTTTGGCAACTTGAACCAGCACTTCCTGTCCTGCCGCTAACACCTGGGAAATTGTGCCGTTTTTATCAATGTCGTTTTCCGGTTTAAGTTTGTGCAACGCGGGTGCTCCTCGTTTTGCTGTAACCTGGGATACATATTTCTGAAGGGTTCGGAACTGGGGTCCAAGATCTAAATAATGCAAGAAAGCATCTTTTTCATACCCTACATCAACAAAAGCTGCGTTTAATCCGGGCATTATTTTTTTTACTTTTCCCAAATAAATATCACCAACAGCAAACTGAACATTGCTTTGCTCTTTACGTAATTCAACAAGACGTTTATTTTCTAAAAGAGCAATGGTCAGTTCATTGGGAGCAACATCAACAAATAGTTCTGCACTCACTATACAATGAATTGGTTAAAAATCATTTCAAAGAACGTAATTTATAAAAGAAAAGAACAAACAGACTATTCTGTTTGTTCTTAGGCTCTCAAAAACAGACTATTTTTTCTTTTTATGCCTGTTTTTTCTTAATCTTTTTTTCCTCTTGTGGGTGGCCATCTTATGCCTTTTTCTTTTTTTACCACTTGGCATAATGTTACTTTTTAAAGGTTATACAATCTACTTCACATAATTCTTCACCTTAACAACGAAGCTTTTCGATGGCTTAAAAGAAGGAATGAAGTGTTCAGGAATAATAATGGTTGTGTTTTTTGAGATGTTGCGAGCGGTTTTTTCAGCTCTTTTTTTCACTACGAAACTGCCAAAACCTCTAAGGTACACATTTTTACCTTTTACCAGATTTCCTTTAATGGTTTCCATGAATGCTTCAACAGCTTTCTGTACTGTAACTTTCTCAATTCCAGTATTTTTGGAAATCTCGTTTACGATATCAGCCTTTGTCATTGCTTTAAAATTATTTAATTATCAGTTATTTAGAGACTCTTTATTAAAATTCAGATTGCAAATATAAAAGGTTTTCCATTTAAAAAAAAACTAAAAGGGCTATTTTTGTATAATTTTTTAAAAATGACCTATTTCAATCAAAAAATAACAGCCTGGTATAACCAAAACCATCGCCAGTTACCGTGGCGTAAAACCACTGATCCATATAAAATTTGGATTTCGGAAATAATACTGCAACAAACACAGGTAAAACAAGGACTCAGCTATTACTTCAAATTTATTGAATATTTTCCTGATATTAAATCACTTGCAACTGCTTCGGAGCAAAATGTTTTAAAAGTGTGGCAGGGACTGGGCTATTACTCACGTGCCCGTAACTTGCACAAAACCGCCCAACACATATATTATAATATGAGTGGTACATTTCCATCAACCAAAACCGATTTACTGAAACTAAGCGGAATTGGCCCCTATACTGCTGCAGCTATAGCTTCAATTGCATTTAATGAACCTTATGCTGTGGTAGATGGAAATGTTTATCGTCTGCTTTCACGCTTTTTTGCTAAATCAACTCCGATTGATTCCGCACAGGGGAAAAAGGAGTTTGAAGAACTTGCCAACCGTTTGTTAGACAAGGATAATCCTGGGACTTTTAACCAGGCCATGATGGAAATGGGGGCTCTTATCTGTACACCGGCAAATCCGCTATGTCATCAATGTCCATTAGCATCAGAATGTAAAAGCTTTTTAACCAAAACAACAAACCAATTCCCGGTTAAGAGCAAGAAAACAGAAAAGAAAACCAGACACTTTAATTATGTCATCATCCAAGCCAATAGTTCGTTGATACTAACAAGAAGGGAACAGGGCGATATTTGGCATGGCCTGTTTGAACCATTACTAATTGAATCGGACAAGGAGATAAACCACATTAAATTAGCTAAGCTGATTCAGCAACATTGGCCCCATTTTAACCAGAACATCACTTTACACACGACTAAAAAACAGATTCTGACCCATCAAATTATTTATGCGAAATTTTTTCGCGTAGTTATGCCAGAAGAGACCACAATACCAGATATGTTCAACTCAAAAAACCTGTTGGCGGTTGGTTATGCCCAATTAAAGCAATATCCTGTACCCCGGCTGATTGACCAGTATTTTAACAACGATTTTCAACCATGATTTGAAAAGCACACATAAGTTTTGTAATTTAGCTACCGGTTCAAATCCTTACCCTTAAAATAAAAAGCTATGTCAGTAAATAAAGTTATTTTGGTTGGAAACGTGGGCAAAGACCCCGATGTACGTTATTTCGAAAACGATCAGGCTGTAGCCAATTTTACCCTTGCAACTACTGAGCGTGGTTTTAAAACCCGCGATGGTCAGGATATACCTGACCGTACCGAATGGCATAATATTGTTGCATGGAGGGGACTGGCTAAATTAGCTGAAAACTATATTAAAAAGGGGAGTCAGATTTACGTTGAAGGTAAATTAAGAACCCGCTCGTACGATGACCAGAACGGTGTAAAGAAATATGTTACTGAAATATACGCCGATATTATTCAGCTATTAGGTAGAAAACCGGGAGCCGAAGGCCAATCTGCCTTTAACCCGGAACAACCGCATCAGGCGGAACAGCCTGCCCGGCCAACAGTAATTGATCAGCCAGCCGGCAGTGACGATAATTTTCTTTCAGGGGGAAACAATGTTGAGGACGACCTTCCTTTCTGAAACAGAACCATGTTTAACTTAAAAACAATGTAATTGGAAGCAGACCCGTCATTTTTATCAGTACCCCGAATATTTCTTCAGATGATACAATTTTTACCGCTCACAACCGGTATTGCTATTGCTATCGTCGTTACCATACTTTTACTTATTAGTTCAGCCCTGATTTCAGGTTCAGAGGTTGCCTATTTTTCACTTAAAGCTTCTGACCAGTCGCAAATGCAGGAAGAATCGAGCCGGTCGGGTCATCTGGCTCTGCAACACCTTGAAGAGCCGGAACTTTTGCTGGCATCAATTCTGATTGCCAATAACTTTGTAAATGTTGGTATTGTAATACTCTCTTCATTCGTGGCTTCAGAACTGGTGATTATTAATCAACCTGGTGTTCTGAAATTTATCTTTGAGGTGATTATCATTACCGGTATGATTCTGTTTTTTGGTGAGATATTACCAAAAGTTTATGCCGGGCAGTACCCCAAAAAGTTTGCAGCCTTTATGGCCTTTCCGCTTTTAATTGTTATAAGGCTGTTTAAACCCTTGGGGCAAATCATGGTAAAATCGACCAATGTAGTAAATAAGCGTTTGGCCAAAAGAATGAAAAGTATTTCACTTGATGATATTTCACATGCGCTTGAACTCACCGGCGACGACATTCAGGAAGGGAAAGAAATACTGAAAGGCATTGTTACTTTTGGGAACATCAATGTTGAGGAGATTATGACATCGAGGGTTGATGTTGTTGATTTGGACATTAAAAGTGAATTCTCAAAAGTGATATCAGTTATCGTTGAATCGGGCTACTCGCGTATTCCTGTTTACGATGAGGGCCCCGATGATGTTAAGGGCATCCTTTATGTTAAAGACCTCCTGCCACACCTTGGTAAAGACAATTCGTTTAACTGGCAGTCGTTGCTCAGACCTGCCTACTATGTTCCCGAAACCAAACGTTTAACCGACCTGCTGCAGGAGTTTAAAACAAAAAAAATACACATGGCTGTTGTGGTTGATGAGTACGGTGGAACAGCGGGTATTGTTACCCTTGAAGATATTCTTGAGGAAATTGTAGGCGATATTAGTGACGAACTCGATGATGAAGAAACTATTTTTTCGATGCAGCCGGATGGCTCCTACGTTTTTGAAGGAAGAACACTGTTGAAAGATTTTTTCAGGGTTACCAATATTGATGAAGAACACTTTAAGAAAATATCAGGCGAGGCAGAAACACTGGCCGGAATGCTGTTGGAAATAAAAGGAGAAATACCGGCCAAACACGAAACCATTGAAACCGGCAAATATACTTTTACCATATTAGCAGCCGACAATCGAAGAATTAAAAAAATTAAATTTGCACAAAAAAAATAATAAGACGATGCCAGTATATATTAAAGGAGTGATTCCTGTTTTATTGGTGATTATTTTTCTGTCGACGGCATGCAGGGAGCATCCCACTCCTAAACCTCGTGGTTATTTCAGAATTGAACTGCCACAGAAAGAATATTTACGGCTCGATAGTGCGATGCCTTACGCCATCGATTATCCAAAATATGCACGCATTCAGGCTGACCCATCACCTAAAGCCGAACCATATTGGATAAATGTTGTTTTTCCAGGCTTCAAGGCCAGAATACACATTACATATAAAGAGATTAACGATAATCTTTACGAAATACTGGAAGATAATATTAAATTGGCCTACAGTCATGTAGTTAAGGCTGATGCCATTGACGACAGAATTTTTACGGATGATGACAACAATGTTTTTGGCATAGTGTTTCAGATTAAAGGTGATGCTGCATCGCCGGTTCAGTTTTTTGCTACCGACAGCGTTAAACATTTTCTACGTGGGGCATTATATTTTCAGGCGCGACCAAACAAAGATTCTCTGGCCCCGGTTATTAATTTCATTACCGACGACATTTTTCACATGATGGAAAGTGTTAGATGGAAAACCCAACCATAACGATGGCTGTTGAATTTAATTATAGGAAAGATGATGGTGGGCGTATTGCGGTTTGGAGAATTTTAGAAACCGAAGACCAACTGGCGACTCTGTTGCCTGACGATTCGGAACTGGCTGCACAGCTTAAACAATTCAACTGCCAGACTCGTCGGTTGGAGTGGCTGGCATCGCGGGCGTTGCTTTATCAAATGACGGGATGTGTTCCCAAGGTAGAGTACACTAAAACCGGTCAGCCTTATGTTCGTGAATCAGGTCAAAACATAAGCATCTCGCATACCAAAGGATTTGCTGCTATTTGTATAGCACCACTAAACGAAGCTGGTATTGACATTGAATATCCGTCGGAGCGCATATCCCGACTGGCAACACGCTTTATACATCCCCATGAAGCGATATATATCCCACATGAAAAGAAGGCTTTATATCATGCTTTAATATGGTGTGCCAAAGAAACCCTTTTTAAAATGGCTGCCAATAACGGCATTATTTTTAAGGATGATTTAAAGGTAAATCCATTTACAGCAAGCTCACAAGGAATAATGGAGGCTACTCTTTCTTTAAAAAATGAGGTAAAAACTTATCAACTGCTTTACAAAGTAGAGACCGATTATTTCCTTGTATGGCATTATTAACCGGCAATAATGTTTTATAGTTCTAATTATTAAATATTTATATTTATACGACTGCAATTAATAATATAAAAAGTGAAAGTTTACAACCAGATATTATCCAATTTATCAGCAGGGAAAAAACAAATTGCTTTTCTGGTCGACCCTGACAAATGCATGGGCAATCAGGCCGAAGCATTTATTAATGCCGTTGAGAAACGCCCGCCGCACCTTATTCTGGTAGGTGGCAGTTTAATTTCAAACCCTATTGGGCCGCTTGTTAATTACCTGAAGCAACACACCAAAATACCGGTAGTGCTTTATCCCGGCCATCCAACTCATATTTCACCCGAAGCCAACGCCATCCTTTTTCTGTCGATGATATCGGGGCGAAATCCCGATTTATTGATTGGCAGCCATGTAGTAGCAGCGCCACTTATTAAGCAATACAACATTGAAACCATACCAACAGGTTACATGCTTATTGATGGAGGCATGCCAACATCAGTGGAATATATTAGCCAAACCCGCCCCATTCCAGCCGAAAAAACCGATATAGCAGTTGCGACAGCCCTGGCAGGCGAGATGCTGGGCCTTAAGTTGATTTATATGGATGCGGGCAGCGGCGCGCTAAATCCCATACCGGGAAAAATGATTTCAGAAGTAAAGAAAAACTGTACCATTCCATTGATGATTGGTGGTGGCATTAATTCTCCCGAAAAACTGGCAAATGCTTATAATAATGGAGCCGATCTGGTGGTAATAGGTAATGCCCTGGAAAAAGATCCCGGTCTTTTAGAAGTGTTTATGGATGTTGTGAACAATTCAACAGCTAAATAACTCATGAATAATGCGAATTAAGAGTTGAATTTTTATAAAGCTGTAGGCTTGTTTCATTTTGAAAAAATGGACTTCAGTTCATTTAGCATTTGCGCTAACCACAAAAGAGCCGTAGGCTCGGTACATATTCATCATTTTATATTATACGGCACTAAGGCCGCTTAAAGTTTAACGAACTATTGAATATAAAACAACGTAATGTTTGATTATATTAAAACAATCTTGCCTCACCATTATGCCTAACATAAAAATATCGCTGTTGATTATTACAATTGATATCCTTTTTTGTAGCTTTGTGTGTCCCATCTTATCTGCCTCTCTTATTATTTTTCTAATTAAACCCTAATTCTATGTCGTTTTTAGAAGCCAGAAGTGTTGTCAAAAAGTATGCAAGTCAGTTGGCTTTAGATCATGTTAATGTTAGCGTACCGGCCAATTCGATTTATGGTTTGCTGGGTCCTAATGGAGCTGGCAAAACCACGTTAATACGAATCATTAATCAGATTACAGGGCCCGACGAAGGACAGATTCTGTTTGATGGGAAACCTCTTAAATCGTCGGATGTTGAGCGCATTGGATACCTACCCGAAGAAAGAGGCTTGTATAAAAAAATGAAAGTGGGCGAACAAGCCCTGTATTTGGCTCAATTGAAAGGTTTATCGCGCAATGAGGCGCTTAAGAAATTGAAATACTGGTTTGAAAAGTTTGAAATTCAGGCCTGGTGGGATAAAAAAGTTGAAGAACTTTCAAAAGGTATGCAACAGAAGGTTCAGTTTATCGTCACCATTCTGCACAAGCCATCGCTTCTTATATTTGATGAGCCATTTAGCGGTTTCGACCCCATTAATGCCAATCTGCTCAAAGAAGAAATCCTTAATTTAAAGAAAGAAGGCGCCACCATTATTTTTTCTACACATAATATGGGCTCGGTTGAGGAGTTGTGCGACCACATTACTTTAATTAACAACGGTAAATCCATATTGGAGGGGGCTGTTAACGATGTTCGTCAACGATATCGCCAGAATTTGGTGAGACTCGATTTTGCGGGCGATGCCAATCAGCTTAAAGCTGTTATGTCAGAGCATCATGAGGTGATGGAAATATCTCCACTTAACGGATATCAAACGGCGCTTATAAAAATGGGTCAAGGGTCGGGCGTGAATCAGTTGCTGGCCTTAGCCATTAAGCATTGCGAGGTTCATGGTTGTCAGGAAATTCTGCCAGGTATGAACGATATCTTTATCCAGGTCGTTAATCAGAACAAATAACCCCAGCCTAAATACTATTGTTATGAGCAAAATATCATTAATACTTCAACGCGAATATTTATCCCGCGTCCGAAAAAAGAGCTTTATTGTAATGACCATTCTTGGTCCCATACTGTTTGCAGGCATGATGGTTATTCCCGGATGGTTGGCTTCTTTGGAAGATAAAGAGGAGAAATTACTGGCAGTGGTTGACCATACCAACCTTTATACAGATAAAATTCAGAATACCGAACTGCTTAAATTTGAGTTTCTTCCGATTAATGCAGAGAGTGATTTAAAAACCAATTTTAGTAATTCAAAATATTATGCTTTTTTGGTAATTGAAGATGATTTATTGAAAAAGCCCGATGCCATTCGTTTGTATTCTGAGAAGCAAATTACTATTGATGTTAAGGAGCATGTGTCACGGAGTCTTCGGCAATACTTAAGCGAGGAAAAACTTAAATCGTTCGATATTGAAGGGCTTGACGCCATTATAAATGAAATGTCGAAGGTTAAAGTTGATATCTCTACTTTAAAACTTGGTGGCGATGGTACCGAAAAGCAAAGCTCAACCGAAATGGCTATGGTGGTAAGCTTTGTGTTTGCCTTTTTAACCTACATGTTTGTGTTTATTTACGGAGCCCAGGTTATGCGCGGTGTTATGGAAGAAAAAACCAGCCGTATTGTAGAGGTTATTATTTCTTCTGTTAAACCTTTCCAGCTGATGATGGGTAAAATTATAGGTATAGCCTTAGTGGCACTTACTCAGTTACTGCTATGGGTGGCATTAACCGCACTCATACTTTTTGGTGTAAAAGCTGCTTTTGTAAAGGATGTTCCGGTTAATAAAATACAACAGATTGAGATGGCAGCCGGTGAATCCGTTCAAATTGAATCGGCGGGTAATTTCGATTTTGGTAAGATTTGGGAGATGATAAAGAGTTTTGAGCCGGTAAAAATGTTGCTTTTATTTGTGTTTTATTTTATTGGCGGATATTTAATTTACGCAGCACTTTTTGCTGCTGTTGGTTCAGCCATCGATAATGAGGCCGATTCGCAGCAATTTATGCTACCCATAACCATTCCTATTATTTTGTCGCTGTATGTAGCCATTGCGGTATTCAGGAATCCTATGAGCGACGTTGCTTTCTGGTTTTCAATGATACCTCTAACATCACCCATTGTTATGATGGCCCGGGTTCCATTTGATATTCCCGGTTGGCAAATAGCATTATCCATGTTTTTACTGGTGGCAGGTTTTATTTTTACCACCTGGTTTGCCGCCCGAATTTATAGAACAGGAATTCTAATGTACGGTAAAAAGGTGAACTACAAAGAACTTTGGAAATGGTTCAGATATGCAGGGAAATAGGAGCTTTTTTTAGAACCTGTTTAAATTCTGTTGTAGTATTTAAATGATTGTTAGACTGAAAGAATAGTACGGAAAGATGTTTAGATTTAAGAATGAAAGATGAGATATAAAAGATCTTGAGGATATCCAGGTAATCTATACATCTTCTCTATCCTTCTAATTATCTTCAATCTAATAATCTTTCATCCAAATTTAAACAGATAGGAAAGAGTATTCCTTTAACAAGCCGCTCGTGATGCAAATTTGTATTGCAAGCGGTTTTTGTTACTTTTAATACCATCTCATTTTGGTTTTGAGGTGGTTTTATTACCTTTGGGCATATTTATCCTTCAAAAGAAAATGGAAAAAACGCGAGTCGCCATAATTGACCTGGGAACCAATACTTTTAACCTGTTAATTACCGAGGTTGAAAATAATTCGTACCGTATTCTGGTTGAATCAAAGTATCCTACAAAATTGGGCAAAGGAGGAATTCATAAGGCTACCATCACTGCCGATGCTATGGAGCGTGGTATTGAAGCTTTAACCAATCATCTTATAACCATTTCGGAGTACCAGGTTGAAAGCATATTTTGCTTTGCAACATCGGCCATACGAAGTGCTACCAACGGTGCTGATTTTGTCCGGAGGGTAAAGCACGACCTGGGTTTAACCATTCGGGTTATCCCTGGCGATGAGGAGGCCCAAACCATTTTCGATGGTGTTAAGCAGGTAATTCCAATTGGTCAGGAGCCTGTATTAATTATGGATATCGGAGGCGGTAGTGTTGAATTTATCGTAGCCAGCAAAGATGGAGTGTTGTGGAAAGAGAGCTTTAACCTGGGAGTAGCCCGTTTGCTGGAGCAATTTTCGCCGTCCGACCCCATTCGCGAATCTGAAATATCGGCCATCGAGAAACATTTAAGCGAAAAACTGGTAACTCTTTTGGATGCCATAAAGTTGTTTCCGGTTAAAAAACTGGTAGGCTCATCCGGATCGTTCGATACATTGGCAGCAATGATTGCCAAACAAAAATATCCATTACTCGACCTGGCTAAAATATCATCATTCCATATTGAGTTAGATGAACTTGAAGAGGTGCATCAGTTGCTGCTTTCATTGAATTGCGACGGAAGAAGATTGATTCCCGGCATGGATCGCGACCGTGTTGACAATATTGTTTTGGCCAGCATTATGGTTCAGTGGGTATTGAAAGAGCTGGAGATTAAAGAGTTGTGGCAAAGTGCCTTCGCCCTTAAAGAGGGTGCTATTTTGCAAATTATCAACAGCGAATTATAATAAATCTGCTTATGTCGAAAATATTGGTTATTGACGATCAGAAAAGCATCCGCAATACTCTTAAGGAGATTCTTGAGTACGAAGGAAATGAAGTTGTTTTAGCCGAAACTGGCGCTATTGGATTGGAGCTTTTTGATGCCGATAAAATTGATATTGTTTTATGCGATATTAAAATGCCCGAAATGGATGGGATAGAGGTGCTTCAGAAATTGATGGAGAAAAGCCCCGAAGTGCCGGTGATTATGATTTCGGGCCATGGAAATGTTGATACTGCTGTTGATGCCATCAAAAAAGGGGCCTACGATTTTATTGAAAAACCTTTGGATTTAAATCGCTTGCTGGTAACCATACGCAATGCGGTTGAACGAAAAGATTTGGTGACCGAAACCCGCGTTTTGCGCCGAAAGGTTACTAAAACTACCGAAATGGTTGGGCAATCGGCAGCCATTATGGCTGTTAAAGAAATGATTGACAAGGTGGCACCTACCGATGCCCGTGTGTTAATAACCGGCAGCAACGGTACCGGTAAAGAGTTGGTAGCCCGATGGCTGCACGAAAAAAGTAACCGTTCTGAAATGCCTTTTATAGAGGTTAATTGTGCTGCAATACCTTCTGAATTAATTGAAAGTGAGCTTTTTGGTCATGAAAAAGGCGCTTTTACATCGGCCATTAAACAGCGAAAAGGTAAGTTTGAGCAGGCCGATGGTGGTACCATTTTTTTGGATGAGATTGGGGATATGAGTCTGGCTGCCCAGGCCAAAGTGTTGCGTGCCTTGCAGGAAAATGTAATTTCAAGAGTTGGCAGCGATAAAGATATCAGGGTGAATGTTAGGGTTTTAGCAGCAACTAACAAAAATCTTCAGGAGGAAATCAGAAAAGGAAATTTTCGTGAAGACCTTTACCACCGTTTGAGTGTTATTTTAATTCATGTACCATCGCTCAACGACCGAAAAGAGGATATACCCTTGCTAACTGATTATTTTAACAAGCTTATTTGCGAAGAACTGGGAATTCCGGAAAAAGAGTTCGACAACTCTGCCATTCAGGCTCTCCAGAACATATCATGGACAGGTAACATACGTGAGTTTCGCAATGTGGTGGAGCGTTTGATTATTCTTTGCGCCGGAACCATTACTGCAAAAGAAGTGAAAGCCTATGCCAGTCCGGTATGGCAATAATTACGGTGTATCTTTTTCGACAGGTAGGTTAAGCGCCTTTTTGCCGATATAGTATAAATCGCCAAATCCGTTTCCCGGACCAAGAATTATCCTTTTTAAATCGGAATAAGTGATGCTTCGCTGGCCTGAAAGCGAGAGCCTACGGTCGCTGGTAAACATCAGGAATAAGCCTTCGGGAGATAATGATGGGTAATGGTCGTTTTCGGTTGAGTTAATAATTGTTCCGGGATTAATGGCTTCCGACCATAGATTATTACCATCTTTAATTGATATATATAAATCGCTGTTGCCTTGGCCTCCAGGCCGGTTGGATGCAAAAATCATAAACGACTCATCAGGAGCTATCAGTGGAGTATAATCGGCATAAGTACTGTTAATTGTCTCATTTAGCTTTACAGGTTGTTGATACATGCCATCTTCAAGAACTGAAACATATATATTAGTGTTCAGAAAATCAAAAGTAACGCTCTCAGATTCATAATCGGCGTAAAAATAGAGGTTCCCGTTATCGGCTACAGTGGGGTGCCTTTCATTTTTGTTGGGGTTTAGTACAATAGGTTGCGGATTTGTCCAGGTTTTATCTTTTCTTTCCATTACCCAGATATTCCAGATGCCTGAACCTGATTTATCGTTTATTGGACGCGTGCTGCTAAAATAGAGCTTGTCGTTTTTAATAAATGGGTCGGCATCCTGATAAATACCCGAAAAGGTTGCTGTTTCAGGATAACTCCAAAAGCTGTCGCGGTACTTAATTTGTACTATTACTGATAAATCGGCCCGATGGTTTACGGTATAGAAAAATTCCAGATGGTCGCCCGTGAAAGTGCCACCTGATTCGTCCAGTCCGCTTGATATCAATCCTGAAGCCATTAAACGTGGCGTTTCAGGGGGTGGTTCGGGTAATAAAAAACGCTGTGGAGCATCATCATATCTTTTTTGGCCTGCTAATGTCTGTATTAAAAAACTGAGTAAGATAATTGCGTAAAAGTTTCTCATTTCTTCCATCCTTATTATTCATAAATGCTTACACGGCCTTCGATGGTCTTTAGCCTATGAACCTGCACGATTTGCTTTGATGATAAAGATAATAAACGATTCTGATATACCATTGGCACCTCTTGTTTATAATCAATCTTTATATAAATAAGCCTGTAAATCATATATGGTATTTTAAATATGTAAATAGATATCTATATTTATCTAAAATTTTTATTGGATTTTTGAGAAAGAAACAGTTAACTTTATTATTGATTATCAGATAATAGTCGTGAATTTCCGAAACTTGTTTTCCTTTTTTATAAAAGATTAAAACGCTTATTATGAAGCAGGTTATTGCCCCCATTGTAGTAATTACCATTGTGGTTATAATGGCTGTTCATCTTTTTCATCGGCCCGAATTGCCTAATTTAAGTGAGTTGCAGCTAAAGCAAAAGTTTGCTGTCAAGCACGTCCCCTCGGTCGACCACTCGCAATTCGATGCCTTGAAAAAGAATTTTGTCACCCCGCAGGAGGTTACCGAGGCTTGTTTGTCGTGTCATAACCAGAGGCATATTGAAGTGATGGCATCCAGTCACTGGAACTGGGAAAGGGTGTCGTATGTTGAAGGCCGCGGTATTGAGCGTGTAGGAAAATCGAATGTTATCAATAACTTTTGTATTGGCTCGAATGCCAACGAGCAGGCTTGCTCAAAATGTCATATTGGTTTTGGTATGACTAATAATCTGTATGATTTTAACAATGCCAGAAATGTTGACTGCATGGTTTGTCACGATAAAAGTGAGGAGTACATCAAAGGTGCATCAGCAGCCGGATATCCCGACAGGTCGGTGAACCTTCAAAAAGTGGCTCAAAGCGTTGGAAAACCGGGAAGTTTTAACTGCGGGGCCTGTCACTTTTATGGTGGTGGCGGAAACAATGTAAAACATGGCGATTTGGATGATGCGTTGCTGGCATGTGATAGGGAGGTTGATGTGCACATGGCTGCCAATGGTATTAATATGTCGTGTGTTGATTGTCATACAGCCGACCGCCATCAGATAAAAGGAAAGCTTTACTCTGTTTCATCATCGCACGAGAATAGACTGAGTTGTGAAGATTGTCATACCGGGACGCCCCATCTTGACAGGATGCTCAATTTGCATACAGCCAGCGTTGCCTGTCAAACCTGTCATATTCCAACCTATGCCAAGGTGAATGCCACCAAAATGGCCTGGCGGTGGTCCGATGCCGGTCATTTGATGGATGGTAAACCCTATCACGAATTAGATTCTTTGGGGAATGAGGTTTATCTCTCCATAAAAGGGTCGTTTGAGTGGTCTACCAATGTACAACCCGACTATTTCTGGTTTAACGGTCATGCCAAACACTATATTCTTGGTGATACCATTGGGTCGTTTCCGCTTAAAGTAAATGAGCTGCTGGGTTCGGCTAATGATGGGGAATCTAAAATTTATCCGGTTAAGGTGCATCGGGGCGACCAAATATACGACCCCAATACCATGCTGCTGATTCAGCCAAAGCTTTGGTCGGCCACCAAAGGCGACAGTGCTTTTTGGATGGATTTTAACTGGCACGAAGCAGCCATGGCCGGCATGAAAAGAGTTGGCCTTCCATACAGTGGTGAATACGATTTTATTGAAACTGAAATGTTTTGGCCGGTAAACCACATGGTTGCGCCTAAAGAAAAAGCTTTGGCTTGCAACGACTGTCATGTTAGGGAAAATGGACGATTGGCTTCGTTAACCGGGTTTTACCTACCGGGTAGAGACCGCCATGCAGGTTTGAATTTTATAGGAAAACTAATGCTTATTGGAGCCTTAGCAGGTGTATTAATACACGCTCTTGCACGGTTTTATACCGCCATAAAAAACAAAGAAATTGTAGCTGAAGAAATTAATAAAAACCTTTAACTCTGTTGATATGCAAAGGGTTTACATATATCGCCGTTTTGAACGTTTCTGGCACTGGTCGCAGGCAATGCTTATCTTCTTTCTGGCACTAACGGGTTTTGAGGTGCACGACTCTATTCATCTGTTTGGATACGAAAAGGCTGTGCATTATCACAGGGTAGCCTCCTGGATGCTGCTAATACTTATTGCATTTTCAATATTCTGGCATTTTACTACCGGAGAATGGAAACAATACATTCCTTCGTTCTCGAAATTCTCGGCACAAGTAAGATATTACACAATAGGCATGTTTAAAGGTGAACCGCATCCAACTCATAAAACGGCAAGGAACAAGTTAAATCCGTTACAAGCCATAACTTATTTGGGTTTTAAACTGGTGATGGCACCGCTTATCGTTGTAACGGGCTTGCTTTATATGTTTTACCGTACCATCGATGCCAACCAAATGGTAATTATCAGTGATATCCCCCTTGAGGTAATTGCTTTTTTGCATACTTTGGGGGCTTACCTGATTTTGATGTTTGCCATTATTCATGTGTATATGACCACTACCGGAAGCACGCCGCTATCAAATATTAAGGCCATGCTAACCGGTTATGAAGATCTTGATGAATCAACTGAACACCCATCGAAAGACACTTCAATATTGAACCAACATGAAGACGAAAAGTGAGTATATGAATCCTTATCTGGCAGGCGTACTGCTGGGTTTTGTGTTGTTAACTACCATTTATATAACCGGACGTGGACTAGGAGCCAGTGGGGCCATGAAAAGTGTTGCCGTTACAGCAGTAAAGACTGTGGCACCGGAACATTACGAATCATCTGCATTTTATCAGGATTATGCTGCCGAACACCCCGGTGGAACTATGAAATCGTGGCTGGTATTTGAAGTGTTGGGTGTTTTGATAGGGGCTTTTATTTCTGGAGTTTTATCAGACAGGGTAGGGTTTAAATTAGAGAAAGGGCCGGGCGTACGCAATGCCACCCGAATTGGGACTGCTGTTTTAGGTGGTGCTTTGTTTGGTTTCGGAAGTCAATTGGGGCGGGGATGTACCAGCGGGGCAGCATTAAGCGGAATGGCAGTTATGTCGCTTGGCGGCATTGTTACCATGCTGGCCATTTTTGGGTCGGCTTATGCACTGGCATGGTTTTTCAGAAAGCTTTGGATTAATTCCTGAGTACATTTAATTTTTGGTTTAAGTAAAAACAATATACCATGGGACCTTTAGTACCTGATATAATCAGCAACGAATTCAATTATCTCATAGCCTTGATTATGGGTGTTGGATTCGGATTTGCACTCGAACAGGCAGGTTTTTCGAGTACACGAAAACTGGTTGGACTGTTTTACGGATATGATTTCACAGTTTTGAAAGTGTTTTTTACAGCAGGCGTAACGGCCATGATTGGGGTTTTATTATTGTCGCATCTGGGGTTGCTCAATATCAGCCTGGTTTTTGTCAACCCAATGTTTGTAAAATCGGCCATTATAGGTGGGTTAATTATGGGCGCCGGTTTTATAATAGGTGGATTTTGCCCGGGAACAAGTGCCGCTGCTGCCGCTGTTGGTAAGGTTGATGCCATGGCTTTTATAGTGGGTTCGGTTCTGGGAATTTTGGCATTTACCGAAGGCTATCCTTTACTCGAAGAATTATACACCGCATCTAACATGGGGCCAGTGGTAATATCAGATTTTTTTGGCATTTCAAGGTTGTTGTTTGCAGTTATATTAACCGTGGTTGCCATTTTTGCCTTTGTTTTTACATCTAAAATTCAGGAGAAAATTACCGGAAAAGCAGGAGAATGGTCGGGTAGCAGATTCAGAAAAATGGCCATGTATGCTGCTATTCCGGTTGTCACCATTGCACTTATTGGAATAACACCTTCGCGCGATGAATTTGTTATGAAGCGACTTGAGAAAAAGGTGGCTACCGGAGAATGTCAGCCAAAAATGATTGATGCCGACAAATTGGCTTTTGAAGTGATAAACAATTATTACAGTTACAACATTATTGATGTGAGGTCGGCAGCCGAGTATGATTCATTTCATATAGCTACAGCCATCAATATTCCATTGGAAAATTTAGCCAATCCCGAGTATCGAAATTTTATCAACCAGCGCATTAAAACCAACATCTTCTATGGGGCTTCGGTCAACGATGCTAAAAGAGCCTGCTTGTTGGCCCGGTTTCATGGTAATGCCAATGGCTTGGCTTTGTTAGAAACCGCAGATGAATTCAGAGCCTTGTTTTATGATGTTGAGCCCTTGAGCGATGAGTCTACCCGCAAACAATTAACAGTTAGTTTGTTCAGGGAACAGGCAGCACGTAAAATGCTTGAAATAGAAGCTTCGGTTTCAAGCCTGTCTAAACCTGTTGAAAAGAAACCACGAGTTGTTCAGGGTGGGTGCAGTTAACGTTAGCATATTAATATCAATAAAAATAACCACAAAGGCGGCTCATAAGTAATCGGTAAAAAGGTTTCAGGATATTAATACCCGCTGTTTATCTGATTGTTATTATATGTAAGTTTAACAGTTAGTTAGTTGTTAAATGCTGTTTTAGTTACATATACTTCAGTAATGCCGGGTTTATGAAACCAATTTTCTTGTTTAAAATGGCAACCTTTGTGGTTATAGTATATACATTTACGGCTTAAAACTTTTATACCCAAATGGCTTTAACGCCTAAAATGAGTAAAGCTGATAATACAGCGATGATGATAAATAATACAACATCTGCCTTTTTAATGCCTTTTTTATTCTCTTTTACTTGGTCCATAACGCAATTCATTTAAAAGTTAATACAATCAATTAAAATACAGGCAATACTCAATTTAGAGTTTGCTGAAAAAATGACTATTAACTTATAAACTAATTACGGAGCGATCGCACTCTGATAAAGATAGGTACATTCTTTTTAGTGAATGTGTACCCGGTAGTAGCCATGCCAATTGATTTTATACACTTGGGCTTAATTGCACCGGGTTTACTGAAATTGTTCAGAGGCGATCCGGGGTTGGACTGATGCAACCCGGAGGGATTATTCTCGTGTACAAATAAAAACGGAAGGTGTGGGGTTTCTAAAAAATGCTCCTGACATAGCGTTTTAGATTCCCTTGCTAATTCAATCTTTAAAGATGGCGCTTCCAAAACAGGGCCGCGCGTCAGCAATGAACAGGTCATTGCTGTAGACATCAGCACCGATGCAAATATATGCAGGAAACGACTCATCTTTTTTTTCTACAAAGTTACACTTATATTTTAATGGTTGTCCATTTAATAGTTTTATTCATCGTTTAACATTGCCCCTTGAAAAAGAGAACCATATGCCTACCCCACAAATAAAGGCAAAAACAGAAAATGCCACCGATGAACTTTTTAAGAAAACTGTTGCAGAAACTTCAGAAACCTGACTTTTCCCAAAATAAAAGGCAAAAAACAGGGTAACAACTGTCATGCTAATCATTTGTCCCACTATGCGCATAGTTGCCGAAATCCCTGATGCTGTGCCGTATTGATGCTTTTCAACCGAGCTCATAATGGTATTCATATTGGGCGATGAAAACAATGCAAAACCAAGGCCCATAGTTATTAATAACCCAATAATCATGCTGCTTGATGTATTTACATCCAGAAACGAGAATGCGAACAATCCTGTTGTACAAAGCGTCATGCCTGCAGTTGCCAGGTATCGGGGTTGAATTTTATCTGAAAGCCTTCCGGTTATTGGTGAAAAAAGCGACATAATTAACGGCTGAATCAGCAATACTGAACCGGCTTGTTGTGGGGTGAGATTTTTAATTTTTTGCAGATAAAGGCTTAACAAAAAGACAACAGCAAAAGTGGCGCTGTAATTAATAAGTGCTGCCAGATTGGAGAAAGCAAATAAACGGTTCTGTGTAAACAATTTGGTATCTACCACCGGGTATGAGGCACGCGATTCAATTACAAAAAACAGTACCATCAAAATAAGCCCGACTAAAAGCATTAGCCAACCGCTTGGGGTGGGTATTGACGAAGAGCCCAAAACCATTACAATCAATGCTGAAGCATAAATGGCAGAGCCTTTCAGACTTATTTTTTTTGAACCCGAAGCAGACTCATCTTTACCAAGGTAGAGAAATGTAATTATAGATGCCATGGTTCCTAATGCTGCCGACATGAAGAAAATAAATCGCCATCCCAGTTGCTGTGTTAAAACACCGCCAATAAAAGGGCCCATGGCCAGTCCCATATACACTGATGCTACTGAAATTCCAAGCACACGACCTCGTTGCTGAGGTGGAAACATCGAAACCAGAATAGCAGGCCCAGTACTCATGGTCATAGCGCTTCCAATGCCTTGAAAAAAGCGTGAAACAATTAAAAACCAGCCACCGGGAGCTAATCCGCACAGCAAAGTGGTTACAGTGAAAATTAATACGCCATAGCTGAAAGTCTTTTTAACACCTGCCAGGTCGGCCCAGCGGCCCAAAGGTAGTAGCAGAATGGCTGAGGACAGTAAAAAGGCGGTAATAATCCAACTTAACGATACCGCACTCATGTTAAAAGCTTTCTCGATGGTCGGCAGTGCAATGTTTACCGATGAAATTAGAAAGGGACCAAGGAAAGAGGTTATAGCAACAATACCCAATGCAGATTTCTGTGATTTATCCCAGCTCATATAATAATGAATGTTAAAGAGAAATATTTAGCTTAATACCATCATAAATTCACTTTCAAGCACATCTGATTCTTCTTTGGACGGTATCCAGATTTTCCAGCCAATCAGATATTTTTTCAAAACAAGGAAGTAAGTCAGGGGAAATTCATCTTTTTGCCAAATCTGGGCATAGTTTAACAGGCCGGTTTTTTTTATAAACGTATCCAGTTCAGCTATTATGGTGTGGTAAAACTCCTGCAATGGTATTTTACCTGTAATTTTTACTGATGGCTTTTCTTCTCCAAAAGGCGCAGGGCTTTTACTCATCGAGAACTCTATGGTTTTGCCATTTCTCGTGGAAAATTCAAGAATAAAAATGCAAGACTCACAATACCATTCTACAAATTTTGAGGCTTTCTCGCCCCATAAATAGGAAGGTTCCTGAACCAGCGAGGTCATAGCTTTTAACATGTCGCCCAAAGGATTACAAACATTAATGGCTTCAAACTTCATTTCTTTTTTGCCATAAATAAAGCAGCCACGTCCTTTCCCGGGATCTGCCAAATCGTATTTAAATCCGAATTTTCCTTTCATTGGCTTGAATGATAGTTAGCGAAATGAAATTAGGAAAAAAATAAATTGAAACTATGGTTTAAATGATTTTTTTGTGGAGATACTTTTATTTCAGTGATTTGAATTTTAACTGGCTATTAAATCAAATAGTAAAAAAGTATTTCTTTGGGATGAAGGTTTTTTAATAAACAAACAGAGATTACTACAATAGCGGCAATCTCTGTTCTTACTCAAATCAAATCAGTGAAAAATGAAATACTCAGAATTTGCTGCAGTATTTCGGCCTTAAACAAAAATCTACCAGTTGCCGCCACCATCAATAGTAACAATGGTGCCATCGTCATTCATTTCCAACTCAACAACTTTAATGCTTCTTAACCAGGTTTTGCCTCCTGATGGAACACTGTCGTGGTGGAACAGATACCATTTACCTTTAAACTCGCATATAGAGTGATGGGTAGTCCAACCAACCACAGGTGTTAAAATAACTCCTTTATAGGTGAAAGGGCCATATGGGCTATCGCCAACGGCATAGCAAAGTTTATGTGTGTTGCCGGTGGAGTAGGAGAAGTAGTATTTTCCTTTGTATTTGTGCATCCATGGGCCTTCAAAATAACGACGATCGTGGTCGCCAGCTTTCAATGGTTCTCCGTTTTCGTCGAGAATAACCACATCGCGGGGTTCTTCACCAAACTCAAGCATGTCATCGCTTAACATAGCAACTTTAGCACATAAAGCAGGCTCGTTATCAGCAGGCTCATGCCCGCACTCAATGGCTTTATTGTTGCGGTATCTTTGAAGCTGACCACCCCATAGTCCGCCAAAATACATGTAGTATTTACCATCATTATCTTCTAAAACAGCAGGGTCGATGCTGTAACTTCCTTTAATAGGATTTTCCTGAGGAGTAAATGGGCCTTCAGGTTTATCACTCACAGCAACGCCAATGCGGAAAATATCGTTTTTATCTTTTAAAGGAAAATAAAGATAGTATTTGCCATTTTTGCAGGCTGCATCGGGTGCCCATAACTGACGTCCCGACCAGGGAATATTTTTAACATCCAAAGCAACACCATGGTCTGTTACAGGCCCATCAATATCGTCCATTGAAAATACGTGGTAATCGCGCATATCAAAATGATCGCCGTTGTCATTCTCGGGAATTCCTGATTCAACGTCGTGCGATGGATAGATGTATATTTTCCCATTGAAGACATGGGCAGAAGGGTCGGCTGTGTATAGATGGTCTACAAGATATCTTGGCTTCTTCATAATGTTACAAACTATTTATTAATACTAATATTCGAACTGTGTAGTAGTAATACCAATCATTTTAAGGGTAGAATATGGCCGGAAAATTTCCAGCCATATTCTTTGGTTTGGGTTAGGGAGTTTGTGTTTTTTTTATTGTTTAGCCAATTCGATTATACGTTGAACGGCAGGTTTGGGCTGATATTGCCTGTCGAATAACAACGGATAATCTTTACGTCCCCTGATGGGCCAGTTGTTTTTCCATGATTGGCCATCGTGAACGCCCCAAAGGGTAACGCGGTCAATTTTATCCTGATGTTTCAAAAACAACTCGAAGAAACTGGCAAAACGATTGGTAAGTTCAGCGCTAACCGAATCGGGTAAGCCATTAACATATGGATTGTATTCGGTTGATAGCTCTGCACTAAAAGCTATATCGGCAGTAACTTGCTGAGATGGCCATGGTAAAACGGTGATATCAAGTTCGGTAATCATTGTTTGAACACCCAGACTTGCATATTTTACAATGGCTTCTTCGTAAAGTTCAATGCTGGGAGAGTCAAGGGCAACGTGTCCCTGTAGGCCAATTCCATCAACTTTAACGCCTTTGTCGATTAAATCTTTAATCATGTTGTAGATACCGTCTCTTTTAGCCGGAATCCACTCGTTGTAGTCGTTGTAATACAATTCAGCGTTAGGGTCGGCTTCGTGGGCAAACTCAAAAGCAAGCTGAACAAATTCGGGCCCAATAATGGTATACCATTTGCTCTGACGCCATTCACCATTGTCAAGTATAGCCTCATTAACAACATCCCAACCATGTACACGGCCTTTATAGCGGCCTACAATGGTATGGATGTGGTTGCGCATCCGCTCAATTAATTCTTCGCGCGATACATCTTTCCCTTCATCGTCAACAAAGGCCCATTTGGCGGCTTGTGAATGCCAAATTAATGTGTGACCAATGATTTTCATGTTGTTTTTTTCGCCAAATTCAACAAATGCATCGGTTTCATCGAAGAAAAATTCACCTTTTTGGGGATGAATGTTTTCCATTTTCATGCAATTTTCGGCTACAATTGAGCTAAAATGCTTTTTAACAACTTCAACTGCCATAGAATCTTTCCCTGCAATTTGGTTAACATTAAGAGCAGCACCAATAAAGAATTTTCCCTGGAGTGCATCTTTTAGCGTGTCTTCTTTAACCGCTTTTGGGGCAGAACAGCTACTTACAATTGCCGTTATTAATAAAGCGAGCGTGGTTAATTTAAAAACTTGTTTAGTCCTCATGGTTATTTAGTTTTTATGTAATATGCTTAAAATCCGGGTTAAGGGTTAAAAACATATTGCTTTACTTTGCTTCACCTCTGCGGGCTTTCAATTCTGTTTCAATTTGTACCTCTTTGGCTTTGTTTATTTCGTAAAAGAATAAACAAGCAACTCCAACGAAAAAGGTTATTGTTGGGAAAACACTCATTGTGAGTAATATTCCGTTTATGGCACTGTCTGATTGAACTGCGAGTTGTTCGTTATAGCCAAAGATGGCAAGTATTCCTGCTACTAAAGCACCACCAATGCTAAGTCCTGCTTTAAGTCCAAAAATCATAGCAGAGAAAATGATGGCAGTGGCCCGGCGGTTATTTTTCCATTCTGAATAGTCAGCAACATCAGCAATCATAGCCCAAAGCAAAGGAATTGTCAAACCATAAAAAAATCCATGGAGAACTTGAGTAATAAATACCAATCCAACTGATTGTGGAGAAAAGAAAAAGAACATTAACTGAGTAATTGCAGCTAAAATCAACCCGAATTTAAACACTTCTCTTTTGCCATAACGGTCGGCTAATCCTTTAGAAAGTGAAATTCCAATTATCATTAAAATGATACCACCCGCATTAAATAAACTAAAAGCTGAAGTTGGAGCATCTTCGGGCCAGTGGAAACCTACCATGCCCATACCGGTCAGCAAACTATTCAAGCCATCAATAAAGCCATTAAATCCTATATTGCTTAAGAATGCTGTTAACGCAGCTTCATCCATGTAGTTTTTAAAGTAGTAAACATAGATACCGCCTTTTAATGCCAATGTTATGAAAATAAATACGGTTAAAATTAGCATGGCTATCCATGGCTTATTTTTAACAAGGTCTTTTAAATCTTGTTTTACACTTGATGATTGTTCCTGTGATGGAATTATTCGTTCTTTGGTAGTTAAAAATGTGATTATGAAGAACAAAACTCCAACTGCAGCAAAAATACCCATTACTTTTTCGAATCCAGCAGCTTGGTCTCCATCGCCTAAAATGATTACTAAAGGTAGCAATAAAACCTGTACTATAAACTGGGCTACCATCACTGCTGTAAATCTATAAGAAGAAATGCTATTGCGCTCTGACATGTCTCCTGTCATTACACCGCTTAATGCTGCATAAGGTAGGTTGTTGGCGGAATAAACCAAAACCAGCAGAACGTAAGTAATCATGGCATAGGCAATTTTTCCACCAGGGCTAAAATTGGGTGTACTAAATGCCAAAAGTGCCATTACCCCGAATGGTACAGATGTCCAAAGAATCCATGGTCGGAATTTTCCCCATCGGGTTTTGGTTCTGTCAGCAATGGCTCCCATTACAGGGTTGAAAAATGCACCAATCATACCACCGAGAAAAATAATAAACGATGCCGTTGCTGGAGGTATTTTATAGACATCAGTATAAAAGAATGCCAGAAAGGTCATTAAAGTTTGGAAAATAAGATTTGCTGCTAGGTCTCCCAAGCTGTAACCAATTTTTTCGCGCAGCTTAATTTTTTGTCCATTTGTGCTCATAGAATTCGTATTTGAACCATTTATGAATTATTACTATTGTTTTTTGTTTCGGTTGTGTTTTGTTCTGTTCTGTTTGTGTGTTCAAAAAAAATCCACCTGGTTGCTTCTTGTAATTGCTTTGTTGAAACAAATGGAGGAAAATTGAATTTAACAAAGATACCCGTTTCATTTGTATTTTAATATTTAAAACGGGGTATTTTTTTGCAAAATTTCGTATTTTTTAACTCGATGATTAAAAATTAGCAAATTGGGTAATATATAATCTTGTTTTGTATGAGATTTTTGGTTTGTAAATTCCTTCAATTTAAGTTTTAATTTTTTCACCACATTGACTGCAATATACAGCGTTTGACTGATTCAACGCTTTACAAGTGGGACAACTCAGGTCAATTTTAGAAGTTCTTGAAAGTTCAACTGTAATAATTCCTGTAGGCACCGCAATTATAGCATAACCAATTATCATTGATATGGATGAGAGTATTTTTCCTGCAACAGTTAATGGAACAATATCGCCGTAACCAACCGTGGTAACGGTAACTATGGCCCAGTAAATGCTTTGCGGAATGCTGGTATATCCATTTGAACCTCCTTCTATAACATACATTAGTGTTCCCAATAAAGTAATGGTGGTAATTACTGAAAACAGAAATACTCCAATTTTATAGGAACTGGTTTTGATGGCTCGCACCAGTACTAATGCCTCCTGCGAAAACCTCACGAGCTTAAGAATTCGGAAAACACGTAGCAGGCGAAAAATACGAACTACCAATAAATAATGGTAACCCGGAAGGGCCAGACTTAAATAGGTGGGCAGTATAGAAAACAAATCGATAAATCCCCAGATGCTGAAAATATATCGTTTGGGTGAAGGAGAGCTCCAAATCCGTAGTCCGTACTCAATGGTGAAAAGTATGGTAAAGGCCCATTCAACGCTATGGAATTCAAAAACATAAAGCAATCCAATTTCGGGAATACTTTCGATGACAACAATGGTTACACTAAGTAAAATGAGCCAAAGCAACACAACATCGAATAAGCGACCTGCTTTGGTGTCGGTTTCAAATATTATCCGGTATAGTTTCTGGCGCATGGTAAGTTTTTGCTCAAAATTACGAATTTATGCTAACCAGTAATAACTGCAAAATAAAAAAGAGACATCCGAAAATTTATATTCAGATGCCTCTTTATACTATGTTTGAGAGATTTATTATTTTCTCAAATTGCTGATACTTTCTTTAATGGCCGCAATTTTGGCTTCAGCATCGGCTTTCTTTTGGTTTTCTATTGCCACTACTTTTTCGGGAGCACTGCTGACAAATCGCTCATTATTAAGTTTTTTCATAACCTGCTCAAGAAAACCTTCGGTGTATTTCAGTTCGCTTTCAAGTTTTTCCAATTCTTCCTCAATATTGATGGATGATTCCATTGGTATAAAGAACTCTGATGATTTAACGAAAAACGATAATGACCCATCTACTTTTTCATTGACTTCTTCAATTTTACTAAGGGTTCCCATTTTTACCAAAACCGGATTGAACAAGGGTATATAACCATCGTCGCCATTAAGTACTTTTAGTTCAAGTTCTTCGCGGAACGAAATGTTCTTGTCTTTGCGTGTATTACGAATAAAAGTGATGGCCTCTTTTACTTTTTCAAACTGTGCTATTAAAGTTTCATTAAAAGCTTTCGGTTGCGGCATGGGACATACCATCAAACTTTCTCCAGGTTTACGATCTTTGAGGTGATGCCATATTTCTTCGGTAATAAAAGGCATAAATGGATGCAGTAATCGCATCAGGTCGTCGAGAAATTCAATGGTGGCAGCATATGTTTTGCCATCAATGGGCTGTTGAAAACCCGGTTTAATCATTTCAAGATACCATGATGAGAATTCGCCCCAGAAAAGGTTGTAAACCGACATAAGGGCATCGGAAATGCGGTATTTCTCGAAGTGGTCGTTAATAACAACCATCTCCTGTTGAAGCCTGTTTTGGAACCATTCAGTTGCCAGAGCCGAGCTTTGAGGCTGCTCAAGGGAGGTGTCAACACTCCAGGTTTTAACCAAACGGAATGCATTCCAAATTTTATTGGCAAAATTACGTCCCTGTTCGGTTAAACTTTCGTCGAACAGAATATCGTTACCTGCCGGCGAACACAATAACATTCCAACACGCACACCATCGGCGCCATATTTGGCAATCAGGTCGAGCGGGTCGAGGGCGTTGCCCAGCGACTTGCTCATCTTGCG
>CAZFTD010000027.1:0-26837 GCA_964521525.1 uncultured Marinilabiliaceae bacterium | reverse complement strand
TTAAAACCAACCAAATAATGCGTGTGTTCTATGCCATAAGCGGTACAAACCATATCGGCCAAAACCGAAGCTAAAAAAGCGGGCAATAGTGCATCGTATTTTATCCGGCCAATGGCCAGAACTTCCAACGCAAAAATGGTTCCTGCCACCGGTGTTCCAAAAACAGCTCCAAAACCGGCAGCTATACCGGCCATCAATAATATTCGCTTATCGTCTTTGGATAGTTTTAATTTTTTGGCAACAAAATTAGCCAGGCTACCACCAATTTGAACCGCAGTTCCTTCACGACCGGCCGAACCTCCAAATAAATGCGTTACTACAGTGGTTATCAGTATAAAAGGTGCCATTCTTGCCGGTATTCCTCCGCCGGGTTTGTGAATTTCATCCATAACAAGATTATTCCCGGCCTCTGCTTTTTTACCTTTAAAACGATACAGCCAGGTAATGGTAATACCGGCTAACGGCAAGAGAAACAGCAGCCAGGGGTAGTTCCATCTGATAATGGTTGCCCCATCGAGTAGCCAAAGAAACAAAGCAACCATTGAACCGGCTAAAAAGGCAAGCGGTATGGTTAACAAAAACCACTTTATTGAATACCTTAAGATTGGAATTTGCTCAAATGTTGAAAGAAATTTCGTCATAAAAAGAGTTCTCTATATCTGACCATCTTCTGACTAATGTTCTTTTTAGTTATAAACTAGAGGCTAATAAAAGAAACAAATACAGTTTCGAAGGTAATATTTTCTATTAGCTTGTTTTCCTTTTTCTAAATACAAAATAATAAAGTATGATATTACCAACTATAGCTGTTACACCCAAAATCAACTGGATTTCCCTTGTTAATCCATCGGGATACAAAATTGGCAAAATGTATTCTCCAATAAAATCAGCCTCATAAGTGCCGGTGCCGGCCTTGTAACGAAACAAATTCTCGAGTATGGTTAACGGACAGGTAATATTGAAAATTTCAACCACGCTTCCCCAAATAACAGCAGGAATGTGAACCCAAATGGATTTAGGCCATTTAAACAACAGGAAACCGCCAAAAATAACATACAGGACGAATCCCAAATGAAGCAGAACAATGATGTTGGAAATAAACAAATAAAACATACCCTGAAAATTATTCTAATGATTACAGCTAAAACTAAAAAGCGCTTTTCTTGAATCAAAAATATATGAAAGAGATTTGTTTTGCAAAACGCAAACACCATAAATAATATAAAAAGCTTACATAATTGTATTAAAATAGAGCACCCATAAAAGCATGATAATCAGACACAAGAATTGACATCGTAAGTTTCGGTTGATTATATTTTGAACGTTAATTTTGTATTTTTAATTTATTTTTAATACATTCAACAGCCTAAAATTCAGTTTCATGCCATATCGCCGGTTACCAAATACTGATCAGGCCCGAATTAGGGCTATGAAAGCTGCTTTAAAAAAAGGAGCAATGACCAGTCCTGCTTCTTTGGCTTTTTCACAAAAACTATATCTCGAATTACAGTCATTCTTCCCTCATTTTGAACAAACCATTAATCAGTATAATACTAACCGCGACAGGCAAGCCCAGGTTGGGCAGCAACTGAGCGATCATTTCAGGTCAGCCAGGCTTTATGTGTCACATTTTTTTCAGGTTGTAAATCTTTGTATATTAAGAGGAGAATTAAAACCAGAGATAAGAACTTTTTACGGTATTAATGAAGACGAAAAAGCTGTGCCTGAAATTGGTACTGAACAACAATTAATTGTTTGGGGCGAACAACTTCTAAAAGGTGAGGAAGCCCGCATGGCCACCGGAGCAACACGCATTTACAATCCTTCATTGGCTATGGTGCGTGTTAAGTACGAGAAATTTACTGAATCATACAACATGCACAAGGATTTGCTTAATACCTCTCAGAAATTACTTGATAAAGTTAATGAATACCGAACTACCGCCGATCGGATAATTTTGGACATCTGGAATGAAGTGGAGAAGAAATTCGACAGTTGTTCTCCCGAAATCAAAAGAGATAAATGTGCCGACTACGGCCTGGTTTATGTTTACCGCCCCAGTGAAAAACTTCAGGTTTCCTGATAATCAGGTTTTTCATGTTCGTATTCTGATTTTACTTCGCGTTTTAAAAGCAACATAAAACCGGTAAAAACGATTACACTAACCAGCACCATCCAGGTAGCATAACCGGCTGCTTCAATTTCCATTGGGTTAATGTCGGGTTTAAAGGCCCGATAGTAATAAAAAATCGCCAGCGACAGCATATTATTCATAAAATGTCCAACTACCGGATACCATATGTTTTTTCCGTAAACTAAAAGGTATCCCAACATAATTCCTAAGAAGAATCTGGGCAGAAATGTAAAAAACTGCAAATGCATGGCGCTGAATAAAAACGCTGTAATCCAAACAGCCCAGTGCTGGCTCTTGGTCCATTGAGCCATAACCGGTTGTATAGCCCCTCTAAACAGCATCTCTTCACCCAGGGCAGGTATAACCACAAAGATAACCAGATTGGAAAAAATGGAAGCTGCTGACCTGGTGTCAAGAAATTGAAATACAAGCTGATTGATGGTGGTTTCTGTGTTTTTCATCCAGACTTCTAAAGGTGCCAGAAATTCAGGCAGTGTTAGTTCGGCATTGATTTTAGCCAGATAGGCCACAAATGGCTGACAAACAATAAAAATCAATGCTGAAATTAGAATCAGGCTCAGTTTTGTTTTTTTAAATCCCATCCATCTCCATGGTTGGTTAGAAAAAAGCCATGCTACTGCTATGGAGGGAATTATAAAAATGGAGATACTTTGAACCGCCTGAATGTATTTAAGAAAAGCGATTGAGGCTCCGGCCCCTGAAAACAAGGCTTTTAAGGCTGTTATGCCGGTAAAGGGTATTGCTAATACAATAAATACTAATGTAAATATGGAGGATAAACCAACTACCACAGCCAATATCAATAATAATTTTGTAAACGGAGTCAGATTTGATAAAGAAGCTTTAATCATAAGGCATAATTTTGAAATGTAAAAATAGCAGATTTTTCATCCGGACAAAATTGTTTTTTAGTGCCCGATTGGCTACCACTATTTATATTGTGAACTTGTATTTGTTCATATAGAGCATGTTCGCCTGTGGCAGCGACTCATATCATAATCTAACTTGTTATCCAGAAAACATTAGAGCAACCAAATCGTCCGCATACGTACACTCCTCGTCCCAAAAACAGACATTTATCATTTAAATTAAAAAAGGCTTTTTATATTATAATGTGTTATAATATAAGGTGTAACATATTTTGGTCTAATCATTGTTATGTGATACAAATATATTTTGAAAAACAGAAAAACCCCTTCACAATGAGCAAGAGCATAATCAGGGTTGAATCGTTACACAAATCCTATGTAACCGGAAGTAATTCTCTTCATGTACTTAAGGGTATCGATTTGGATATTCAGCAGGGCGAAATGGTCAGTATTATGGGATCATCAGGCTCAGGCAAATCTACGTTGCTGAATATTTTAGGTATTCTCGACAATTATGATGCCGGCGGGTACTACCTGGATGGAATTCACATTCAAAAAATGAGTGAAACCCGTGCCGCACAATACCGAAACAAATACATCGGTTTTGTGTTTCAGTCGTTTAATCTTATTTCGTTTAAAAATGCCATGGAAAATGTGGCTTTGCCATTGTATTACCAAGGCATCAGACGAAAAAAGAGAAATCAGATTGCCCTGGAATATCTTGATCGGCTTGGACTAAAAGACTGGGCAGAGCATTTGCCATCTGAATTATCCGGAGGACAAAAACAACGTGTTGCCATTGCACGTGCACTTATATCCAAGCCAAAAATAATTCTGGCCGATGAGCCTACCGGTGCCCTCGATTCACAAACGTCACTCGAAGTTATGGATATATTGAAGGATGTTAATAACACCGGAATATCCATTATTATAGTTACCCACGAAACCGACATTGCCGAGCGAACCCAGCGAATTATCCGCTTAAAAGATGGCATTATTGAAACCGACAAGAAAAACGGGAATGCAAAAAAGCAGGTTACTGAAAGTGTAATTATTCCATAACCTATTGTGCCATGTTAGATTATTTTGAAGAAATACTATCTACCCTGCGCCAGAATAAACTGCGGGCCATTATGACCGGGTTCAGCGTAGCATGGGGGATTTTTATGCTCATTATTCTTTTAGGGTCGGGCAGAGGGTTGCAAAATGGTATGGAGTTTAATTTCAGGGGTTCTGCAACCAATGCCATTTGGATAAACAGCGGAGAAACCGCCGAATCGTTTGAAGGTTTTCGCAAAGGCCGGCGCATTCAGTTTACCAACGAGGACTACGATATGATTAAGCGTGAGCTCTCGGGTATCAGCAACATTTCGGGCCGCATGTATTTATATAGCAGCGCTCCTTTAACCTATAAAAACGAGTTTGGTGTTTACTCCATCACCTGCGTTATGCCTGAGTATCTGGGAATTGAAATCCTCGATATGAAAAGGGGTCGGTTTATTAATAAAATAGATATTGATCAGTTTCGTAAAGTAATTGTTTTATCACAACCAATAGTTGATATCCTCTTTAAGGATGAAGACCCAATGGGTAAGTTTATTAAAGTGGGAAGTATTCAATTTCAGGTAGTTGGCATCTTTCAGGATTACCAGCAAGCCGATGCTAAAAAAGTATTTCTGCCCTTAACTACCGCTCAAAGAGTTTTTAATGGCGGAAACCGCATTCGTAATCTGGCTGTAACAACAACCTCTACCACCGTTGAAGAAAACAAAAAAATTGAAGAAGAAATACGAAAAATGCTGGCGCGTCGCCACCGGTTTGCCGAAAGCGACTCAAAAGCCATTTTTATCTGGAATACACTCGAACATTTTAAACAGGCGCAGGGCGTTTTTGCAGGCATCCGAATGTTTGTGTGGATAATAGGTATTATGACCATCATTGCCGGAATCGTTGGCGTTAGCAATATTATGATCATCCTGGTTAAAGAGCGCACCAAAGAAATTGGCATCCGAAAAGCCATTGGTGCTACTCCATGGAGCATTATTCGTCTGGTTTTGTCCGAATCAATTTTTATTACCGCCATTGCCGGTTTCTTCGGAATGTTGTTTGGAATGGGCGTGCTTCATTTGGTCAATATGGTATTGGTTTCTGCAGCTGAGGGTAACCCAATGGTCAATCGAATTTTTTACAATCCATCAGCCGATTTCAGTGTAGCTGTAACTGCCGCTATTGTATTGGTATTAGCCGGACTGATGGCCGGATTTATACCCGCCCGAAAAGCTTCGGCCATTAAACCCATTGAAGCCTTGCACGATGAGTAATAAACATCCGTACAAAATGAATGATTAAAAGCTAAAGGGATTTTTATCAGTGAGGTTGGTAGTTAAAAAGTTGCTTGATGGTAGAAGTTTATTTGATGGACTCTGTTTGATATTTCTTAGTGATTACATAAAAAGCAAATAAAGTGTTTGACAAGGATCGTTGGCAGGAAATATTTTCTGCAATAAAAAAGAACAAGCTTCGAAGTGTACTAACAGCTTTTGGGGTTTTTTGGGGCATCTTTATGCTGGTAGTAATGACCGGATCGGGTAATGGCCTGGTTAACGGTATTACCGCCGGAGTTCAGGATTTTGCTACCAACAGTGCCTTTGTTTGGACTCAAAACACTACCAAACCTTATAAAGGTTTTAAACAAGGTCGATGGTGGAGTTTTAACAATCAGGACATGAAGGCCATCCGCGATCAGGTTCCTGAGGTTGATGTAATTGCACCTCGTTTGCAAGGCTGGGATATATCGCGTGGCGAAAACGTTGTTCGTGGATTGCGCACCGGTGGTTTTTCGGTTAACGGCGACTATCCTGCCTACAATCTTATCGACCCAAGTGTTATGGTATATGGGCGGTTTATTAATGAGGTGGATATTCTTCACAAACGCAAGGTGTGCATTATTGGTGAGCGAGTTTACGAAGTGATGTTCGATAAGGATGAAGACCCGGTAGGCCAATATCTGAGGGTAAATGGTGTTTATTTTATGGTGGTAGGCGTGTTTCGTTCCAAAAACCCCAACATCAATATTGGTAGCAATAAAAAAGAGAGCATTTATCTGCCATTTACTACCATGCAGCAAACCTTCAATTATGGCGACCAGGTACATTACTTTGGTTTTACCGCAAAAAAAGGCGTAAGCGTTGAAAAAACGGCTGATAAAGTAAAAGAACTCTTAAAAAGAAACCATTCGGTATCACCCGAAGATAAGGATGCAGTTGGGCACGTAAATGTTGAAGAACAGGTTAAAACCATGAGTTACCTGTTTATTGGTATAAACATGCTGATATGGATTGTGGGTATTGGAACACTTATAGCCGGCGCAGTGGGTATCAGTAATATTATGTTGGTTATAGTGCGTGAACGAACTAAAGAAATTGGTATTCAGCGTGCAATAGGAGCTCGTCCGTGGACCATCATCAGCCAGATTTTAACCGAGTCGGTATTTCTTACTACCATTGCCGGTTTTATTGGTCTGGCTTTTGGTACCCTGGTGCTGCACGCTGTTGATATGGCCTTGATTCAGGCTGCTGCAGCCAATACAGCCGAAGATGGAACATTTTTTAAAAATCCTGAAATTGGTTTAGGTATGGCAATAGCATCTTTAATAATTCTAATAATAACCGGATTAATTGCCGGTTTGATTCCGGCTCAAAAGGCCGTTCGAATTAAACCCATTGAAGCCTTAAGGCATGAATAGGGCTTAAAATGAGAGATATAAGATAGAATGATAAATAACCTGTCAAAATATGATTAACCATGAAGAAGTTTTTTAAGTTTTTATTACTGTTTGTTTTTGTGGCACTTGTGCTATGGGTATTCGTTTACCTGTATAAAAAGTCAAAAACAGAACCGGTTGTATTCGAAACCGAATTACCACAAACCATCAACATTATAAAGAAAACTGTGGCCACCGGCTCAGTGGTGCCACGTAAGGAGATTGCCATTAAGCCTCAGGAGTCGGGTATTATTACTGAAATTTTTGTAAATCCCGGCGATATGGTGAAGCAGGGCGATTTAATTGCCCGCATTCAAATTATTCCTGAAATGATTCAGGTGAATGATGCCGAAAATCGTTTGAAAAAGTCGAAACTTGAGTTCGAAAACGCACGCATTGAGTACGAACGTAAAAAAGACCTTTACGAAAACAGGGTAATTGCGCTTTCTGAATTTCAGGCCGAAGAACTCCGTTTCAACACCCGGCGCGAAGATATGGAAACAGCCGAAAACCACCTTAACCTTATTCGTGAAGGTGTAACAAAGAAAATGGGTGCACAAACCAATACGCTTATTCGCTCAACCATTGAGGGTATGGTGCTGGATGTGCCGGTTAAGGAAGGGAACTCTGTTATTAAAAGTAATGCGTTTAACGATGGAACAACCATTGCCATTGTTGCCGATATGGCCGAAATGATTTTTCAGGGTAATGTGGATGAAACTGAAGTTGGAAAGGTAAAGGAAGGCATGCATTTGCTGTTAACCATTGGCGCCCTCGAAAGCGAGTCGTTCGATGCTTACCTGGAATATATTTCACCAAAAGGGAAGGAAGCCAACGGCGCCATCCAGTTCGAAATTAAAGCAGCTGTTAAACTGAAAGAAAACCAGTTCATAAGGGCTGGTTACAGCGCCAATGCCGATATTGTGCTCGACCGTCGCGACAGCGTTCTGGCCGTGAGCGAAAAAGTACTTCAATTCAGCAACGATTCAGTTTTTGTTGAAATTGAAACCAACCCACAAACTTTCGAAAAGCGTCTGGTTAAAACCGGTTTGTCCGATGGTATCAACATTGAGGTGGTTGAAGGTATTTCTACAGGTGAAAAAATAAAGATTCCCAAAATATAATTGATTTGTTCTGACGTTTGTTTTCAACTAAATGGGCTTGCCTGTTTTGCCAGAAAAAAACTGGCAGGCCCTTTTTACTTACCCCAAAAAGAAAAAAACAATATGAAGCGGATATCACTACTTCTGACTGTTGCATTTACAATAGCCACGGGCTTTGTTCAGGCCCAGGGCAATCAGGCCTGGAGTCTCGAAAAATGCATCACTTATGCTCAGGAGAATAATCTGGCCATTAAGCAACGGGCTTTAGGAGCCGATTACGCCAAAAACCAATATCAGCAAAAGAAAACTGATCTTTTGCCCAACCTTAATGCCAATTCTGGTCATACAGTCAGGATGGGACGTGTAAGAAACGAAACCAACTTCCAGATAAACGATGTAACTACCAGTTTTACCGATTTGTCCATTAGTTCTTCCACTCCTGTTTTTGAAGGGTTCACACGAAGGAATACCATTGAAAAAAATCATGTTGACTGGCAGGCGGCTGTTAAGGAGGTTGAAAAGGCACGAAACGATTTATCGCTCAACATGGCCGCCCTGTATTTACAAATTTTGTTTGATAAGGAATTGCTTGCTGCTTCCCGGTCACAGTTGGAGGTGGTTAATCTTCAGGTTGAACGTACTCAAAGTCTGGTGGCTGCAGGGAGTTTGCCCGAGGGCAGTTTGCTCGAAATGAAGGCTCAGGCCTCCCGCGAAGCGCTGAATGTAACCCGTCTCGAAAACAGCCTGTCTTTATCGTTGCTCGATTTGGCACAGGCTCTGGATCTCGAAAATTATGAAGGATTTGACATTGTGACGCCAGAAATAGACGATATTTCAGGATTTGCATTGGTTGATGCAAATCAGGCTTATGCTTATTCGGTTACAACTATGCCTCAGATTGCAGCATCGGAGATGAAACTAAAATCCAGCGAATTGGACCTTAAAATTGCTAAGGGTTATCAATGGCCAAGGTTAACATTTAATACCGGATGGGGAACTTCCGTTCCAAAAGTTAAAGGAGAGCCTGATTTTAATTTTAACCGACGATTCAAGGATAATGCCACTACATATTATGGGGTTAATTTATCCATCCCTATTTTTAATGGTTTTTCGGTAAGAACCGGAATTAAAAATGCCCAAATTGGAATCCTCAATGCACAGTATGAACTCGATAGACAGAAGCAGGTTCTGCGCAAAGAAATTCAACAGGCTACTGCCGATGCTCAGGCTGCATTGCGCCAGTATCAGGCAGGTCGTTCGGCCGTTGATTCTTACACAGAGTCATTTCGATACACAGAAAAGCGTTTTAGTGTTGGCATGTTAAACTCAGTTGATTACAACGTTGCCAAAACGGAGCTCATCAGGGCCCAATCAGAATACATACAGGCAAAATACGCCTATATTTTACGAACAAAAATTCTTGATTTCTATATGGGAAAACCCATTGTTTTGTAGTTTTTAGGGTTTGGTTTGTTGTTCCGGCAGGGGTGCCGGAATGGTTTGGTTAAAGCGCCTTCTTTTTTAACGAAAAGGGAAGGCGTTTTTATTTTGCATTGGTTATTTTTGCATAAATTAATGTTGCTGCAATGGCTTTGATTCTTTGTATTGAAACATCTACCAATATATGTTCTGTTGCACTTAGTGAGAATGGACAATTATTGGCATCGCTGGAGGAACGTGAAGCCAATTCGCACGCTGCCTTATTAACCGTTCTCATTGAACGGTTGATGGCTCAAAGTAACAAGACTATGAGCGATTTGGATGCTGTGGCAGTTAGTAGTGGCCCGGGATCATACACTGGTTTACGCATTGGCGTTTCGGTTGCTAAAGGAATTTGTTATGCACTTCATAAGCCGCTAATAGCCATTCCTTCTCTTCAAATTCTGGCTGCCGGAGTTGCGTTATCCGAAAATACTCATGATTCAGATACGAATACTTTAATTTGCGCCATGATTGACGCCCGCAGAATGGAAGTTTATTCCGCTTTGTATGATGATAAATTAACGATGGTGCGTGAAATTAAAGCAGAAATTATTGATGCGAACAGTTATGCTCCAGAACTTGAAAAGGGGGCCATTGTTTTTGCAGGTAATGGCTCTGAAAAATGCAAGGATGTTATTCAACACCATCATGCGCTGTTCTTAAAGGGCATCCATCCGCTGGCCTCACAAATGTCTAAACTGGCCTTTACAGCATTTGAGCAGGAACATTTCGAAAGTGTAGCCTATTTTGAACCTTTTTATCTGAAAGATTTTGTGGCAACCATCCCTAAAAGGAAAGTGTTTTAGTGAAGTTTAGTATCAACTTTTTAGAGCCAAACAGTTAAATACTTCTCCTGTTAATAGCATGCTTCGGTTCGGGATGGAGGTGAAATTTTTTGTGCGGTTTATGAATAATCAGATCATTTTTTACTTCTCTAACGCTGTTTTTTTGCAAATAATAAACATCAGTAAATCAGGTTAAAAGAACAAATTTTAGATGCTTTTCATCTGTTTTGAAACAAGAAAGGCCCCAAAATTGTATAACTGTTCTGTGAAGCGTTTTTATATTTCTGAATTTGGGTTTGGAAGTAGTAAAACAATAGCGATTTAAACCGGATTCGCCAGCTTTTGTTTAATTTATAAGTAGTGCTGGTTCGGATTGTATTAACGAAAAAAGTTGCAAACATGAGAACGTTGTTAAAATATTTATTAATCCTTATTGTGGGAGGGTTATTAATAGGATTTACCAGCACCAAGGCGCAAAAACCGGCAGCCCGGCCCGCTTATGGTCATGGCGAAGAGTTGCATTATGTCATGTCGTATGGTATAATTACAGGAGGGCGAGGCGTTCTCTCGGTTCGCGATACCGTTTTGAATGGGCGAAAAGTGCAACACATGGTTGGATCTGCTCACACTATTGGTTTAGCCGATGCAGTGTATAAAATTCGCGATATATATGAAAGCTTTGTGGATGTTAAAACCGATTTGCCGGTTAAATCTATCCGTAATATTCGCGAAGGACGGTATCGTTATTATAATGAAGTTTTGTTTGAACATGGCCCCGACAGCACTAAAATCATAAGTCAACGCTCTGGTGAAAAATATGTGGCCCCCAATATTTACGACATAGTATCGGCTTTTTATATCGCCCGTAAAAATCATTTCAACGATTCCATGGTAAAAGGGCAAATCATAGAGTTTATGACCTATTTCGGTGATAAACAATATCCATTAAGAATTCGTTACCGGGGTATTGAAACCATCAATACAAAATTCGGGAAGCTGGAGTGTTATAAATTCTCCCCGGTAACTGAAGTCGGGCGTTCCTTTAAGACTGAAGACGACATGCATGTTTGGATTACCCGCGATCAAAACCGAATTCCGGTGCGCATCAAATTTAATTTGGTAGTAGGGTCATTTACCTGCGATTTGGAGCAGTTTCGTGGTTTGCAAAATCCATTTTCCAGCTTTGTTCCAAAGTAATTAACAATCATAAATTGTGGATATTTCATTGTTTTGCATTATTTTTGCGCCGGAATTTTTAAAATAAACCGAGACGTTTAAATTAATATGGCAACAACAGCAGATTTTAGGAATGGGATGTGTATTGAATTTAATGGTCAGCTTTTTACCATTGTTCAATTTCAACATGTAAAGCCAGGGAAAGGGCCGGCCTTTGTACGCACCAAATTGAAAAATATTTCTACAGGTCGCGTAATTGAAAATACCTTTACATCAGGAGTAAAAGTTAACGAAGCCCGCGTGGAGCATAGACCTCACCAGTTTTTATATAAAGATGAACTTGGGTATAACCTCATGAATCTTGAAACTTTTGAGCAGTTTGCGGTAAGCGAAAATTTATTTGAATCACCAGAATTATTGCGCGATGGGCAGGAAGTTGATTTAGTTTACCATGTGGATTCTGAAACACCACTTTTGGTTAACCTTCCACAGTTTATTGTGTACGAAGTAACTTATACCGAGCCCGGTGTTAGAGGTGATACTTCTTCAACCAACTCATTGAAGCCGGCTACCATTGATACAGGTGCTACCATAATGGTTCCATTGTTTGTAAATACAGGCGATAAAATTAAGGTTGATACCACCGAGAAAGCTTATGTTGAAAGAGTACGTGAGTAGTCCTCCTAATTGAAACTATAACAAAGGGTCTGAATGTAGCATTTTACATTCAGGCCTTTTCGTATTTTTAGGCTTCAGGATGGACTTGTTTAATTTATCTGAGGTAAGGCCTAAATTGCATTTTCACCAACATCTTTTCCAAATCAATTTATTCATCAGTCAAATCGTTAAACGCTTTTTGCGTTCACTAATCTAAAGAAATAAGCATCATCAAATGTAAAAAACACTTTTATTGTTAAACCGGAAAATGTTTTTTTTGACAATACAATTTTTTGTAAATTTAGGCAATTGCAGAACAGTTAAAAATCGAATGATTACACAAACCAAAAAGAAAAGACTTAAACTATATAAAGACCGGTTGAATATTCTTCTGGACTTGGCCCAAACCATTAATCAGGATCATGGAATAGAAGACCTGCTTTCTGAATTTGAAATTTTACTCAGAGAAGAGTTGGAGGTAGGGAAGATTTTGGTTTATACCTGTTCTGACGGGAAATGGTCAAACTTATTATGCTCTGGCGTGTCGGCCGAAGAAATGGCCAGGATTGATGTGGAAAGAGATTTATTTGTATATCAGGGCTTAGAAAATATTACCATTTCTCCTCCTGACAACCTGGTTGGGTTTGATGCTGTTATCCCTCTTTTTCACCGTTATAAAGCTATTGGCTATGTGCTTATTGGCGATGTTGAGGAAGACCAGCAAGGGATTAGTCCTACCATTAAACACCTGAAACTGATTCAGATTATTTCCAATCTGATTATTGTTTTTATCGAAAACAAGCGCATGCATAAGGCTTTGCTTGAACAGGAAGCCATGAAAAAGGAGTTAGAGCTGGCTTCACGCATTCAGAATCAACTTATCCCCGGACCCCAGGATTTACCCAAATTAAAAAAAGTTAGCATCCAAACCATATATCATCCGCATCTTGGCGTAGGTGGCGACTATTACGATTTTATTCGACTGTCGCGCAATACCCTCGGATTTTGTATAGCCGATGTATCAGGAAAGGGAATCTCGGCAGCTTTGCTCATGTCGAACTTTCAGGCCGTTTTTCGCTCCCTTTTCTCGTGGAACGTGAATTTAAAGAAACTTATTCACCAGTTGAACAGGCGGGTTAATGAAAGTGCCAACAACGAGAAATTTATCACTTTCTTTATCGGGAAATACAACTTAACTACCCGACGACTAAGTTATGTGAATGCAGGTCACCTGCCACCCCTGTTATTCGAACCCAAAAAAGGTCATTTAATTTCGTTGGATAAAGGTTGTATCGGATTAGGCATGCTCGATGTGATTCCTTTTGTTGAAGTTGGGCATCTTTTCATCAGCAAAAACTCCAAACTTTTGGCATTTACCGATGGCCTGGTTGAATTAGAGCGGGGCAATAAAATAACATCGGGACTAATGTCGGTCGAAAAAATAATTAGTAACAATAAAATGCTTGAAGAGAATATTGAAGAAATTAAATCTTACATCACCAAGCATATCGACCGAAAATCGTTTTTTGATGATATTTCACTTATTGGGATGGGGTTTCAATAACAACAGTTTAAAAAATTCCCCTCCATGCTCGTTTATTTTCAGTAAGCAGACTTTTCATTAAGTTGTATAGGACAATCTTATTCTTAAGCATGCCAACAAGGTTTAACTGCTCGCTCTTGTTATTTCCTGTTTTTCTATTCTGAATAGCATGCTTACTACTTTTAAAAGTGCGAAAATTCCCTATTTTTGCAACTCGAATTTTTGAAGAATCAGAAAAAATAACATTAACCAATGTTTACAATACTCAAGCAAGCATAGTTATGGAAGAAGAAATGAAAATAGTTCTTGAGGACGCCGGCGATAAAATGAGCAAAGCAGCCGAGCATCTCGACAGGGAAATTGGAAAGGTTAGAGCCGGAAAGGCTAATCCTAAAATGCTTGAAGCTGTGGTGGTTGATTATTACGGCACCATGACTCCATTAGCACAGGTTGCAAATATTAATACGCCAGACCCGCGAACCATTGCCATTCAACCATGGGATAAAAAAATGATTCCGGTAATTGAAAAGGCCATTATGGCAGCCAATCTGGGGATGAATCCCGATAATAATGGTGAAATTGTTCGCATTAATGTGCCTCCATTGACTGAAGAGCGGCGTAAAGACCTGGTTAAACAGGTGAAGAAAATGGGTGAAGATACAAAAATTGCCATCAGAAATATCCGTCGCGATTCTATAGAAGAACTTAAGAAGCTTAAGAAAGACGGACTGCCCGAGGACATGGAGAAAGATGGCCAGGACAGCATTCAGAAATTGACCGATAAATCCATCAAGGTTGTGGATGAAATGCTTGAAAAAAAGGAGAAAGATATTATGACGGTTTAATCCGTTTTGCTATTTACTACTCGAATCTGCAAACAGTTGATAAAAAATTGTTTGCAGATTTTTTTATGATGTAGTGGCAGTGTTTTGAAGTGAACCAACATCCTGATTACCTGGCACAAATCGTTGAATTAACTCGAGTAGATCCTGGTAATTAATGGGCTTGGAAATGTATTCGTCGCAACCGGCATTTAACGAGAGTTCTCTTTCGCCCAGCATGGCATAGGCCGTTTGGGCAATTACCGGAACAGTTTTGTTAATCTTCTTAATCTGACGCGTAGCTTCATAGCCATCCATTCCCGGCATTTTAATATCCATCAGAACCAGATCGATATGCTTTACCTTTTTAAAGACTTCAACAGCTTCTTTACCATCGCGGGCCCAAATCAGGCTGGCATTGAACAACGACAAAGCTACCTCCAGGTATCTGAAGTTATCCTCTTCATCTTCGGCTACTAAAAATGTTTTTCCTTCCCAGTTAATACAAGTCGATGTCCAGGGTTGAACTTTTGGTGGAACTGGTGATAATATTTTTTGGAAAGGAATGGTAAAATAGAAGGTTGTTCCCGGGGTGCTTTGTGGTTCAACCCAAATATCGCCGCCCATATGTTTTACTAAATGACGGGCAATGGTTAGGCCGATTCCAGTACCGCCATATAATTTTTCATCGCTTTGGCTGAATTTCGAAAAGCGGTTAAAAATTTCTTCCTCTTTACCGGCGGGCAACCCAATGCCAGTGTCTTTCACATAAAACTGTATAAAGTGGTCGCTGTTAAGTTCATAACCAAATTCTACATAACCTTTATCTGTAAACTTAATGGCATTTCCAACCAAATTGTTTAATACTTTCTTTAGCCTTGCAGCATCAGTCAGAATCTGAATTCTTTCATCAGAAATACCTTTTTTCAAATAGAGCTTAACATTGGTAATTCCACGGCGGCGCATTTCATCACTGAAGGTACTATAAACATCCTCAAGAATTTGATGGAGTTGACAGGGCGAATTATGGATTTCAAACTGCCCGCTTTCCATTTTGGAAATATCAATAATATCTTCAACCAACGACATCAGGTTTTTGCCATTTAGCTTGATGAGGTTGACAAATTCGTCTTTTTCAGATTCGGTAACTCCCGGATGTGAAAGCAGATTTGAAAACCCCAGAATGGCATTCATAGGGGTTCTGATTTCGTGTGACATGTTGGATAAAAAAGCTGTTTTTAACCGGTCGGACTCTTCAGCTTTTTGACGGGCATAAACCAAATCTTCCTGTTCCCGCCGCAAAATACGCTGGTATCGGCGCTCCTTCTTTACTGTAAACATCATCCCGTTTAAAAGGGAGATAAGTGGCGCTAAAGTAATAAAATTCAAAACCAGGAAGGTAATGGACAGATTGATGTAGGTTAACAAGGAAATATCGGGGCCATTGGAGTGGTCGATATATCCACCATACCAGTAAAAGCCAACGCCTGTAAGCGTTATGGAGCTGATGATTAAATACCACATTCCGGTAACAGCCCCCGACATGGTGCCGCCCATTATGGTGGCTGCAAATAAAAAAATCATCCCCATGGTTGAATTAGGGCCACAGAAAAGCAGAAAGGTGCCTGTAACATACAGGATGAATAAAACCCAGCCTATTCGGAAAGACAACGGAATTCGATGAATACTGACAACCAGTAATGAGGAAACAAAAACCGAAGTGGCAAAGGCCATAAACAAGTATAAGCCGTTGAGCAGGAAATATAATCCGTAATACAGGTAAACGGCAACACCAAAAAAAACAACCGCCAACGAAAAATAGTGAAATATGCGTTCACGCCAATACTGGATACCCTCTCCGGGAAGTGATGAAGGTCCCAGTTGCCGGTTTATAAAAGCCCGCAATCTTCGATAAATAGCGCTTTCGGAAAATCTGGTCATATATCAGCAAAAAGCTGCCTTTGTTTGTAATACAGGATACAATTTAATATCCACTTTAAAGATAAATATTTATAGCATACTCGATTTCATTGTTGATAATTATTTTCCTGATAAAGAATAATGCCAGTTGTAAGTTTAAGAATTTTAGGTTATTATCAGTGTGGTGTTTTTTGCAATAATTAAAAAACCATCCGCCAAAACGAATGGTTTTTTTTAGTTTATTTTCAAAACTTAAACAGTTACCAATAATTGAGGACCGGCAGCTACAAGTGCTTTGCCTTCAGCATTGTCGGTATATTTCTCAAAGTTTTTGATGAAACGGGCACCCAGGTCCTTGGCTTTCTCTTCCCAATCCAATGGATTTGTATAAGTATCACGTGGATCAAGAATGTTTGGGTCAACTCCAGGCAAAGAGGTGGGGACTTCCAAATTGAAAATAGGAATAACCTTGGTTTTTGCTTTTTCTATTGATCCATCCAGAATAGCATCAATAATACCGCGGGTATCTTTTATTGAAATGCGTTTTCCTGTGCCATTCCACCCAGTATTAACCAAATAAGCTTCAGCTCCATGCTGTTTCATTTTCTTCACCAGTTCTTCGCCATATTTGGTTGGGTGCAGAGAAAGAAAGGCTGCCCCAAAACATGCCGAGAAAGTTGGCTGTGGAGAAGTAACACCACGTTCAGTTCCGGCTAATTTTGCTGTAAATCCCGAAAGGAAGTGGTATTGGGTCTGCTCAGGAGTTAATTTTGATACAGGAGGCATTACCCCAAAAGCATCAGCTGTAAGGAAAATAACCTTTTTGGCGTGTCCGGCCTTTGATACCGGTTTAACAATATTGTCGATGTGATAAATCGGGTACGAAACGCGTGTGTTTTCAGTAACAGAACCATCGTTAAAATCAATTTTGCCATTGGCATCAACAGTTACATTTTCCAATAATGCATCGCGCTTAATGGCGGCGTAAATGTCGGGTTCAGAATCTTTATCCAGATTAATGGTTTTTGCATAGCAGCCGCCTTCAAAGTTGAAAATGCCATCGTTGTCCCAACCATGCTCATCGTCACCAATCAGCTTACGTTTCGGATCGGTCGACAGGGTGGTTTTACCGGTTCCCGACAGACCGAAGAAAATAGCCACATCGCCATCTTTCCCCACGTTGGCCGAGCAGTGCATAGAAGCCATCCCATTAAGTGGCAGGTAATAATTCATCATAGCAAACATACCTTTTTTCATTTCACCGCCATACCAGGTTCCACCAACCACGTGCATTTTCTCGGTTAGGTTAAAAACGGTATACACTTCTGAGTTTAAACCATGTTCTTTCCAATTTGGATTGGTAGTTTTGGAAGCATTGAGCGACACAAAATCAGGTTCTCCGTAATTAGCCAGTTCTTCCACGGTAGGACGAATGAACATGTTCTTAACAAAATGCGCCTGCCAGGCAACCTCCATTATAAACCGAACCTTTAATCTTGAGTCGGGGTTGGCACCGCAAAAGGCATCTACCACAAAAAGTCTTTTTCCTGAAAGTTGTTTAGTGGTAATTTCTTTCAGTTCCTTCCAAACTTCTGGCGTGGTTGGCTTATTGTCGTTTTTCGACTTTTCTGATGTCCACCAGATTGTATTCTCAGTGGTGGCATCCTTAACGATGAACTTATCTTTAGGCGAACGTCCGGTAAAAATGCCGGTCATAACATTAACAGCTCCCAGTTCGGTAACCTGTCCCTTTTCAAAACCTTCCAGTCCGGGTTTTGTTTCTTCATCAAATAGTTGTTCGTACGATGGATTGTACACGATTTCCCGTACGTCCTTAATGCCGTACTTACTTAAATCTAAATTTGTCATAATAGTTAGTTAATTGTTATTTAGTTGTTAGTTGTCGTCGTTGTTAAGTTCTTTACTGTTGTCAGGGTAAAGAACCCGATTTTGCAATGAAATTAAATTTGGAAAAATTAACATATTTTGCCAAATCTTTAGAATTTCAGTTGCCGTGTACTCTTTTAGGCCGAATTGCGCCATCTCTTTTTTGATGTAATTCAGCAAGAACAAGTCTAATTCTCATTCCTGGTTTAATTAAGCTTTTCGACACGTTTATGATACAACTTACAAAAGACTAAAATCTATATCACGAAAGTTGTATAAGCCTTTAAAAAAGTAATTGATACCTTTAGGAAAGTAGAATTGCTTACAATAAATGTGTTAAATGTGTAATGACAGCTCTCTGCCATTACAGAATGTAAATATATCAATAAGATTTTATAATAAAAAAAACGTAGGGTTAAAGATTGTTATAGTTAAAAATTTTATAAGTTCGTCAATATGCAGATAAACAAATGTATAGCTCGATTTTTGCGAGACTGAAAAAGTTAAATCAAATAAATAAAATTTTCTTCAATCAGATGACTGACAGAAGCTGAAAGTTTCGAATTAATATAAATTATTGACTATTTTAAGTGATTTATTGCAAATAACAACAAAATCAAAAAAAATATATAGAATTCTAACAATTTTACTGTTTATCGCTTTATAGTTTTTTTCTCTGCAAGGTAAAATCGCAATAATGGAAGTATTAATTTAAGATGTCCATGTGTTAACATTCATATTAACAATTGATTATGTAAGAACGTGATAACTTTTGATATTTAATAGTTGTATATTGAAGGGTAAACGCTTTAAGAGGTTATTTTGAAATTAATGAATTTGATAACTAAGTCGGGCTATGAAAATGTTTTAATCTTAAAATAGTCCGGTAATCTTACCTTTCTCGTCAATGTCAATGGTTTCAGCGGCAGGATTTTCAGGTAATCCCGGCATGCGCATGATATTTCCTGTAATAGGGATAATAAACCCGGCACCGGCTGCAATTTCAATTTCTCTTACTGTTACTACAAAATCCTGAGGACGACCCAGCAGCTTTGGATTGTCGGATAAAGATTTTTGAGTTTTGGCTATGCAAACAGGCAGGTGCTGAAGCCCTAGGGCTTCAATCTTCTTTAGGTCGGCAAGAGCTTGTGGCGTATAATCAATGGCCGAGGCACCATATATGCTTTTAGCAATGGTTTCAATTTTCTTCTCAATAGGCCAGCCCCACTCGTAAAGCGGCTTTAGTTTTGAACTGCACGATTCGGCCACCTGGCTTACAATTTTAGCCAGTTCAACAGCCCCCTCGCCCCCGTTGGCATGTACTTTTGCAACTGCCACCTGTACCCCCATTTCTTTACATTTAAGCTTAATTACCTCAATTTCTTCATCGGTATCATCTGCAAAATGGTTGATGGCTACCACCGGACAAATGTTGAATTTGCGCATGTTTTCAACATGCTTTTCCAGGTTGCCCAAGCCTTTTTCCACTGCCTTAGGGTTTGGTATTTTAATGTTGGCCAAAGGTACTTCGCCATGATATTTCAGCGCCCTGACAGTGGCCACCAGAACCGCAGCATCAGGCTCTATACCTGCTGAAACACATTTAATATCGAGAAATTTTTCTGCCCCCAAATCGAATCCGAACCCGGCCTCTGTTACCACATAATCGGATAATGACAGCCCCATTTTTGTAGCTAAAACCGAATTGGTTCCTTGGGCAATATTGGCAAACGGACCACCATGTATTATAGCAGGATTTCCTTCCAGTGTTTGAACCAGATTGGGTTTTATGGCATCTTTAAGTAAAGCTGCCATGGCGCCCTGAGCTTTTAAATCACGGGCATAAACAGGTTTTTTATCAAAAGTGAATCCAATAAATATATTGCCAATGCGGTTTTTCAAATCTTCAAAATTTTCCGACAGACACAATATGGCCATAATTTCCGATGCGGCAGTTATGTCAAATCCTGTTTCGCGTGGTACTCCAGATGTTGTGCCTCCCAAACCAACAATGATATGCCTCAACGACCGGTCGTTCATGTCCATTACCCGTTTCCAATGTACCGTGCGTGGATCAATCCCCAGAGTTGAATTTTTGTTTTGGATATTATTATCAATTAGTGCTGCCAGCAGATTGTTTGCCTTTTCAATGGCTGAGAAGTCGCCAGTAAAATGAAGGTTAATGTCTTCCATGGGCACCACCTGAGCATAACCACCACCTGTAGCACCACCTTTAATACCAAACACCGGCCCAAGACTCGGCTCCCGAAGTACAACTGTGGTTTTCTTCCCAATTTTATTAAGACCCTCGCTTAATCCAATGGAGATAGTGGTTTTTCCTTCACCGGCGGGAGTTGGAGAAATGGCTGAAACCAAAATGAGTTTCTTACCCGACATTTTTTCCGGATTGATGAGCGACAGTGGAAGCTTGGCTTTATAGTGACCATATGGTTCCAAAACATCTTTGGGAATGCCAAGTTTTTGTGCTATTTCGGTAATCGGTAGTAATTTCTGGCTTTGGGCAATTTCTATATCTGATATCATGTTTATATTAATTTTTTAAAGTTTCTAATGAGCTAAGTTAACTAAAAATTATGAAATCAGGTGGTGCCAAACAGACATAATGAGAACTCTGCAATAGGGTTGGGTTGTTTAATATAAAATAGCTTTTTATTATTTAGCTATGATAGTTTTAGATGTTAAATAATTGTAAGCCGTACGGTTATTATATTAATATATGTTTATTATAATTCACATAAAACGCAAGTAATCAACAACTAAAGTTTATTGTGTTTTTTTTGATTTTTGAATATAGATAACCTTTTTTATAAATTTTCGTTTTCGCTGGAGCAATAAAAAAAACAACTAATTATTTAATCTGAAATTATTATGGCTTTTAAAAGAATGATGTTGACAATGGTGTTAGGCTTATTATCACTTGTTTTGGTTTTTGGGCAAAATACCACTGTTAAAGGGCAGGTAAAAAGCAATTTAGGTAATTACGTGGCTGATGTAGAAGTTGTAGTTGCAGTTGACGGAGATTCAATTAAAGTAACTACTGATTTGAACGGGCGTTTTGAAATTGAAGTCCCATCAAAAGATTTCTGGTTTTTGAGAAGGATGGCTATAAACGTGTTTCAGTTGCTTGTGGAGGGAAGAAGGAACTGAAAATTGAAATGATACTGGAAGATGTTCTGGCTTTAACGCTTGAAGATTTGCTCAGTATAGACGTTGAATCGTTACAAAAGTTTCAGAAATAAAAAAGAGGTGGTTTGCATCAGAACAACCCCCTCTTTTTTTTGATGGGCTATTTAACCGAACCAACCTTAATAAGGTATTCGGCAATTTGAACCGCATTTAACGCGGCACCTTTCTTAATTTGATCGCCAACGCACCAGAAGGTAATACCGTTTTTATTGGCAACATCCTTTCTCAAACGGCCAACAAAAACATCATCCTGGCCTGATACAAACAATGGCATTGGGTATTTTTTCTCGCCTGGTACATCCAAAACGGTTAAACCTTCAAAGTTTTCCATAGCTTTTCTAACATCTTCAATTGAAAGTTCTTTCTCGGTTTCAACCCATATTGCCTCAGAGTGAGCTCTGGCAACAGGAATGCGGATGCAGGTGGCAGAAACCTCGGCATCGGTGTGCATAATTTTCTTGGTTTCCCAGTTCATTTTCATTTCTTCCTTGGTGTAATCGTTATCAAGGAAAACATCAATTTGTGGGATAATATTCATTGCCAACTGGTAGGGAAACTTGCTGATGGTGGGTTCTTCTCCGTTAGCAATTTGCTTAACCTGTGTTTCCAACTCGGCAATTCCCTGGGCGCCTGCACCGCTGGCAGCCTGATAGGTAGCCACATGCACACGTTTAATTTTCGATAAGTTTTCGATGGGTTTTAAAGCCACCACCATCTGAATGGTAGAGCAATTGGGGTTGGCAATTATATTTCGGGGACGTACCAAAGCGTCTTCAGCATTTACTTCAGGAACCACCAATGGTATGTCGTCATCGTAGCGAAAAGCACTTGAGTTATCAATCATAACAGCGCCATGCTTGGTAATAGTTTCTGCGTACTCTTTAGATGTAGATGCGCCTGCCGATGTTAAAGCGATATCAATGCCCTTAAAATCGTCGTTGTGCTTAAGTTCTTTTACTACAAGGTCTTTGCCTTTAAACTTATATACTTTTCCTGCACTCCGTGCCGAACCAAACAGCACCAGTTCATCCATCGGAAAATTCCGTTCTTCCAGTACGCGGAGAAACTCCTGACCAACAGCTCCACTAACGCCAACAATTGCTACTCTCATTCCTGTTCATTTTAATAGTTAGACTTTAAAATAAAATAAAAATTACTTAACTTGTAGTTGGAAGGTTTTTGAATCTATTCCACTACATATTTTTCACAAAAGTAGGCAATTAATTTATAATTACTTACCCCATGCGATGGATTTTTATTATTTTGATATTTCCATGGAGTTTTGCACAGGCTCAGGTGATTGATGATTTTTCTGATGGAAATTTTACTGTCAATCCTGAATGGATTGGAGCCACTGACAGGTTTAGAGTTGAGCCTGCAAGTGGGATGTTGCAACTTTATGCCCCCGCTGCTGATGGCGAGGCCTGGTTATTTACCAGGTCGGAGTCGATGGAAAATGCTGTATGGCAGTTTCGCATCAGAATGGGATTTAACCCTTCTTCATCCAATTATGCCCAGGTTTATCTGGCAACACAATCCTCCGATTATCCCGTTTTGGGAAATGCTTTTTACCTGGTGCTTGGTACCACTGCCGATAATATATCCCTTTGGGAGCGGAAGATGGGCGTAAGCCGAAGACTTATCGAGGGTCAGGCCGGAAGGTTAAATCTAAATAATGTTGATGCCAGAGTAAGGGTTACCCGAAAAAAAGGTGGGTTGTTTATTCTTGAAGTCAATATGGGAGAAGGATGGATTGAAGAGGGCCGTTTTCAAAATTCGCTGGGAATGGAGGCTTCCTGGTTTGGATTAAGTTGTCACTACACATCAACCCGAAGTACGCTTTTTTATTTCGACGATATTATGGTTTCGGGCGAGGCGTATAAAGACACCATTCCCCCGGCAGTTACCCATTTTGAGGTTCTGAACCGTTACAGTTTATTGTTGCGTTTTTCCAAATCAGTTAACAAACTTCAATTGTCGCCCAATTGTTTTTTGTTTAATCAGAGTACTATATTACCCGAACTGTTAATGGTTCCGGGTGATGAATATGCTGTTAAGTTGCAAATAAAAGATGGGTTACCTAACTTAAGTGGAGGAGCATTACAAATATCTGGATTGACAGATACCGATAGTAACATTATGCCGGATGCCGAATTCTCATATACTTACCAACCTGCTGTTTTGTCGTTAAAGGAAATGGTAGATAAGCGAAACATAAGGCTTTGTTTTAGCCGGCCCATCAATCACACAAATATTACCACTGAAAACATAAAATGGTTGCACGCTGGCCCTACAATTAAGACCATATCATCAGCCGGCCCCGATTGTTTTAACCTACTTTTGAATGATGATTTTCCAAATGGTGAGACACTTCAGTTTTTAATAAATAGAATAGTTTCGGTGAATGGCGATACCATTGACAAAGGACCGTACGATTTGTTTTTTTATTTGCCCGGGCGGTTCGATGTGGTTATTAGCGAGGTTATGGCCGACCCATCGCCGGTGGTGATGTTGCCCGATTCGGAATATATAGAACTTTACAACAGAAGTCAGTATCCCATTCAGATGAATGGCTGGAAAATTTCGGTTGGAACACGTGAAACTGTTTTGGGGAATTATTTGCTTTTCCCCGATGATTATTTATTACTTGTACCCTCCACTCAAACCGGCGAATGGTCGTTTGTTCCCAATCGTTTGGCACTTACCAGCTGGCCATTGTTGCCAAATACCGGAGAAGATATTGTGTTGCGTGATAAGTTTGGAAACGTAATTACATCTTTAAGATACAATCCGGGAATGGGGGCCTCCGGTTTTAAACAGGAAGGTGGATGGTCGCTTGAAATTAAAGATCCTGATAATTTGTCGGGCGATTGGGAAAACTGGAGTTTTAGTAATCATGAATCAGGAGGAACCCCCGGAAGATCGAATTCTATTGCAACAAGTTTTGCAGATACCAGAGCTCCTGAAATAACTGGTTATTATGTGAGATCTAAAAATTGCATGGTTGTTGAGTTTTCGGAACCAATGTTGATGACTGGTTGTATGGATTTATTTCAGCCGGCAGTGAAGCCCACCATATTGAACATTGCTTCATGTAAAGCCGAGGAGGTTTTTCTTAAGGAAACAGAAGTTTGTTTCCAGAGTGATTTGCCTGAAAAAACAGTTTTTACATTGATTTTCAATAATCTACCTTCTGATTTGGCAGGGAACCGTTTAACAGGATATAATGATCTGCATTTTGGCTGGCCTGAAAAACCAGATGCAGGCGATCTTGTTATCAATGAATTGCTTTACGATCCGCCTACCAATGGTTCAGATTACCTCGAATTGTATAACCGGTCGGATAAAATACTGGATTTGTCAGAGATTTATGTGGCCCGTGCAACGGCAGATGGCAACCCTGAGAAATTAGTAAGGTTATCGCAAACAAAGCGCTTATTTTTGCCTGAAAAGTATTTGGCTTTTACCCCTGATAGAATCTGGCTATTAAATAATTATGTTGTGGAAGATAATCGGGCAATTATACATTTGTCCGAATTGCCTAACTATCTGACTAAAGAGGGAACCATTTTTGTGACGGACGTTAGTGGTCAACCGTTTGACAGGTTCGATTATCATGAAAGCATGCATTTTAGTTTGCTGGCAAGCAAGAAAGGCGTTGCTCTTGAAAGAATTGATGTTAATGCACCCACACAAAGTAAGTCAAACTGGCATTCGGCATCGGCTTCAAGCGGTTATGGAACTCCCGGTATGAGAAATTCGCAGATGGTGGTTGCAGAAACTGTTCCATATACCGACTTTATATCTGTTGAGCCCGAAGTGTTTTTTCCCAATCAGGATGGGATGAATGACCTTTTGATGATTAGATATTCATTTTTAGAGCCGGGAAACACCTGTAGTGTTACCATTTTTAACCGCGAAGGAAAACCTGTAAGGCATTTAATAAACAATCAGATGGTTGGAACAGTCGGTTTTTTTACCTGGGATGGATTAAATGACCAAGGTGGCAGATGCGCAACGGGGATATATGTTATTTGGGTGAGAAGTTTCAATTTAAGCGGAAAGGTAAGCGAAACCCGAAAAATTGCGGTGCTTGGTTCAGGTAGGCCATAGAAACATGAAGGTGATTTTAAAGCCTGGTTTTCTTTAATAATGAGCCATCTGCATGAAACAAAACAGTAAAGCGATCGAGTTCAGTGTTTCGGGAAATCAATTCATAGGTGATTTCGTTTCCCGGTTGGTGAATACTGATGGCATTCATTATTTCGCCATGCATAGCGGCAGCAACTTTAATAATATCGGGTAAATTGGAAGGGCTAAGGTTGATTCTGTATTCTGTTAGCACACCTTCTCTAGTGATGTGAGAGATGTGCTCCTGCTCATTAATATAAAATATAGCCTCATACCCGTTTTCAATTTGGCTCCATTCAATACTTTTAGCGTTTTTGAAAGTAGTATTTAAGCATTTTTTTGCTGCAGGTGTTGGAGAAATGGTATCTCCACCTAAAATTTTATGTAATAACCTTTTCATGAATCTATTTTTTGGAGACTTCAACAAAGCTATTTGCCACTAGCCTTTAAGGTTGGTGGGTGTTACTGCCAATAATTGTTATAATTATTATTTTAAAATAGTTTTTTCTCCTAAGTTTGTTTTTAGGATTTAGATTTGACTGTCTTCTTCAATATTCTTAAAATGGTACAATACTCTGGCCTTTGCTCTTTTAATACGCATTTTTGCTGCACTTTCGCTTATCCGCAATGAAGCACCAATTTGTTTTATTGGCAAATTGTACTCGTAACGCATCAATAAAAGGGCCCTTTCTTCAGGGTGAATCATCTCTAATATTTTTTTGAGATGCGAAAAAGAAATCTCAGGGAAATCTTCTTCCGCATCGTCAATGATTTCAGGAATATTGTTGTTTTTATTCCAGTTTGGATAGTGCAACCTTTTTTTCAGCCTCAGGTAATCAATGCAGTGGTTATAAGTAATGGCATAGAGCCACGAAGAGAAGGTCGACTGCCCCTTAAATCTCTCTAATTTTTCAAAGGCTTTAGATAATATATCATTGGCCGATTCCTCGGCAAGGCTTTTATCTTTAAGCATGCTGTAGCATTTATCAACAACCCTGCGATAATAACGGTTATAGATAATTTCAAACAATTGGGGATTATTATCCTCAACGATTTTTTTAATTATCTCCTCATCTTTCATATGTAGATGATGATCGATTCTCATGTACAGGAGTTTGGTTGTTTTGCTTTGGTTTTGCAAGGCAATATTAGTAAAAAGTAATGAAAACGGAGCCTGATTTTAATCCGTTTTAATGAGCTATTGACGTTAGTGAGAACAATTCGTAAATTTATGACTTACTTAATATTATGACTTAGTCTAAAAAGGTGTTTTATTTTTTTTATAATCGTTAGCAATTTTTTTATTGGTTTCTGCGTTACTTTTTAAAATTAATACGT
>CAZFTD010000026.1:0-27143 GCA_964521525.1 uncultured Marinilabiliaceae bacterium | reverse complement strand
TGATACCAGTTTCGATACGACCTGTAGCAACAGTACCACGACCAGTGATTGAGAACACGTCCTCAACAGGCATTAGGAATGGCTTTTCAACATCACGGGGAGGAAGTGGAATCCAGGTATCAACTGCATCCATCAGTTCCATAATTTTTTCTTCCCACTGAGCTTCTCCGTTCATAGCGCCAAGAGCAGAACCCTGAATAACAGGAGTATTGTCGCCATCAAATTGATAGAAGTTTAATAGGTCGCGAAGTTCCATTTCTACAAGCTCTAACAATTCAGGGTCGTCAACCATATCAACCTTGTTCATGAAAACAACGATTTTAGGAACGTTTACCTGACGAGCAAGTAGAATGTGCTCACGTGTTTGAGGCATAGGACCATCAGTAGCAGCACAAACCAGGATAGCTCCGTCCATCTGAGCAGCACCAGTTACCATGTTTTTAACGTAGTCGGCGTGACCGGGACAGTCAACGTGAGCATAGTGACGGTTTTCAGTCTGATACTCAACGTGAGCGGTGTTAATGGTAATACCACGCTCTTTTTCTTCAGGAGCGTTGTCAATAGAATCGAAACTCTTAACTTCGGATAACCCTTTTTTTGCCAATACCATGGTGATAGCGGCGGTCAGGGTAGTTTTACCGTGGTCAACGTGACCAATGGTACCGATATTAACGTGAGGCTTCGTCCTTTGAAATGTTTCTTTAGCCATAACTCGAAATTATTTAGACAATTTGAACAATATTGAAACCACTTTTCAACTTTAAATACATTTAATATACCAGAGCCAATGATGGGAATTGAACCCATGACCTCTTCCTTACCAAGGAAGCGCTCTACCCCTGAGCTACATCGGCTTAAAACTGTGAGCGGGAGACGGGACTCAAACCCGCGACCCTCAGCTTGGAAGGCTGATGCTCTATCAACTGAGCTACTCCCGCATTTTTTCAGGCCCACAAAGTTAGTGATTTTTAAAGCACAAAAAAACTCTTAAATCAGAATTAATGTTCTAATTTTTGAGACTTTATTAAAAATACGAACCCGATTTTTATATCCACCTGAATTACAATGCTTTTATTTAGCCAACTTATAAAAAAGACGTTACCGACATTTCATTTTAATAGGCTGATCACTCATGATAACCAGCCTATTAAATATTTATACGGTTATTTATCTTTCTTAAAATGGTGTGCAAATGTATAATATTTTTCAATTAACACAAAAAAAAGAAATATTTTTTGGTTTTATTAAGTTGTTACTGCATCGGGTTGAATAAAAAAACACCCGGCTAAAAATTAACCGGGTGCAAACCAACCCATATGTTGGGCAACATAATAGTATTATTTGGCTTTTATTTTTTCTTTCCGTTTGGTTAATTGTTTTTTTAAAGCATCACAGGCTAAATCAACAGCTTCTTCAAAGGTCTTACTTTGTTTTTTAGCAAAGAGGTTGTTTCCGGGAATATCCAGAGATATCTCCACCAGCTTGTTCTCTGTACTTTCAGACTTGTCAAGCCTCAGAATGACTTCTGCTGATAGAATTCCATCATAAAAAACTTCCAGTTTATTAACCTTCTGATTGATGAAATTTTCCAATTTCTCAGCGGCATCAAAATGCACAGATTGAATCGTAATGTTCATGATCTATCCTCCATTGTTTTAAGCTCTGGGATGAGCTTGTTTATAAATAGCATTTAATGTTTCAAAAGTATTGTGTGTATAAATCTGGGTTGCGGTTAAATTGCAATGCCCCAGAAGCTCCTTAATGGCATTAAGATCGGCGCCTCGGTTAAGCAATACCGTTGCAAAAGTATGTCGCAAAACATGGGGGCTTTTCTTTTGCATGGTTGTTACCAATTGTAAAGATGAATGAACTACCCTGTATATCAGTTTATGATAAATTTTATCTCCTTTGTTGGTTAAAAGCAGCCAGGGTGAAAACCCATGGCCAAATGTTTGCTCTTTTATAATATTATACGCATTCAATAATAAAACAGATTCATTTGTTAGTGGAATTAATCGCTCTTTATTTCTTTTACCCAAAACTTTTACAAGGTTTCTGGATAAATCAATATCAGAAGTTCTCAACTCAACCATTTCCGAAAGGCGCATCCCTGTACCATAAAACAATTCAAGTATCAACTTGTTTCGGATGCCTTCGTAATCATTACCAAAATCAATATGATCGAGCAGCACTTCCATTTCTTTCTCTTTTAAAAAGAATGGGAGTTTTTTTGGAATTTTAGGCAGAACTACCAATTGGGCAGGATTTCCGTCGACTATTCCATGCCGGTGCAGATGTTTAAAAAGCGTTTTTAAGGAGGATATTTTCCGGTGTATGGATCGGGGGCTTATACCCTCTTTATGCATTTGAACAATCCAGCCGCGAATATTTTTTGAATTTACTTCTGAGATAGAATTAACACCGGCAGACTCAATAAAAGCAAAAAACTGCTTCAAGTCTCCTTCATATGCGGTAATGGTATGAGGCGAACAACGCTTCTCGTACTTTAAATATTCAAAAAATCCCTCAGTATGAAACATGTACAAAAATGTCTTATTTATCCCCTCTTATACACGAATATACGAATAAAAGTGGAGAAAAATAAGACAATTTCAAAAAAATATAGTTATGTGACTATTCTTCCTCTCTTTGAAGCTGTTGGATATAAATAGCCTTTTTCTTTTGCTCTCTTTTAACAACCGAAGGTTTTGTAAAAGCCTGACGTGAACGTAACTCACGCATTGCTCCGGTTTTTTCAAATTTTCTTTTGAACTTCTTTAGAGCTCTTTCAATGTTTTCGCCTTCTTTAATGGGTACAACGATCATAATGGTTTTGTTTTAATTTTTTTGGCTTGCAAAGTTATAATTAATATTTGCTATTTCAATGCTTTATGGAAAAATATCTATTCCATTCAGGCAAAATTTTCGGCTGCAAAGAAAATGAAGTTTGGTGATTATGACAAATTTTCTGATATTTTTTTTTATAAGGGCTAAATTATTTCACAGCCAGATAGTGCTTTAATTTTTCCCAAACCGGATCATTGAAAAGCGGTAATTCGAGCAGTTCGGTGGCACAATTAAACCGTCCTCTTTTCTGTCGCTCTTCAATTAATGCCTGGGCTTTATAAAACCCCATGTATGGATGGTCGCGAAGCTGGCGAATAGATGCCCTGTTAATATCGAGTTTTGATAGCTTTAGCGAATCGACTGTAAGATAAGGCTTGATATTATCAACCAGTATTGGAGAAATTCCATATACCTCCATTAATTGGTCGGGGGTTATAAAACCTCCAAGTTTATTGCGGTAAGCAACAATACGTCGGCTTAAAACCGGCCCAATTCCTTTTAAAAGCATCCATTGGGAGGTGTCGGCACTGTTCATTTCGAGTACAAACAAATAATCAGAGTCAGTTTTGATTTTCTTAGGGACTAATAATTTATTCAAGCTTATAACAGAATCAACGTTCCAATTTTTTATGCGCGATGTATTGAATCGCTCTTTTATCCAGTAATTCTCTGTAAAAAATTTCAAGGTGTCAATCATCGCTTCTGTCCAACCGATTGAGAGAAGCTCGTCTTTGTCTATCCTGTTTAAATCAAGTGTAATATTGTCGTCAAAAGGAATATGATTTGAAAGGGTAATTGAGTTTTGGTTGGCTGTTGGGAGGTACATATATGGTTTTAGCTCCAGCAACAGAGTGTTGTTCATACCATAAATCCTACCCACATCATCAATTTTATTAAATGAGCCGCCCTTTTTCAGGTAATTTACCCAATTGCCCGCAGTTCGTGCATCGAGACCTATATCTAACAAAAACTGGTAGGAAACTTTGTTGGGATTAAAATATGGAATATGATGCAACCCATCTGCATCATGCGCACTAATAATAAAATCGTGCTTTAAAAAAAGAGAGTCTTCCTTGCTGACAAAAACCTGCGGTGCAGAAACAAACAATGGAATAGTAAGCCTGTAAAGAACCAAAAGCAGGATTATACAGGCCATGAAAATAAGCCCTTTTTGTTCCTGACGAGAAAAAGCGAGGTAGTCTTTCCACATTTTTTTTCACTCAAGATAAAAAAAGCATGAAACTATTGCAATAGAAAAAATTAGTAGCGGTTATGAATTATAAGTTAAAAATTTTCAGACAATAGACATAAAACTTAAAGACTTAAGGTACGTAGCTTATTAGCCATATTTTCAATAAGTTATTCTGTTTATCACTTTTACCGTTTTCCTAAAAACGCAGCAAACCAAGGCTATATAAAAACACAATGGCAATGGCAATAGGAGCCATAAACTTAATGACAAATACAAAGGGAAGGAAATACCGGGCAACTTTTCCATCGGCTTCCAGTTCGTCGCGAACATTTTTCAGACCCAGAACCCATCCTACAAAAATAACTATCAACAAGCCCCCCAGAGGGAGCAACACGTTGGACGATGTTTTCTCAAAAAAGGTAAATAGCCTATCATAAGTGGCGCATAAAACACCAAGTGCCGACATGATTCCGGCAGCCAGCCAGGTGGCAAAAGCCCGCTTCATTTTAAGTTCTTCGGTAAAGTAAGCCACAACCACTTCGAGTAATGAGATGGAGGATGTGAGTGCTGCAATTATTAATAATATAAAAAACAAAATGGCAAAGAAATAACCGCCCGGCATTTGATTGAAAATTCCGGGTAATGTAACGAAAACCAACCCCGGGCCTGCGTTGGGTTGAATTCCAAACGCAAAAACAGCAGGGAAAATTGCTACACCAGCTAATACAGCAATAAACGTGTCGGCCAAAGAAACAGAAATAGCTGTTTGCCCAAGCGATTCGCCCTTTTTAATATAGGAGCCATAGGTGGCCATTACCCCCATTCCCAGACTTAGCGAGAAAAAAGCCTGACCTAATGCTTCAAGTATCACATTTGCATTTATTTTACTAAAATCGGGTGTGAATAGAAATTTTAGTCCTGCAGAAGCCCCATCTAAAGTAAGGGCTCTGACATTAAGCAAAATAATAATAGCCAATAGCATGGGCATTAATATCTTGGTATATTTTTCTATACCATCTTTTATACCGGAACGTACAATCCAGGCGCTTAAACCCATAAATGCCAACATAAGCAAAATGGATTTCCATATACTGCCTGAAATATCATTAAAAATAGCACTGATTTCATTGGGCGTTTTACCTGCAAACTCATTTTTAAAGGCTAGAAAAGCATAATCCAACGTCCAGCCAGCTACAACAGCATAAAAAGAGAGTATCATAAAAGCAGCTCCTACCCCCATTATTCCAACCAATGGCCATATGCTTCCAGGAGCCAGCTTTCTGAATGCACCAAAGATGTTCATCTGAGCTTTACGGCCAATCATTATTTCAGACAGCATAACCGGCATACCAATAGCCAGAATAAAGAAGAGGTAAATTAATAAAAATGCAGCACCTCCATTTTCTCCCAATACATATGGAAATCTCCAAATGTTTCCTAAACCTATGGCCGACCCTGCCGCTGCAGCTATAACTCCGAATTTACTGGTAAAACTATCCCTGTTCTGGTTCATCACTTTAAAATATATGTTCGGTTTATTAATTCGCTAAAATAAGAATCTGTTTAAAATTATTTTTTAGACAAAAGACAAAAGAATTTTAGACACGTGTTCCGGTTCATCGGACATAGACATAAGCCTTATAATGCTTAAAATAAGCAAAATAACTTAACAGTATAGTTTGTCTCTTCTTTCTATTTAGTCTAATTCATCTGTCTGGAGTCTAAACTTCTATTAGTCTTTAATAAAAACTTTAAACAGTTACTAAGATTAACGTCTTCAGCATTAAAAAAAACTTGTAACAAGGCTTCAAATGTATAAAATTCTCATTAAAAGTTAAATCATACTATTAAATTTCAAATATACAAATACAGGGAGCTGAAAAATTGTAAAAGTTAGCAGGTTTAATTACTTTTGAACCAGATTTCGAATAGATGAGAAGTCTTGATATTTAAACAATAAACAAACATAAAAACTAAAAAAATGGCTGTTAGTTACAAAGAACTTGGCTTGGTAAACAGCAAAGAACTGTTTGCAAAAGCTGTTGCCGGCGGTTATGCCATTCCGGCTTACAATTTCAACAATCTGGAGCAGCTTCAGGCTATTCTTCAGGCTTGTGTTGAAACAAAGTCGCCCGTAATTCTTCAGGTATCTTCAGGTGCCCGTAAATATGCCAATGCCACCCTGCTGCGTAATATGGCAAAGGGTGCAGTTGAGTATGTAAAAGAGTTGGGTTATGAGATACCCATCGTTCTACACCTCGACCATGGTGATACGTTCGAAATTTGCAAAGAATGTATCGACAACGGTTTTTCGTCGGTTATGATTGATGGTTCACACCACTCCTATGAGGAAAACATTGCACTTACAAAAAAGGTTGTTGAGTACGCACATGCCCATGGCGTTACTGTAGAAGGTGAACTTGGAGTATTGGCTGGTGTTGAGGATGACGTTGTTGCAGAACATTCTACATACACTCGTCCTGAAGAAGTTGAAGATTTTGTGAAACGGACAGGAGTAGATTCATTGGCTATATCGATTGGCACTTCGCACGGAGCGCACAAATTTACGCCTGCACAATGCACCCGCAATGCTGAAGGTATTTTGGTTCCTCCTCCATTGAAATTTGAGATTCTGGAAGAAATTGAAAAACGTATTCCCGGATTCCCCATTGTATTACACGGGGCATCATCGGTACCACAAGAACATGTTGCTACTATTAATAAATATGGTGGTGCTATGAAAGAAGCTGTTGGTATTCCTGAAGACCAATTGCGCAGGGCTGCAAAATCGGCTGTTTGCAAAATCAACATCGATTCAGACGGCCGTTTGGCTATGACTGCTGCCATTCGCAAAGTATTGGCCGAGAATCCCGGTGAATTTGACCCACGTAAATATCTTGGTCCTGCCCGTGACGTGCTTAAGGCGCTTTACAAACACAAAAATGAAAACGTACTTGGTTCAGCGGGAAAAGCTTAATTCAATCGTTTTTAATTAAATAATAAAAAGGTGCCCTCCAAGGCACCTTTTTTATTTGATAAAACTTTCGCAGTGATAACAAAGGTTCGTAATAACAAAAAAACACAATTTATAATTTATCTGAGAATCTGTTTAAAATTATTTTTTAGACAATAGACAAAAGAATTTTAGACACGTGTTCCAGTTCATCGGACATAGACAAAAAAACATATAATGCTTATAATGAATAAAATAACTTAACAATCTTGTTTGTCTCTTTTTTCTATATAGTCTAATCCCGATAAACCGGGACACGTCTATCTGTCTGTTTCCGATGAACCGGAACACGAGTCTAAACTTCTTATCCTCTTTAATAAAATTAGAAAACTAAATTTAAACAGTTACTGAGTTTTTATTGTCAGGCTGTATTAACTCTGGTTGGTGAATGAATCAGAAGGGATAGCCAATGGCAAAATTAAAAGCCACATCATTCCAGGTATAAGGTCTTGAGCCGGGAATCCATTTTTTACCTGACTCAGCAGAGGGGTCGTGCAGTTTTAAACCAGTATCGACTCTGAATATAAAGTATTTAAAATCGAATCGGGTACCAAAACCGGTTCCCAAAGCCATTTGTTTATAGAACTCATCTATTTTGAACAATCCTCCGGGAACTGAGGCTTCAGGCCTTATGCTCCAAATATTGCCCGCATCGAGGAATAAAGCTCCCTCGAGTACCCAAAAGAGTTTAAAACGATACTCGACGTTGAATTCCAACTTTATATCGGCAGTTTGGTTATAATAGTTGTACGACGTGAGGTTTTCTTCTTTATAAGAACCAGGGCCAAGCCCCCGCACCGGCCATGCCCTCACACTATTAGCACCACCCGAAAAATAACGTTTTTCAAAAGGAAGAACATTCAGGTTTCCATATGGTACGCCAACCCCTCCAAAAAACCTGTAAGTAATGGATGTAACACTGTTTATGCGTTGATGATATCTAATATCGACATCGTTTTTGAGGTACTGAGCATAGCGAATGCCAAGTATCTGATAAAAACCATCATCTGTTTTATCAGACCATAAAGGTGCCATTAAATCAAGCATATTCCCGGCTGATTCAATGTTATACCTGAGGTACCAGAAATTCCGGTTTTGACCTAACACCTGTTCGTTGTACAATAAGCTGTAATTCATATTTACAATAAGGTGGTCCTCGTAAGTATATTTTAAAAACTTATCTTCAATGTACTCTTTAAAGTTGGCACTGACATGGGGAATATTCACCAGGTTAAAATCAAGCGGGAAAAAGGAGTGTGTTAAAAATCGGGATGAACGCCAGTTGTACCCAAGCCTGGCATTGGCAATGGTACGGGTATAATCGGGGCGTCGTTGGTAGTTATAAGCCAGCGCAATGGTGGTGCGCGGATTATACTGTTGCCTGAACCTTTCAATTTTAAAGGGTAAAACAAATTTGGGCAGCACAATTGATGTTTCGCCACCAAATTCGAGTGTATTAAACTGCTCCTTATTGCTTTGCCGCATTACTAATTGGTTCTGTCGGGCCAGGCGTGTGTTCAGCGTAAATAATTCGGCACCATTTAACAGATTCTTATGCTGATATTTAAAATTACCAGCAGCGCCAAGGTTTCCCGATGAGTTGGTACCTTCAATTTCAACAGCATAACTTTGATATTTACCCGGAACCACGTGTATGATACAATCAAGAAACTTACGTCCATTTTCATCCACGACATTATCGACCTCTCTAAAACGAATATTGATATACTTAAACAAACGTAAACTACTGAGCAAAAACTGGGTTCTCTCAACCAGATCGGATTGATAAAGCTCGCCTGGATTAATGTAATTACTGTTTGTAAGCACATCGGGGCGGAAATTCATTTTCCCTTCATATACAATTTTAAAGCCCAGATAATGAATGGTGTCGGTTTTGTATAATTCGGTGCTTTCGTTAAGAATTAATTCCTGAGGGTCGGTACCAACCTGAAATTGAACATCGCCAATTACATATTTACGATGATAATCGCCTGCCTCGGCTACCCCGGTTTGCTGTGAAGGCCTCATGAGCACCAGCGTGTCGTTGATTTTGTAGTTACCCAGTGAACTGTCGGCTAAGAAATAAATATACTCACGGGAGAAGGCATAATAACCGTTATTCCTAAGTTTTTGGGTGATTCGGTCGCGCTCGCGGTTGTGCAAATCGGTAGTGAATGCCCGCCCGCGCCTCAACAGTGAGTTTACGGTGTCGTTTAAAACCAGATTGCGAAGGCTGTCATCTTCAATTCTGTAATAAACATTATTTAAGCGATACCTTGGGCCTGAATGAATTGTATAGGTAACTTTTGCTTTTTTACGCGATGGAAAAGTAACCGTATCAGAAACTTCAGCAAGAAAATAACCCCGGTTTTTCAGGAAAATGCTCATTTGGTCGACAGAACGTTGCACGAGGGTTGAATCATAAATAACCGGAGCTTCACCAATTCTCCTTAACCATTTATTGAACCCTTTGCTATCATCTCGCCCCGACAAATTATAAATTCCAAGATGAAACTTCCAAAACCCCAAAATTCTTAAATTTTCCTGCTGTCGTAAGTAAGATTTTAATTCCTGACGGGAAACATCACGTGCCGGATTTTTTATTTCAACTTTAGTTAAAAGCCTATCGCCAGGATAGACATATTTAGTTGACTTACAACCAAAAAAAACAAGCCCAACTAAAAAAACCAAACCAATTTTAAATAATATGTGGGATTTATTTCGAACCATCAGGAATTTACTTAATACCAAATAAAACGAACTCGAATCGAATTCATTCTGCGAATGTACTATATTATTATAATTTTGCATGCAAAGTTACAAATTTGAACCATGTTAAGTAAGGCCCGACAAAAACTCATTGCATCTCTGGTGCAGAAAAAACAACGTGATATTCACGGGCTCTTTCTGGCCGAAGGGCCACGAATGATCCACGATTTAATTCAATCCGGCTTACATCCTCAGTTTTTGGTTGGCACCGACCAATGGGCTGCTAATGCTGAAATCGGTAAGAAAAACTCTGAAACCATCATTGTACCGGCCAATGAGTTTAAAAAAATATCGCTATTAAAAACGCCACAACATGTTTTGGGAGTTTTTCCCAAGCCGGAAAATCATTTCAACAATAATGCCATAAAAAGAGGATTGACTCTGGTGCTTGACGGAATTCAGGATCCGGGCAACCTGGGAACCATTATACGGCTGGCCGACTGGTTTGGGATTGGCAACATTGTTTGCAGTATTGACACTGTTGATGTTTATAATCCAAAAGTTGTTCAGGCATCAATGGGTGCTTTGGTTAAAGTTAACGTGCATTATACCAATCTTCCGGCATTTTTAAGTACTTACAATAATTCCTTTAAAAATCCGGTATATGGTGCTTTTCTGAAAGGGGAGAGTATTTATAATCAAACTTTAAGTCAGGATTCCATTATTATAATGGGAAACGAAGGCAATGGCATAAGGCCGGATGTTGAGAAATTTATAACCAATAAAATAACCATACCTGATTTTTCAAAAGCTGGGAAATCCGCAGAATCGCTCAATGTGGGCGTTGCAACTGCTGTTATTTGTGCTGAATTCAGGCGTCAGTCCATTTCGGGAAGCTGAACGCCGAGCATAGTCGCGGCCATGATGGCACATTTTTCGCCATCGAGGGCTGAGGATGCTATTCCACCGGCATAGCCGGCGCCCTCTCCACATGGAAACAGACCTTTAATTTGAACGTGCTGCAACGTTAAAGGGTCGCGGGGAATACGAACCGGTGAAGAGGTTCTTGATTCAGTTCCCAAAACAATGGCTTCGGGAGTTAAAAACCCTTTGGCCCATTTGCCAAAGTACCGGAATCCTTCGCGCAAGCGATCAGAAATAATGGGAGGTAGAATAAAATGGAGTGGTGCCGAAATGGTACCGGGAACATAAGAGCACTCGGGCAAATCGAACGATAATTTTCCGTTAACAAAATCGGTTAATCGTTGTGCCGGCGCTATCACATTTTTGCCTCCATTCACAAAGCAGTTGCGCTCCACTTCGCGCTGGAAAGCCAATCCGGCCAATGGGCCAAACTTTTTATATCCATCCAAATCCTCCGGTCGAATTTCAACAACCATACCACTGTTGGCATATGGCGAATTGCGACCTGATGGCGACATTCCATTTACTACCATTTCGTTGGGGCCGGTCATGGCAGGTACAATAAAACCACCCGGGCACATGCAAAAAGAATAAACTCCCCGCTCCTGCACCTGACAGGTAAAAGAATACGAGGCGGCAGGTAAATACTGCCCCCTGCCCTCGGGATTGTGATACTGAATTTGGTCGATAAGTGTTTGAGGATGCTCAACCCTTACCCCCATTGCCCAAACCTTTGATTCGAGCAAAATGGCTTTATGATGGAGCAATTCGTAAACATCGCGGGCCGAGTGTCCGGTTGCCAGAATGGTGGCAGCAGCCATGATTTTATCGCCTGATGAGGTAACAATACCCTTTATTTCATCCCCCTCAATTATTAAATCGTTTAGCCGTGTATTAAAATGCACCTCACCTCCGGCTGCTATAATAGTGTTGCGGATGTTTTTAATGACGGTTGGCAAGCGGTCGGTTCCAATATGCGGATGGGCATCAATTAAAATATCTTCGCTGGCACCATGAAAATTTAAAACCTCCAGAAAACGTTCAAAATCGCCACGCTTTTTACTTCGGGTATAGAGTTTTCCATCTGAAAAAGTTCCGGCTCCACCTTCACCAAAAGCGTAATTCGACTCTGTATTAACGGGATTATTCCGGTTTAAAAGCGCCAGATCTTTCTTCCGTTCACTAACATCTTTTCCGCGTTCTATAACAATGGGCTTCAATCCAAGCTCGATGAGCTTAAGCGCTGCAAATAGTCCTCCCGGCCCTGCCCCAATTACCAGTACTCTGATGCCAGACGAAACATTGGGATATTGAAATAACACTGGCTGTTTAATAGGAAAAGCTGCATTGGCCCAGGCATTTATATGCAACTGAACCATAACCGGATGTTTGCGGGCATCAATGGAGCGCCGGCGAATATAATAACCGGTTACTTTTTGAGGCGCCACTTTCATCTGGCGCGCCACAAGCTCCTTAATTAACTGATTATTTGCAGCCTCAGCAGGCAGTAAACGAAGAATTATTTCCTTTTTCACGAGAAAGCATTGTGGTTTATTAATTGCCACAGTTCAACATTCATGTAACTTTTCTTCAAAGAATGAATGAAAAACCCGGCTTAACAATTTATTCGAAATAAAAAGTAAGCACAAAGATACGGGAAGAAAGCCGGTCGAGTACTTTAGTATAATAAATATCTTCGGGTTCGCCGGTTCCGGCCGGGTTTAGAACATTTGCCAAACCTACCGACAGTTTAAACTCAGTAGAGAATCTGAAATAACTCATATATGAATCAATTCCTGCACCCAATTCCCAATATAAATCGAAGGGACGCATTAAAAGCCCATCCTTTTTACTTTTAGCCAAATCGACACGTGGATTAATGCCTGCAACAAAATAAGGTTTGGCATTGTGCATACGAGCCCCGTTGAATTTGAGCATAATGGGACATTCCAGGAACGTTGATTTTACTTCGAGTGGAAATTCATCTTTCTTGCCCTCGGCATTGATAAATAGTAAGTCGCGTTGCCCAAAACTAATACCGGGCAATAAACGAAGACTCATATATTTATTCAGTCGGAAGTTACTCACCATCCCCAGGTTAATTCCCGGGTTAAGGTTAACAACATCGGCATATCGTGGAGCCACCCCATTGCCCAATGCATCAGGACTTTTATGAACAACCCTGAAATCCATGGTATTTAGTCCAATTAAAAATCCAAAGTTCAAGGTTTTATCGTCGAAATTAGGAAGATTTGGAGCTCCCTTGTCGCGAGGTTGCGCATGCAGTGCAAAAGAAGCAATTAAAAGTAAAAGTATCAGGATTTGCTTTTTCATCCGAACAGAATTGGTTTTTAAAGGCCGGATTGCCTGCCCCAATATATCAGAAAAACCTGTGTATGGAATAGCCAATGTCTCTATAAAAAATAAACGAAACTTCATTGGCTTTATTGTAAAGGTTTTTCGGCAACGTAGATGGTAGCTATACCAAAAGTTTGCCGCCACTCACGAACAGGGAAAAGACCCGCCTTACGCAATTCATCGAGAAAGTGCTTTCCTTCAGGGAAATTAAAAACCGATGCCGGCAAGTATTTATAAGCCTCTTTGTCGCCTGAAATGATGCCGCCCCACCAGGGTAAAATTTTAGTAAAGTAAAAATTATAGAGCTGTTTCATGGGGAAAGACGATGGTTTTGAGAATTCCAGCACAACCAAGCGTCCGCCGGGCTTTAACACCCGTGTAATTTCAGTAAGCCCTTTATTTAAATCGCCAAAATTTCGAACACCAAAAGCAACAGTAACCGCCTCGAAAGTGTTTTTATCGAAGGGTAATGATTCCGAATCAGCTTCTTTGAGAAGCACCGTGTGTTGTAAACCTCGCTTACGAATTTTCTGCCGGGCAATTTTTAGCATTTCAGCAGAAATATCCACAGCATATATTAAAGTAGTTTTTAATCTGGAGGCTTCTATGGCTAAATCGGCTGTTCCGGTGGCCACATCCAATATATAGGGCATTTTTAAATCGGTGAGCAGATTAATAACCCTTCGGCGCCAGATGCGGTCGATGCCAAACGATAATGACCTGTTTAGAAAATCGTAATGTGGAGCAATTCGGTTAAACATATTGGTTACCTGCTCTTTTTTGGAACCATCATGGTTATTATAGGGCTTTACACTCATCTTTTCTCCTGAATATTAAAATCTTACTGATACTAAAAAACAACAAACTGCATTTAGGATCTGTTTAAATTTTACTTTGAAATTATTATTAAGATGATTAGACTTGAAGTTTACGGAATCCCGAGAATCGGGATAAGATTATTAGATGAACAGATTAGTCTGGCAAAATGCTGAGACATCTATAAAAACTTATTAATCTTCTCCATTTATCTTAAATCTAAAAATCTTAAATCTAAATTTAAACAGTTTTTTAATCAGACATCCAATGGTGGTGTCTGGTGTTTCTGGAATTTAGAATGCAAAAATAGGTAAATTTGAACAGGTTTATAATAGTAAACGACTTTTCAAAAAATTCAGGCTGTTTCATCAATCATTATTTGGCTCCTTCGACCCAATCTTTTAGTCTGTTCTCAAAAGCCTTACGGAAGTCTTCAACAAAACCGTACGATTCATCGTCCACCCGTATTTCACCTTTGGTTACATGCCCTAAAATGGAGAATGGAAACTCCTGTTCAACCATGTAATCCACAAACATATCCTGCTTTTCGGGCGATACAGAGACTACAATACGGCTTTGCGATTCTCCAAACAAAAAGGCATCTTTCCGTATTTCGGCATCGGAGGTAATATCAAATCCAAAACCAAGAGGCACGGCACTTTCGAGCAAGGTAAGGAATAACCCACCATTGGAAACATCATGAACCGAACGAACAAGACCATTTTCTATCATGCCTGTCACTACCTGATGCAGTTCCTGTTCTTCCTCAGGAATATAAACAGGCGGCTTAGAAATTTCAATTTTATGAATCAAGCGGATATATTCAGAGCCATTAACATCGTTTCGCGACCTGCCCACCAGAAATATCATATCGCCTTTATGTTTAAACGAAAGCGTGGTATGCTGCTCAGCTTTTCTTAACAAGCCAACCATTCCTATGATGGGTGAAGGCACAATAGGTAGAATCTGACCTTCGACAGAACGCTGGTTATAAAAACTGACATTACCACTAATAACAGGTACTTTAAACATTTTACAGGCTTCGGCAATACCCTTCACAGAGGCTACAAATGCTCCATAAGCCTTTGGATCGTTTGGATTTCCGAAGTTCAGGCAATCGGAGATGGCCAAGGGTTTACCTCCCGCGCAAACAATATTTCTGGCTGCTTCGGCAACAGCAATCTGAGCACCTTTAAAGGGGTCGGCCGACATATAGCCTGGATTGCAATCGAGAGTAGCAACTAAAGCGCCTCCATTTTCCTTAATTTCAATAATTGAAGCATCGGAGGGATACTTAGAACTGATATCTTCGGCTCTAAGCGATTTGGAGAATTTTTTGCTGAGATATTTTTTTGATGCCAGATTCAATGAGTTAATCATTTGCTTAACCACCTTAGGATAATGGTCGGGTTCGGGCAAATCATCCACAACACTGTTGTGGGCCAAGGTTTCTGCATTTTCAAACTTTGGGTCGTAAACAGGGGCTTTACCTCCCAATCCCAAAAATTTTACAGGTAACTGAGCCAGCAATTCACTGCCTGAATAAAGGCTAAAAAACTCATCGGATGTTACTTTTCCCACTATTCCGTATTCCACATTATGGTCCAATGCCAAAGAGCGCACTTTGTCGGCATTATCGGGTGTAATGCAAATAAGCATACGACCCCAGGTTTCAGATATCAGGATATCGCGTGGAGTTAACCTATTGTCTCTTAAAGGAACCCCATCGGTACGAACAGTAACGCCGCTATTACCACGTGCTGCCATTTCGGTAACTGCTCCGGCTATTCCTTGTGCGCCAATAGGTTGTACTCCAATTATTAACTTCTCTTTAATCAGTTTCTGAATCAGTTTATTCAAACTAACCTCAACCTCCACATTTTTTAAATAATCAACTGTAATACCTTTGGTTCCGTTATCGGTAATTAAATCGGCTGTAAAGGCATCGCCATCAATGCCTTCGTTACCGGTTGCAATACCTACAATTGCAATTAAATTTCCTTCACCTTTAGCCACTGCCGAAACCAAATCGTCCTTACGGGCAACACCCACTACCATATTATTAACAATAGGGCTTGAATTGTAACTATTGCAGAAAAAAACCTCGCCACCCACAACAGGAATTCCAAAACCCTTTTCAAAATCGGCCAGGCCGTTAACAACCTCATCAAACAACCATCGGGCAGTATCTCTTTCGCCATCGCCAAAACGCAAGGAGTTTAAAAAAGCCAAAGGCTTTGCGCCCATTGAAAAAATATCGCGGGTTACCACCCTTAATCCGGTTGATGCGCCCAACCTTGGCTGAACAGCACAGGGATGGTTATGCGATTCAAGCTTAAACACACAAACCAGGCCATCGCCTATATCAATGGCACCGGCACTCTCCCTGCCTGCTTCAATAACCACACCTTCTCCTTTTCGCGGCAGAAGCTCGAGCCATTTAAGAGAATTTTTATAACTGGCATGTTCGGACCAAAGAATTGAAAAAAGTTCCAATTCAAGAAGATTTGGTTTTCGCCCAAGAATCTGCTGAATTTTGTCAAACTCTTCAGATGACAAATTAAAAGTTTCAGCATCATAAATGGTAACATCGGTTGCAGACATAAGCGATAGTTTAAGGTAAATGCTAAGGCGTCACTTAAAATAAGTACCTTTACATTGGTTTGTTTTTAACTTGAAAAACTTCCTGAAAATAGAAAAATTCAGTCAGACTGCAAACCCGAAAATCAATTTACAACAAACAAATAATTTGGATTATGAAAAAAATAGCGCTGATAACCGGTGCAACCTCAGGCATTGGGATGGCAACAGCCAGAAAAATCGCGGGTCATGGATATAAAATAATAATAACCGGACGACGAATGGAGCGACTTATGGCATTGCAGCAGGAATTAGAAAAAAATAATGTTATTGTGCAAATAATGTGCTTCGACATTCGTAGCCGCGAGGCAACACAACAAGCATGGAAAAAATTGTCTGACGAATGGCAAAAAATTGATATTTTGGTAAACAATGCAGGATTAGCTGCCGGAAACGACCCAATACAAGATGGGGACTGGGCCGATTGGGAACAAATGATTGATACCAATATTAAAGGATTGCTCACCATGAGTCAGTTGGTCATACCCGGAATGATAGAGCGTAAAAGTGGTCATATTATCAATGTAAGTTCAATTGCCGGCTCGGATGTTTATGCCAATGGTAATGTTTATTGTGCCACCAAACACGCTGTACATGCACTCACCAAAGGTATGCGTATTGATTTGCTTCCTCACAACATAAAAGTTTCTTCCATATCGCCGGGAATGGTAGAAACTGAATTTTCGATAGTGCGCTACCATGGTGATAAGCAAAAAGCAGATAATGTGTATAAGGGACTAACACCCTTGTATGCGGAAGATGTGGCCGATGCCATTGAATTTATGATTACCCGGCCGGCGCATGTCAATGTAAACGATATGCTGCTGATGCCAACCCGGCAGGCCAGCGCCGTATATAATTTTAGAGATTAAATGAATAGTTACACCTGAGAAGATTTAGTGTAAAAAGCTTAAAGTCCTCATCATCATAAATTTTACTGATGGTGAGAACTTTAAGGCGCCAAGTCTGAACAATCAGGTAATGCTGATTTTTACAGTTATAATGTACAGCCCCAAAGGTCGGATTTGAAACTTTTATATTCTGAACAACTAAACCATCTAAAGAGTCTAATTTTTCTGTCTTTAATCTAAATTTCTTCTTATCTCAAACAGCATTACTTTCAAATCTTAATTTATTCTTCCTGTAAAGGATTTTCAATTTTTCCGGCAAACAAAACGGCCCCGCTTGTTTTTTCAGATATTATAAAGACAAAAGGACGGTCGACCCGAAAAACCGAAGTTTGTGGCATACTGGTAAGCTCAAAACCAATACTTGTGGCAGCAGCTGCCTCGGTACCTTTTTCATCCACTTCGATAAATGTTTTGTGCTTAACCTCGCTAATAACAATGGGCGCGTCGGCAATATTGTGGAAGCCTGTATTATCGGTAAAGGCCTTATGCATACCCAGTAATTGCAGGCTGGGGATCAGGTCATAACTGCACTGGGTTTTAAACCGGGGCATATAAAACTTAACTTTTACTGATGGTTTATCGGTTCTAAGAGCAGCCCATTCGGTAGCATTTAAACTGCTTACGACCTCATTGGCCTTCACCCCTTCATTAGGAAGTAAAATGTTCATAGCAAAAGCGCCGTTTGCATATGGAGCTCGCAAAAGCGTGAACTTATTGCGACTCGTAATTTCAAAGTTAGCTTCCTGATACATCATTTTCACCTGTACATTTGTCCCATTTGATAAATAAAACGGGGCAGTGGTGGTGTTCGACTTATCGAATTTATTCGACCATGAGCCATAAAAATAGACTGCATTAATCAGGAACAATATATTATCATCAGAAATATTTTCAATAATTGATGGAATTTTCCCTTTGGTGTTTTGGTTTACCCAATCGTTCATGGCTTTTTTAGATGCGTTTATGTTGGAAAAATCCAGTCCGCTAACTTTTGCATCGTAATATTGTTTCAATGCATTAAAAAATGGTTCTTTGATGGTAAAGTCCTGCCGATACCATGCCGAATTGGCAATACCAATGGTCACTTTTGGATCGGCGGTTGAAAGTGCACCACGAATATTTTTGTAGGCAGCATTCATGCCATCGGTATTATCGTAACCAAAAACCTGAAGCATTTCATCCAGATTGCTACCTGTAGCGCCATTGATGGCCATTCCAAATGCCTGAGTTATGCTTAAAGGTGAGATAACCAGATTCTTGCCCTCCTCTTCAAGTTGATTCATAGTCTGGAAAAGCTCCCAGTTAAAAGCATTTGTTTGCTCAATTAACTCAAGCGACTTAAGCGTGAACTCTTCTTTTACAACAACCGGTTCCTGGTCGTTTTGGCATCCATAACACAATAAAACGCCTATACTTATTAATGAAAAAATTAGTTTCATTGCTATTAGTTTTAAGTTATTACTGTGGTAATGATGACAGGAAATAAAAAAGGTTGCGTAAAAACCCTTAAGATCTTAGTAACTCTTTAAATTTAGATATAAGATATTTAGAAGCGAAGCATCGCGTTTCCGACAAATCGGAACTGCACCTGCATCTTGAGGTCCCGAGAATCGGGATAAGATGGATAGAGAAGATTTGTAAGTTTTTAAGATGTCTTAGCATCTTTCAAGACATATCTATCCGTCTAATAATCTTATCCCGATTCTCGGGATTCCGTAAACTTCAAGTCTAATCATCTTAACATTAATTTCAATTTTAAATTTAAACAGATTCTTACATGAAGCCCTGATTTTTTAAAACATTGAGCAATGCAACGGAAAAATGCTCATTATCAGATTTTTTGTAGCGCACATCGGTAAAAACCTGAGCCAGAGTTTCCTTGTTATTCTCCTTCACAAATTTCTGATAAACTTCCATCTGCTCCTTTTTACCGTAATATTGATTAATGTCACTGGCCGAATAATCTTTGTAAGTTTCGTAATGCAACACAGCCTCCAATGGTAAACGGTCGGTAAGTTCTGGTATTTCAGCCGGATAACCCAAGGTGATGGTTGTAACAGGAACCACCCCTTTAGGAAGTTTTAATATATCAATGATTTTTTGGGCATTATAGGTAGTAGTGCCCAGATAACAAATACCCAGCCCTGTGCTTTCGGCAGCCGTGCAAACATTTTGCGCCACCAGCAATGCATCAATGGCTGCAGTTAAAAACGATAAAAAATTATCGTATCCTGGCTCGGCATTTCGCTGTCGGCACCATTTATTAAACCGGTTAAAATCGGCACAAAAAGTAATCACAGCAGGCGCTTGTGTTACCATTGGCTGATTAAAATGGGCAGGCGCCAAAGCCTCCTTTAAATCTTTGGAAGTAGTAACTACAATACTATAAACCTGCATATTGCCGGTTGTAGAAGCTCTAACTCCTGCTTCCAGAATGGCGTTCAGAATAGCAGTATCAACAGGCTTATCGGCATATTTTCGAATGGAACGATGCTGCATGATTGTTTCAATGGCATTCATATTGAGTATTTATTAATGTTTGATTTCAAATAGTATTCTATCCCCTAAAAGTAGGATTTTTAAGGTTGTTGATGTAAAGATACACCGGATTGCTTGACATTTGAAAACCGATTATCTAATTTCCGTTTCGATAATGCGGGCATGATTCGATTAATAAATTTGAGAAAAGAATTCATCATGCGGATTGCTTTTTGAACATACCTTTAAAAACCTTAACGAATGAAACAATTATTTCTGATGGCAATTATTGCCATATTATCAGGCCATGTTAATTCGCAGAATTGTGAAGTCTACATTCCTTTAGAAGAAGGAACAGAATTAAGTTTTACCAGCTATAACGCCAAAGGTAAGGCAATTGGTGAGCACCGGCAAACATTAATCTCAAAAACCGAGGAAGCCGGGGCCACCGTTTTTGTTATTCGACAGGAGAACCTTTCGGATAAAAAAGCGCAGCCCATGGATTTAAAGTATCGTTGCGAAGGCGACCGGTTTGTAATTGACATGAAAAGCTTTCTGGATCAAAAGCAACAGGAAACCAAAGATATGCAGATGGATATTACCTTTGAGTCGATTGACATTCCATTTGGCGCCAAACCGGGAACAAAACTTAAAGATGGAAATGTTATAATGAAAGTTGTATCAGACTCGCCAATTAATATCAGCACAAAGGTTTACATTACCAACCGGCAAGTGGAAGCCGTTGAAACCGTTACCACCCCTGCGGGAACTTTTGAATGTATAAAAATATCACAAACCATTACCACCGATATGGGATTAATGAAAATGACCGTTAATTCGGTTGACTGGCTGGCAAAAAATGTAGGTTCTGTTAAATCAGAAACTTATAACAAACAAAATAAGTTAATGGGTTCGCAGGTATTAACATCGATAAAGAAATAAGAATTAAGCCCCGCTAACTGAATGAGTAGCGGGGCTTAATTTTTATTTCGAGAAAATTCTATGAATCTGTTTAAAATTAATTTTTAGACAATAGACAAAAGAATTTAAGACAAAAAATATAAACCGTAAAATGCTTAAAATAAGCAAAATAAATTAACAGTCTTGCTTGTCTCTTTTTTCTATTTAGTCTAATCCCGATGAACCGGGACACGTCTATCTGTCTGGAGTCTAAACTTCTAATAGTCTTAAATAAAAGAGAAACTAAATTTAAACAGTTACTAAATAACTCCAACTTTTTTTAATTCAGCCAACAATGCTTCTTTGTTCTTGTCTTCCATAGTACATAGAGGCAAACGGAAGGTTTCTTTAATTTTTCCCATGGCAGCAAGGGCTGTTTTAACTGGAATAGGATTTGACTCAACAAACATCAAATCCATCAATCGTTTATACTTATAAAAAATCTGGCGGGAAACCTCAACATTACCAGCTAATGAGGCTTTCATGAGTTCATGAAATTCTTTAGGAATAACATTGGCAACCACTGAAATACACCCGTCGGCTCCCAAAAGGTTGGCGGCAGTTGACAGAAAATCGTCGCCACTATATACTTTAAAACCTTGGGGACGATTGGCTATTAAATTAACAAGTACCTCGAAATTACCAGCTGCTTCCTTAATGGCTATAATGTTTTTATGATCGTTGGCCAGCTGTATGGCTAAATCATAAGCAATAGCACATCCGGTGCGACCTGGAACATTATATAAAATAATAGGAATGTTAACAGCCTTGGCAACGCTTGAAAAGTGCTGATAAAGTCCCTTTCGGGTGGGTTTATTATAATAAGGTGCAACAACCAAAAGTGCATCAACACCTGCTTTTTGGGCTGTTTGCGAATATTTTATGCAATCCTGGGTGGAATTACTTCCTGAACCGGCAATAACGGGAATACGGCCATTCACCACTTTAACTGCCCGTTCCATCATCATGGCATCTTCTTCTTCCGATAAAGTTGGGGTTTCACCTGTTGTACCACAAACCACCATACCATCGGTTCCTTGCGTAATATGCCACTCAACGAGGGCATCAAATGCAGTCAGGTCAATATCTCCGTTTTCTTTAAATGGTGTAGTAATAGCTACAATTGAGCCGCGTAGGTTTTGGATTTTTGTCATAAAGTTTTCTTATTATGTCTTTATCAAATTATTGCCGGCTTACACAACTCTGATTTTCAACAATCTTATAAATTACCAACAATAAAGAATCTATTGTGTAAAGATATTTAAAAGATGAATAATTGCAAAATGGAGATTGGGGTTGTAGAGAGGCAAAAATGAATTAATAAAAACTATTTAAATTCCGCATTATGATTTTGCCTCAACAAAAGTTCGACTTTTTACAAGCTCTATAGAAAACTTAAGAGAATTAGAAGGATGCGTTTCCCATAAAAGTTCGGCCAAGTCGGTTACTTTAACCTGACTTTGACGTTGCAATGTTTTCTTGCACATAGGGCATGCCGTAACAACCACATCGGGATTATCCAGGGTGAGCACTTTTAATGTATTGGAAGTTATGGATTGTCGCTCAGTTTCAGAAAGTGATAATGAACCAAGATTGTTGCCACAGCAGAGCGAGTTTTCGCGTTGACGCGAAAGTGTCTGCAACTTGCCCACTGACTCTATAACTTTGCGTGGGGGCTCGCAGCAACTGCTTCCTCTGCCCAAATCGCAGGGGTCGTGATAAGCCAATTGCAATGCACTTTTTTCGCGAACGATTTTTCCGTCATCAATCAACTGCCACAAATATTCAGAATGGTGTAAAACCGGTATATTCAGGTTGTATTCTTCCTTAAATACTTTATAGCAAATAGGACAAGTTGTTACCAAAACCTTTCCATGATAAGCCATAATATTTTCGCGGTTACGCTCCATCATTTTTTTTGCAGATTCGGCAGCCCCGGCCAACATCATAGGTCTGCCGCAGCAAATACTCTCTTCTTCATCCATATGAATAAAAGAAACACCTGCTTCATTCAATAAATTCTTAACCGCTAATGTGGTTTGAGGGTTGAGTCGTCCCATGCACCCGGTAAATAAAACCACTTGGGTTGTTTCGCGCCAAAAAACCATGCTTCCGGGCATCCATGAATGGTTGAATGATGCCTGGTTAAAAATTTTACTTCTGGTTTGATGCCTTAAATTTTCGAGGTTGATACCCACCGGGCATACCTCATCGCACTGTCTGCAGTTTAAACACATACCGGAGGTTAACTCATACCCTTTTCCCCTTCGAATCTGGTTGACAAAGTAAGCCGATTGAAAGGGAATATCGGTTTTATTAATGGCCGGACAAACATCCAGACAAACCCCACAACCCGGGCACGAATGCACTTCAAAAGCGTGTAATCCTTTGTTGGGATTAAATCCCGGGGTTGGTTCAACTTCCCAACGGCGCAGGAATATCAGCACCATTTCGGTGGGTATATGCAGATATCTTGAGAAAGGTAATGCCAGAAAAAACAGCCCCAACGACCATGAATAAGCCCACCAGAAATATAGTTCATACTCAACAGCCCACGAATGAGGCATTAGAGCTCCAACAGAAGCAGTTAAAAAACCTCCACCACCATGAGCCGCAGTGGTAACCGACTCGGCCAGCAACCTAAGGGGGAAAATAAACCAAAGCGTATACAATGCCATTTTGTTGCCAAAGTTATGTTTGGTGGTATTTTTAATTCCTAAAAGACTTTTTCTCAGTCGTTTTGCAAAAGCCATGGCCACACCAACAAGTACTACTAACAATGCAAACTCCATAAAAAACATAAAAACCCCATGATACAACAGATGTGTTGAATCAGGCTCAAAATAACGGAGAAAAATAGCATACCACACCGGATTGGTGAAATCGCCGGTAAAATACCACGATTCGAGTTTACCTCCCAGAATTAACAGGAACCAACCAAAAGCGAGACTCATGTGCATAAACCCCAAAGCAGGATTTGACCGGTAAATTTTTAGATGTAACAAAGCTTCGGCACCAATCTCTTTAATAGCCATAAGGGTTTTGGTAGAAAACAATCCCACAGCAATTTTCTTGCGATTGGCTTTGGAAAACCCTCTGAACCACCAGGCATACCGTACAAACAATATAACCAGCATGGCCAGAAAACCAATAAAAAATGGCAATATAAATGGATGGTATTGATTCATATATATTCGTTCTTTCTATGAACAGATTGTACTCATTAACAAAACAGCATGTCGAATATTTACACCACGCGGGCAGGTTAACTGGCACTTCCCACATAGCATACAATTCTGAGCTTCTTTCCTGATTTCCTCAACCATGCCACGCTTGAAAAACAGGTTAAGCCGATAAAACCTTAATTCGGTAAAATGACCGGCCGTACACATGGCGGCACAGTTGCCACAACCAATACATTTTAACAACGACGGTTCCTTCTGTAAAACACCTTCAACAATTTCGGGAGTTTTAACATTGAGATTGATGCTGCGTAGGTTGGCATCTAAAAAACCGAACTTTGTATTGGCCATTTAAACCGTTTTTTTACTTAAATAATTCATTACTTCTATAGATGTGGCTTTGGCATCCTGCAACACCTCCGGTATGGAAGCCGGGCCTTTGCAGGCTCCGGTAATAAATAATCCCTCATGTTGATGATTATTTATCCTTAAAAAACCATCGTCGGGTTTTATAAACGATGCTCCCAATTCAGGTGCTTTGAGGTAAACCGCATCATTTTGAATTTCGAGACTTACAGCCGGAGTTATGCCAACCATCAGCACCAACATGTCTAAGGTTAGCTTTGCAGGCCGTCCCAAAAGTGTATCTTCTGCCTTAACCTGAATACGGTTATTGCCCGCTGGCGAAGCCTCTGATAAACGCCCCCTGATAAATTGAATATTGTATTTGGTTTGGGCTTCCTGATACAACTCTTCGTACCCCGTTCCAAACATGCGCATATCCATATAAAAACAATAAACAGAGGCATGAGGGAATTTCTTTTTAAGCTCAATGGACTGTTTTACCGCAGTTACACAGCATACTTTACTGCAATAAAGATTTCCGCATTTGGCATCGCGCGAGCCAACACAATGTACAAATCCAAAGCGCAAATCCTTGCCTGATGAGTTGAATGGCCATGCCGTCTCGCCTTTGAATATGGATTCCAGAGTTTCGGAAGTTACCACTGCCGGGTAAATACCATAGCCGTACTCTTCTTTTTGATGCGCATCAAAAGTGTTGAAACCGGTGGCAATAACCACTGCATCGCTGTTGATGACTAATCCATCGTCGGTACCAAGCTCCCATTGTCCGTTGCTTTTACTTATTTTGGAAACCCGTTTGTTATTAAGAATTTGTATGTTTTCTTTTTGAATACCTTGTTGTAATACCTTTAAAACTTCGTTTGAAGGGCGGCTATCGGGGAATAAATGCGACCACTTTTCAAGATGACCACCGGTTTTGGCTTGTTTATCGATGAGCAATACCTGAACATGGTTTTGTGATAAGGCCATAGCAGTCTGCAATCCCGCCGGACCAGCTCCAATGACGGCAACTTGTTTTATGTTGTTATGTTTTTGACTCATATATTAAAAAACTAATATGCCTTATATTCCTCCTAAATGCCTTATATGGTAAAAGTGCGCTTTTGCTTAAACCATTAAAACCGACGGCTTTTCGGGCTTTACTTCATTATTATTTCCCAGATAATACTTTGTTTTGGCTGAATAACGAACCCCCATTTTATCGAGTAGCGATTCCACTCCAACCTGATGCATTTGTAGTCCTAATACCCACGGGTCGATACCTAATACTAATCCGGCAGTTTCTTCAAAAGTTAAAACAGGAATTCCTCTTCCATCTTTATCATAAGTAACCCCGTTCATTTCAGAGAGGGTATATTGCCACCGGTCGAGAAACATATTACAACCAGGACAATTGGTTAAAATAAAATCGGGATTGTAAGGTGCCATTGATTCAAATTTAATTTTTGAATTGGACACCGAATATCCGCGATTAGCCTGAATCAGGTAGTTTCTAAAACCAAATCCGCAGCAATGGCGACGTTCGGGATAATCGATTACCTGTCCGCCCCAACTTTCTATAAGTCCGGTTAAAACAGTAGGAAATTCGGCCCCACCAAAACCCTTTTGAGGGAAAATTTTAGCATAGTGGCAACCCACATGTTCCACACCTTGCAAAGGTTGTCCGGTTTGGTGATTTACAAGCCTGTACTGAGCCATTTTGAATAACTCATCGCGAAAGTGATAAATAGCATCAGAAGCATGAACCACAAACTGAGGCACCTCAAACTCTCGCCGGGTGGCTTTCCACAAAGCCTCGCGTGTTTGGGCCAGTTTATCGGGGAAATGATGCCACATATCCAATATTTCGAGATAGATGCCAAATGAAGTAACACAGGATACCAACAGATTTTTATACCCAGCCTCAGTCATTAGCGCCAATTGGCGCGCCACTACTGTCATGATGGTTTCCAGTGGTACAATATCGGAATGATAACCAATACCGGTGCAGGTAGTGTGCCTTTTGTCTTCAAAAACATCTTTTTTCAAGAACTCCCGCATGATACGTAAGAAAGTCACTTCTGCCCCGGGAAAAAATGATTGCCGAATGCAGCTACGCACGTAGAAAAAGTGGTTATCTGGAACCTGTTTCTGATAATCCTTCCAGGTTTGCATATGTTATTCCTGTATAAAATTCATGTAATCATTTTCGGCGCTATCTGAGAAAGAAAGCTTAAGCTCTTTGGCCTTTGTTTCAGAAGCTTTTTCAATTTGCTCGAAAAGCTTAATAGCACCTGTTTCTTCGAAAATTTGGCGTAGTTCATTCAAGGTAGCTTCGTCAATGAGTCTTACGCCGCCTTCGCCGGGTTTATAGTAATTTGAGCCCAATTGAGTGTATAGACTTTCGGCATTTTTATAAACCCAGTTCCAAACAGGTCCTTGCTCTGGATGACCTTCTGGTTTAACCAATTTTGGGTGAACACAATATCCTGTTTCGAGGATGCTATGACCAATAACCCGTTTAAGAATTAATTGCTGGCGACCTAATCGTGAATTTACGAACAAGCCTGTTTGCTGGATAATTTTTCGCAGTACCTGAATTACATAAGCTGGTGTATTGTTGCGAGGACAGCGTGTTTTACAGGACATACACTGGCCGCACATCCATATTTCATCGCCACTTAATAGTTCGTTAAGTATACTTTCATCGCCTGTTTGTACAAGCTGACAAATTTTGCGGGGGTCGTAATCGAAGTATCCGGCGGCAG
>CAZFTD010000025.1:11694-27260 GCA_964521525.1 uncultured Marinilabiliaceae bacterium | reverse complement strand
GGAGACCGGAGAAGGGAGGCTGAAAACCGGAAACCGCAGACTGGAAAAATTGTTATTGCATAGAGCCTTGGGCTTAGAGCTTGCTGCCTGCCTTCGGTCTTCGGTTTCCTTTCTCCGGTTTCCCTTTTTAGCTTAATACAGGAAATATTTCTCAGCCTTTTTAGTGAATGCTTTCACATCTTTAGTCCATAAATTGATAATATCGTCAACTTTAAATCGCTTTTCAAAAGCTTTTCTCACCTTATCGGTTCCGCAAACTTTATCGAACATACTTAATCGACTTTTTTCGCAAAGTTCGAATACATTCTTATCTGGATTTAAAGCATATGCTTCCTGAAGCACATAAAACTGAACGAGCGATAAAGGGGCACTTTCCAAATTGGTAATGTGCACCTGAACGCCATGAATCAATTCTCCTTTAAACACGCTATAATAAGGACGATAATGAATGGGACGGAATAAAATTCCGGGTAATTGCAGGCTGTTCAATCGATCGGTTAATTTTTGAGCATCCAGCCAATCAGCACCAAACAGCTGAAATGGCATGGTATAACCCACTCCAATGCTGACACAATATAACTCGCCTAAAATTCCGGAAACAGGGTAATAATAAGCCGAATGGGCATGAGGAATATGAGGAGATGACGGAATCCATTGCAGTCCGGTTTCTTCGAACGACATCTTACGATTCCAGCCCTCCATGCCAACAACCGTTAAATCGCATTTTTTCCCACCGGTTAAAAGTTTTTCTCCATTTAAGAACATGGCTAATTCACCAACTGTAAAGCCATGTACATAAGTAATAGCATATTGACTAACAAATGAAAAGAAACCCTCTTCTACCAATGGCCCCTCAAACTTATTGCCTCCCAACGGGTTTGGCCGGTCAAGAACCAACATCTTAATACCATTCTCGGCAGCAGCCTCCATGGCTAAACCTAAGGTACTGATATAAGTGTACGAGCGCGAACCAATATCCTGTATATCATATACCAGAACATCTATTCCTTTGAGCATTTGGGGAGTTGGCTTTTTTGTTTTTCCATGCAAACTATAAACAGGCACGCCTGTTTTGTCATCCACTGTATTTTGTACCTGATCGCCGGCATAGTAATCGCCCCGAACCCCATGCTCAGGAGCAAATAATGCTACCAGCTTAACATCGGGGGCTTCATTCAGAATATCAATGGTCGATTTCAATTGTTTATCGACTCCGGTAGGGTTGGTTATTAAACCAACTTTTTTACCCTTTAAAACATCAAATTTCCTTTCGCGAAGTACTTCAATCCCTGTTTTAACCTGGGCATTGGCTAAATAAAAGGCCAATATTAATGGTAAAAAAACAATTCTCCTTTTCATCCGTAAATAATTTTTATAATATGGCCGAATGGGACTCGCATGATGAATTTTCATCCGTGTTTGTGTTTGACGAATCATGCTCGCTTCGATTGTAATCAGATTTATATCAACCTATTACCCTACTGACATTGTCCTGCTTATTGATCTCAATCTAAAAATCCATTTTGATAACCTGGCCCATGCTCAAAAACGAACCAGAAATCGATCAATTGTTTTATTCAAAAATATGTATTACAATTTTAAAATAAAAAAATAATGACTAAGATTCGCAATCTATTTTAACTAAAACCGAAATAAAAAAAGATTCCTTCAATCATTAATTAACAATTTAATACTGATTTGTTGATATTTAAAAAAGTATAAACAGATAGTAACCTACAAACTAAAAAAGGCAATAAAATCTAATCAAAAAAACATATGGATAAAAAGAAGTTGTTTTATTTTTAAAAAACTTTATTTAAATTTACATGTATTACAATAATACGTCATTTAATATTATGCAGTTTTTTTTAAAAATTTATCTGAATAGCTGGGCACTGGAAGAGGGGTAAGAGAATTCAGTTTTTCAGCCAATTGAATTGGCTAAAAGCAATTTGGTGAATTTCGTAATAAAAACATAATATGCTTAACCTTTCCAGAAGAAACTTTATCCAAACGGGCAGTTTAACCGCCGCAGCAGGATTTATTGGCCTCAATTCTCTATTATCCCAAATGAGTTGCAAACCATCTAATACCAGAATAAATGGCAATGGGAAACTATCGCTTAAGTTTATGCCCTATAATTTAATATTAAAGCATGCTTTTACTCTTGCCGGCAGCTCCAGAACTACCACTCCGGTTATGCTCACCGAAATCACCTACGATGGAATTACCGGTTATGGTGAAGCTTCAATGCCACCTTATCTTGGTGAATCGCACGAAACTGCTGCCAAATTTTTAAGCAGTTTAAAACTCGACCAGTTTTCAGACCCATTCCAGCTTGAGCATATTTTGGCTTATGTTGATGGTGTAGCTCCGGGCAATTACGCAGCAAAAGCATCAATCGATATTGCCATGCACGACTTAATTGGAAAACTAATGCAGCAGCCATGGTATAAAATATGGGGTTTTGATGCCCAAACCACCCCTAATACATCATTCACCATTGGCATTGATACGAAGGAAGTGGTTCAGCAAAAAGTCAGAGAAGCCAGCCCTTACAAAATTCTAAAAGTTAAATTAGGTCGAGCCAACGACATGGAGATGATTGAAACCATTCGCAGCCAAACCGAGGTGCCGTTGTGTGTTGATGTGAATCAGGGATGGATTGATAAGTATAAAGCCCTGGACATGATTCATTGGCTTAAAGATAAAGGCATTGTGTTTGTTGAACAACCATTGCCCAAAGAATCCATTGATGATATGGCGTGGCTAACCGAGAACAGCCCCCTCCCCACCATTGCCGATGAAGCTTTACAGCGTTTATCGGATGTGAAAAAAATGCATGGCGTTTATTCGGGCATCAATATAAAATTAATGAAATGCACCGGAATGAGGGAAGCCCATAAAATGCTGACATTAGCCAAAGCCTTGGATATGAAGGTTATGATTGGCTGCATGACTGAGACATCCTGTGCGGTTTCGGCCGCGGCTCAGCTCTCACCTATGACCGACTGGTGTGATTTGGATGGCAACCTTTTGATAAGCAATGACATTTTTACCGGAGTGCAAATTGTAGATGGAAAAGTAACGCTGATTGACAAGCCCGGGATTGGAATTGAACCGATTATTTGATTTTTATTGCTCTTATTGGAGCCTAAACGGATAGATTATAAAATCATAAATATGTATTACATTAAACATTATATATGGGAATCGAACTGTGTGTTTATATTTTTTAACATTTGGAGGCGATTCATCAACGAACAAATCAATCTTATTTTTATTTGCAAAAAATATTTAACCCCCTATTAGTAGTCATATAAAATTTCATTTATACTTTTTTATTCTAAACGCCCCCATTATTTACACATATATTAATGTATTTTTATATGTTTTTCGACAACCAACCCTATACTAAACAAATTACTTAAAATATGTTATAAAACATATTTTATTGTATTGCATTTACAATTTTTAACCATACTTTTGAGCCATAAGATGTAATACAACAATACATAAATAGCACATGTATTATGAGACGAACTTTCGCCAATGGCGGACAAACACCAATGTAAATATCAAACATAGAGTTACATCTGACCAACAAAAAACAAACTATATACAGATGAAAACAATTTGCCTTGCATTCTCTCTCATTCTTCTAATGTTACTAACTGCTTGCAAGGAAGATAAAAAGGTTTCAGCAATAATTAGTTCTATCGAAAAACAACATGTTCCTGATAAAAGGGAAACTGTTTTTAATATATCGGTTAGTCGAACAAGTCGCCTAACATTTACCCTAAATGGTGAAATAGATTCTCCGGAAATAAAAACGCTGTTGCTGGATTCGCTCAATAAATGTGGCTATAAAATTATTGACAGCATTATAATATTGCCGCATAACCTCGAAAAAATCTGGGGGTTAATAACACTTAGTGTGGCAAATTTAAGAGCAAATCCCTCACATGCTTCAGAAATGGTAACTCAAGCCATAATGGGCACACCTGTTAAAATACTAAAAGAGCGTGGAAGTTGGGTTTACATTCAAACCCCCGACAATTATCTGGCCTGGTGCGAGAAAGTTGCGGTAACAACTTTAAGTGAAGAGGAATTGGAAAACTGGAAAACATCAGAGAGAGTTTTGGTTATAACACCTTATACCTTTCTCCGACATCCCGAAACCAGGCAAAACATCTCAGATATTGTTCAGGGATGCATTCTTGAATCTATTCGGAATCTGAATCAGGAATTACTGGTTAAACTGCCCGATGGCAGAATAGGCCTAATGTCAACTTCGGAAGTAACATCATTTTCAAAATGGCTGGAACAAATAAACCCGGAACCGCAAAATTTAAGAAATACCGCTCTTCAATATATGGGAATTCCTTATTTATGGGGTGGGACCTCGGTAAAAGGGATGGACTGCAGCGGATTTGTTAAGATGGTTTATTTTATGAATGGAATTATTCTGGCCCGCGATGCCTCCCTGCAGGTTAAATACGGAACCTCCATTCCTATAACCTCCAATCAGGATGGATACGAAACCGGCGACTTGCTCTTTTTTTCGTCAAATCCGGGAGGCGACAAAATCACCCATGTGGGAATGTTTATAGGAAATTCGGAGCTTATTCATGCCTCCGGTTTGGTGCGAATTAATAGTCTGGACAGCACACAAACCAACTACACTCACTATTATGCCAATAATTTACACAGTGTAAAACGAATAACTGGTGCAACTTCTAACCAAGGTATAGTTCCCTTAAAGAAACATCCCTGGTACTCTCTCAAAACATTAATAAAGTAAATTAAAATTGGATGAACCAAATTCTAACAATTAAACCTTTTCAGATGGTTTTTTCATTCTGAGCAAAAATCTCAAATCTTAAATTATGATGACAAAAAGTAAACTATTATTTATTGCTCTTTTTTGTTGGCTCGTAAGCTATGCAAATGGGCAAGTAACTTCCGGTGTCGTACTTGAGAAGGGAACCAATGAGCCACTTCCCGGGGTAAACGTTGTGGTAGTTGGTAAAATTGAAGGTACCATAACTGATTTAAATGGCAGATTCGAATTGTCCTTATCTGGGCAGAACATTCAGCTTAGCTTTTCATTTATTGGTTTCAAGACGCAAACCATCAACGCTGTACCAGGAGGTAATTACACCATTCTTCTTGAGCCTGATGATATTACCCTACAAGACGTTGTAGTGGTAGGTTTTGGCACTCAAAGACGAGAAAACCTTACAGGCGCTGTAGCTACAGTTGATGTGGGCAAGGCTTTGAATGGCCGACCAGTCAATGATATTACTAAGGGGCTACAAGGGGTTACCCCAGGCCTAACAATAACTTATCCTAGCGGTGCATTAAACGCCTCTCCTAAGATAAACATTAGAGGTACAGGAACAATTGTTAATGGTAGAGCTTCTGGCGAACCACTAGTATTGATTGATGGAATTCCTACTGAAATGTCACTTATTAATCCAGATGACATTGCCACAATATCGGTGTTAAAGGATGCTGCCTCTGCTTCTATTTATGGATCAAGGGCTGCGTTTGGTGTTATTCTTATAACAACAAAATCTGGAAAATCAAAAGACAAAGTAAATATTACTTATAGTAATAATTATGCATTTAACAAACCTACAATCTTACCAGAGTTTACCGATCCAACTATTGAGTTACCTGTTTTAATCAATGCCAAGCAAAGAGATGGGCAGGCAGCTGAAGCCTTCGGTATGGATTTCGCTACACTTTTACCCGGTATTGTAAGATGGAAAGAGTTGTATTCTAAAAATAGAACCGGGAAAGAAATGATTTATGGAGAAGACTGGGAAATAATTAACAGTAGAGCCTACTTTTATAGGATTTGGGATCCAAATAAAGAAATGCTTAGAGATTGGACCCCCCAGCAAAATCACAATTTATCTGCATCAGGCCGTATGGGAGAGAACTCTTCTTTTATAAGTTCAATTAGCTACAGCTCGCAGGATGGCATATTAAAGCTGAATCCAGATAGAATACAACGTTATAGTGTAAATCTTGGATTAAACACTCCAATAACCAAATGGTTAACTGCTGATTTTAAAACAATAGCCACTCGCCAGAGTTTTGATTACCCTTACAATTACTATGATGGAACTGGTTTTGATAGATCAAATGGATATTTTGGTTATTACCAGAGATGGGGTTCATATTTCCCATATGGGACTTATAAAGGCAGCTATTTTAGGCATGCCCCAGGATATCTGGCTAACGCCAATAAATCAAATTTGACTACTGATTATCTACGATGGGCCACAACACTAACTGCAGAGCTAACAAACAATCTAAACTTAGTTGCAGAGTATAGCATTGGCATTAGCAATGGAAGACGGAAAAATATTGGAGGAGTTATTTCATTGTGGGATTTTTGGAGTGCAATTAATGTAAATAACATTGACGCTTCACTTTCCCAATTAGTAAGTCCAGGAAGCCAACATGATAGAGTCTCATATGTAAATTCTATCAATCAAACCCAGGTATTTAATGCTTATGCGAACTACACCACACGCTTTTATGAGAAACATAATGTAAAAGCTATGCTTGGTACTAATATTGAGTGGAGTGAGTTTGAACGAATTTATGCAGAACGAAGAGGATTAATGGACCCAAACAGAGGAGAAATTGGATTAGCAACAGGAACACAATGGGTATGGCCTGGCAACAGCCTTATTAATCCAGCCCATAACGAATATGCCATAGCTGGTTTCTTTGGGAGATTGAACTATGATTTTATGGGAAAATACCTTGTTGAATTAAATGCACGTATTGATGGTTCTTCCCGGTTTCCATCCTCAGATCGGTGGGCTTTTTTCCCTTCAGCTTCTGTAGGTTACAGAATTACAGAAGAGAATTTTATGCAACCTTTGAAAGCTGTACTAACTGACTTAAAAATAAGGGCATCGGTAGGTTCTATCGGCAATCAGGAAATTAGAGCCAATGCTTTTCTTCCGGTAATGACTACAACTACAGCAAACTGGATCACAAGTGGAACAACATCTCCAACAGTCGGTAACCCCAGAGTTGTGGATCCTGAATTAACATGGGAAAAAGTTACTACCTACGATTTAGGTTTTGATGCCCGCTTATTAGATAATAAATTTGGAATTACCTTCGATTGGTATGAAAGAAATACCGAGGGAATGTTAGCTCCTGGTCAGGAACTCCCTAAAGTATTTGGTGCTGATGCCCCGGAAACCAACGCTGGGAATTTAAGAACTCGAGGTTTTGAAATTTCTTTAGATTGGAACCATAAAATCAATAATCAAATAAATATCTATGCCCAGGCTTCATTATCTGATTACATTTCTGTTGTTACGAAATGGAACAATCCTTCAAAACTATTAAGCCAATTTTATAAAGGAATGGAAATTGGAGAGATCTGGGGTTTTGAAACTGACAGATTGTTTCAGGAAGATGATTTTTCAGGAAAAGACGTTAATGGGAACTGGATTCTGAAACCCGAAATACCGACCCAAAGCGGTCTTGTTAGAGGCAACTTCAAAATTGGGCCTGGAGATGTCAAATATCGAAATCAAAACGATGATAACGTTATTAATTGGGGGGCATTCACTAAGGATGATCATGGCGACTTGAAAAAAATTGGGAATACAACTCCCCGTTATCAATATGGTTTTAGATTAGGAGGAAATTTTTACAACTTTGATATTGATATGTTTTTTCAGGGGGTTGGTAAACGTGACTACTGGGCAACCTCTGATATGATTTTGCCTCTTTATAATAGAACTGATGCCCTATATGCCCACCAAAAGGACTTTTGGACACCAGAAAATAAAAATGCCCATTTCCCAAATCCTTATGCAGGACATGCTACAAATGCAATTAACTCAGCAGTTCCAGGGTCTAACAATTTTGTTGCACAAACAAGGTACCTAAACGATTTGTCATATTTGAGATTTAAAAATCTAACCATTGGTTATACATTACCTTCGGCATTAACAAAAACAATTTATATGCAAAAAGTAAGGGTGTATTTCAGTGGGCAAAACCTTGCTGAATGGACTAATAACAATTTACCTGTTGACCCAGAAATTGATGAAGCTGAATCTCAATGGGGACGGACTTTCCCTTACTCAAGGACTATTTCCTTTGGAATTCAGGTTAATTTCTAAAAACATTTTAAAAGCAAATAACCATGAAAAATTTCAATAAATTAATAATTACAATATCTCTTCTGAGTATATTGTATTCCTGTGATGATTTCCTTGACAAAGGACCACTTACTGAGTTTACCGATGAAAATTACTGGACAAATGAATCTAATGTAAGAACCTTTGCCTGGCAGTTTTATAATGAGTTTCTTGGATATGGTAATGCATCCGGAATAACTGCTGAATTTTATTTTCAAAGTGCTTCGGGGAGTGCATCTATTAATATTTCGGACGATTTATGCAATAGGGATTACTTAGCTTTTCAGGCTAACCCTTCCTCATCCAATACAGATTGGAATAGTCTTTATCAAAGTGTTCGACGTGCAAACTTAATGTTGGCCAGAATCCCAACTGTTAAATCTCTTAATCAAGAGACTCAATTACATTGGGAATCAATTGCACGTTTTTTTAGAGCCTTTGCCTATTATCGATTAGTGCAAAGATTTGGGGATGTTCCATATATTGATAGTTATACATCTGCAAATGATTACAACAAAATCTATCAACCACGTATGCTCCGGAGTCAGGTTATGGATAAAGTTTTTGATGATTTGGATTTTGCTGTGAACAATATGAGACTATATGATGGCGTAAATACCGTAAACAGGAATGTTGCTTACGCATTACAATCTAGGGTTTGTTTGTATGAAGGGACATATAGAAAATACCATAATTTACCTAATGGAGAAAAGTTCCTTAATGCATCTAAAGCTGCCTCTCTAGAGTTAATAAATAACCCAAATTATACACTTAGTGCTGATTATAAATCAATTTACAACTCAATTTCATTAAGCGGTAATAAGGAAATTATTCTTTATAAAGATTACCAACCAAGTATTTTAATGCATTCAATACAAGCATATACTAACACCTCAACAATAATAAATGGTTTAAGTAGGGCAGCAGTAGAAAACTATGCGTGTAAAGATGGTTTGCCTATTAGCCAATCAGGATTGTATCAAGGCGATGAATCAATTGAGTCAGTATTGGCTAACAGAGATAATAGGTTAAGTGCAGTCATTGCAAATAAGTTGGCTTACCCCGGTAAAGAAGACGGTGGACTTGCAGCCTCTACAGGTTATAGATTCATCCTTTTTAATAATCCTAGCCTTTCAGGGTCCCAAGTTACTACTATTAACCAAAACCATATTGATGCACCAATTTTCTGGCTTGCAGAAATTTATCTGAATTATGCTGAAGCTTGTGCTGAGTTAAATAATATTTCACAAAACGATTTGGATATTTCTATTAATAAGCTTAGAAATAGAGCTGGTATTAATCCTCTTACCTACATAAGTAATGATGTTATTCAGGTAAACAATATTACTATTGAAGACCCGGAAAGAATTTCTTCATTGGAACAAATTTCAGGTGTTGTCCCATCTATTATTTGGGAGATTCGTCGTGAGCGAAGGTCTGAATTAATGTCATGGACATATATGAGGCTTTACGATTTGATGAGATGGAAAAAAGGAGAATATCTGGACATGAATCTTAATCCGAAAGTTGGACAAGGAGCAAAAGTTGGAGAAGCGAATAAAGGTAAAACAACAGTTAATTCTGATGGTTACATCCTTCCCTATGCAGCCAACAAAAGAACCTTTACTAGTCCGAAAAACTATCTCAATTCAATTCCTACAGGGGAAATCTTGCTTTACGGAGCTAAGGGGGTTCAATTAACACAAAATCCAGGTTGGCAATAATTTGGTACCTTAAAAAAGAGGCTGTCTCAAAAGTTTTTTAAAGCCTCTGAAAATTGAATATTTGAAAAAATTCTCTGTTAAGGAGTACGAATAAAAAGAGGGTGTCTCGGGCTTTTGAGACACCCTCTTTTTATTTAAATCATTTTCTCAAATTCTTTTATGATATTTATTTTTTTTCTACTTTTGATTTGTAATACAACATTACATCTTAATCCTCGAAACTTCTCAAAAGCCCACAAAATCATAACTAATCAGATATCATGAAACAAATAAAATCTCTCATACAAGCATACATTCTGGCTTCTTTCCTAATTATTGCGGGCTGTAAAAAAGAAACGCAAATTAATCTGAAGTTTGCTTTTTTAACCGATATACATGTAACTCCGGGTTCTCCTAACGAACAACTTATGGACAGCGTGGTGGTTGAAATCAATCAATCTGATGTTGATTTGGTAATCATCACAGGCGATATTACCAATACCGGTTCCGATACAGAGCTTATTTTGGTAAAAAACATTCTTGATAAACTGTCAAAACCTTACTTAATTATTCCCGGCAACCATGAAACCAACTGGTCGGAGAGTGCCGGACTAAAGATTTTGGAGCTTTGGGGTAACGACCGATTTATCTCAGAATGGAACAATTTTGTATTGGTGGGTTTTAGCACCGGTCCCTTTATGAAAATGGGCGACGGGCATGTGAAGCAGGAAGACCTTCAATGGCTTAAGAGGGAACTGACCACCAGAATGACCAACGATAAAAAACTATTATCGTTTGCACATTATCCCCTGGCCGATGGACTTGATAACTGGTTTGATGTAACCACCATACTTAAAGAATACAATTGTTTGGCAGCTTTTTGCGGACATGGACATAATTTGGGGTTGCACAATTTCGACAGTATACCCGGTATTATGGGGCGTTCGCTGGTATTAAGGAATCCCGGTAAAGCCGGCTACAACATAGTGGATATACGCAACGATTCTCTGTTTGTATCTGAAAAAATTTTGGGAGAAAGCATTTCTGCTCCATCCATTTCCATTTCCCTGGGTAATGCCAATGTATTAAAAGAATTGCCATTATCTCCCCTACCCGATTACTCCGTAAATGAACTAAATCCTTCCATCCAAAATACTTTTCAGTGGACCGATACCGCGTCTGTATTCTCAGGACTTTGCCTGGTGGGCGACTCAATGGTTATTTATGGAAATTCGCTGGGTTGGCTTAAAGCCGTTAATATTTTTAAAAGCCAGATTCAGTGGGAAACCAAATTCATGGGGCCCATTTATTCAACTCCGGCCAGCTGTAACAATGTTGCAGTTTTTGGAGCCATCGATGGGGTTATTTACGGCGTTAATATCAAAACCGGTAAGATAATCTGGCAGGTTGTTGCCGGAAGTCCGGTTCTGGCCTCACCACTCATCGTAAATAATAGGGTTTACATTGGTGGAGGTAATAAAACCTTTTATTGCATTAATGCTATAACCGGAGAGCTTATTTGGGCCTTCGATGATGTGGAGGGCCTGATTCAAGGAAAACCGGCTTTAAGCAACGACCAACTTGTGTTTGGCGCCTGGGACAGGCATTTGTACAACGTGTCGGCAACCACCGGAAAACTCAACTGGAAATGGAATAATGGCCGTTCTAATGTTTTATTTTCGCCCGGCAATATAGTACCAGTTATCAGCAATAACAGAGTCTTTATTGTGGCCCCCGACAGGTTTATGACAGCCATCAACATCAACACGGGTAAAGAAGTTTGGCGTACCAACAAGCATCAGGTGCGCGAATCAATGGGTATTTCGCCCGACGGCCAGGAGGTCTTTGCCAAATTAATGAACGACTCCATTGTGTCAGTATCGGCAAGAGATAAAAACTTTAAAACCAATTGGGTAGCAGATGCAGGCATTGGTTACGACCATAATCCATGCCCCTTAATCATTAACAATCAATGGGTTATTGGTGCCACCAAAAATGGACTTATAACCGCCATCGACCGAAAAAACCAATCTTCTGCATGGAGGTATAAACCCGGAAACTCATCGGTTAATAACATGGTGTTTGAAGGCGATAACCATGTGTGGGTATCACTGATGGAAGGAAAAATTATTCGACTAACAGTTAAAGAATAATTAGTGTCCGATTATTTTTTTTGAATTTAAGTGAATGTGTTTTTACATAATGAAATCATTAGTTTTTTGATTAATAGGGGGTCGCTTTCCGCCTCAGAGAAACGATAGTTCTTTGATGCCAAAAGAGATTATAATGATATCAAAAATTTCCGTCAAGAAAATCAGATTAATTGACGTTAAGAAATCCGGGCTGTTTGAGCGTAGCGAGTTCCCGGATTTTAGGCAATTAAGATGATTTTTAGGAAATTATCTGCAGCGGCGGCATTTTTTGCTTACTTTTTTTTGCTGGAGAAAAAAAGTAAGAGCCCGTGCGGCTTGAGCACTTAAACGAAGAATGGATTTTTTATCGGACAATAGTGTTAATGAATAAATCAATTACGTAAATTGAAGATTATGCAACATATACCTTTTACAATTATGAGAACAATAGCCATTGTAACTTTAGCGCTATTGCTTGGTTTTTGTAACCAGCCCCAGGCCGTCAATAAACCTGAAACAAAACCTATTATAACAGGTGCCGAACGAATTCAGGAATGGCTGCCAATGGTTCAGGGCAAAAAGGTTGGAATTTTAGCCAATCATACAGCCTTTGTTGGCACAAAGCATTTGGTTGATACGCTTATAAATTCAGGCATTAAAGTAACCAAAATTTATGTTCCCGAGCACGGATTCCGTGGTGATGCCGATGCCGGAGAACACATCAACGATGGTATTGACCCATCAACCGGCATTCCCATTATTTCATTGTATGGCTCCAATAAAAAACCTTCTCCGCAACAAATGGAAAATGTTGATATTCTGATATTTGACATTCAGGATGTGGGTGCCAGATTTTACACCTACATATCATCGCTGCATTACCTGATGGAGGCCTGTGCCGAAAACAATAAACCTCTTATTGTACTTGACAGACCTAATCCCAATGGTGAATATTTCGATGGACCGGTATTAAGGCCTGAATTTAAATCGTTTGTAGGTATGCATCCAATACCACTAGTACACGGCCTTACGGTTGGCGAACTGGCATTAATGATTAATGGTGAAGGGTGGCTGCCCAATGCACAAAAATGTGAACTAACAATTATTGAAGTTGCCAATTATAATAAAAACATGCCTTATTCGGTGTTGTTACCGCCCTCTCCTAATCTGCCAAACGACTTGTCAATCAGGCTTTATCCTTCACTCTGCTTTTTTGAGGCAACCAATGTGAGCATTGGGAGAGGAACCTATTTTCCATTTCAGGTAATTGGTTATCCCGATTCAACCTGGGGCGATTTTTCCTTTACCCCGGTTAGTATTGAGGGCATGGCCAAAAAACCTTTGCAGGAAGGTAAAGTTTGCTTCGGAGAGGACCTGAGAGAATTAGACCCCTGGGAACAAACCTTTACGCTGAAATACTACATCAAGTATTACGAAAAATCAGGGAAAAACAAAGATTTTACGTCACGTAGACGATGGTTTAATTTATTGGCCGGCACCGATGTTCTGCTTAATCAAATTGAAGCCGGCTTATCGGAAGATGAAATAAGAAATTCGTGGAAAGAAGAACATGAGGCTTACAACAAAATGCGACAACCCTATTTGCTTTACGATGATACTTTCACTGCCCAAACTGTTGAATAAAAAGGGGATAATTACTTTATTCTTGATTGTCCGTATAGCCACTGCTATCGGTCAAAACCCTGCGCCCGCATTTGAAACTTATTTAACTGGCGTTGTTGAGCAGATGCAGCAGGCTGAGGAACAAACTGTTTTACTGAAGAATCAAAACAACATTATTCCATTTCGTTCACTCCAAAATGGGAAATTTGCTCTTGTAAGCATTGGGGAAAACCCTGAGTTCATTTCCAGGGTAATGAATTTCCTTGAAATGCCTGTATTCAGGATTCCTGAAAACAACATTAGGCTGGCTAATGAAGTTTTTGAAAAAATTCAAATTTACGACCGTTTAATTCTGGCAATTTCATCCTTAGAAGTTGAATCTGACATACAGAAAAAAATAATCGAACTGGGCTCTGGAGCAAATAACGTAGTGGTATTTTTTGCCGCACCCAACAACTTAGAAAAATGGTCGGGAATTGAAAATGCCAACGCCCTGCTTCTTTCGCAAAACAACCATGCATTAGCGCAGGATGTTTCGGCCCAGATATTGTTTGGTGGCATTGGCGCAAATGGTAAATTAACCGAGGCAATTGCCGGCATGTTCGAAAAAGGTGAAGGACTAACTTCTCAAGGTGGTATAAGGATGAAATATACCGTCCCCGAAGAAGTGGGCATTAACGGACAATTACTAACCCAGCGCATCGACAGTATAGTGGAAAATGCCATTGATAAACAGGCATTCCCCGGTTGCCAGGTTTTTTTGGCGAAAAATGGGAAGGTGTTTTTTTGGCGCTCATACGGGCACCACACTTACAACAATCGTAACAAGGTTAAAAACAACGACCTTTACGACCTGGCATCAGTCACCAAAATATGTGGGGCTTTGCCACTGATTATGCAAATGGATGGCGACAATCTTATTGATTTAGATAAGCCGTTCAGCACCTATTGGCCCGACTGGCAAAAGAGGTGGTTACATCGTTCCAATAAAGATACACTAACCATGAGGCAACTATTAACGCATCAGGCACGCCTCAATCCCTATCTGCCCTTCTGGCGGCAATCGCAAAAAAATGGGCAATACATTGCAAAACTTTACCGACATCAAAAAACCAAAGGCTACTCACTCGAAATTGACGATCATCTTTATCTCTCCGATAAATTCAGAAACAATGTGTACCGTACCATACGCAAATCTGAACTGATGCCAAAAGTAGAATACAAATACTCATGTTTGTCGTTCATCATTTATCCGGGCATGATAACCAAAATAACCGGCGAGGATTATGAGCAGCAGTTATATAACAAAGTTTATCACCCCCTTGGTATCTCCCGATTGGTTTACAACCCACTGCAAAAAGGGTTCTCAAAAGAAGAAATTCCACCCACCGAAGAGGATATCTATTTTAGAAAAAACTTAGTTCATGGTCGTGTGCACGATGAAGCAGCAGCAGCCATGGGCGGCATTAGTGGTAATGCCGGTCTTTTTGCCAATGCCAACGATTTGGCAAAACTGATGCATCTTTACCTGGATATGGGGTTTTACGGTGGAGAACAATTGATATCGCGCCAAATAATGGAAGAATACATTCAGCCACAGTTTAAAGGCAACCGCAGGGCCATTGGATTTGACAAGCCACTGCCCGATAATGCATCCAAGTCACTAAACGATGCCTGGCCTGCTCCCGAAGCATCGGAAATAAGTTTTGGCCACAGTGGTTTTACCGGAACATTTGTTTGGATTGACCCTGAAAACAAATTAGTTTACATATTTCTTTCGAACCGGGTTTACCCTTCACGAACGCACAATAACATTTCAAGACTAAATGTGCGTACTGCCATTCAACAGGTTGCTTATGACGAATTAAAAAACAGCAACACCATAAAATCATCTGAAAATAAATAATTTATGCTCCAAC
>CAZFTD010000025.1:0-11594 GCA_964521525.1 uncultured Marinilabiliaceae bacterium | reverse complement strand
TTACAAACTTTGTTGCAATTAATGCCACCTGTGGTTTATTCAACCTCTCTGACTGAAAAACCAGCAAATTACACTGTACCGGCAGTGTACATTTACGACTATCCAAGATTTTCCTGGCGAGGAATGATGCTGGATGTATCGCGTCAGTTTTTTGATACCAACTACATTAAAAAATACATCGACTGGCTTGCTTCGCATAAAATCAACTTGTTTCACTGGCATTTAACCGATGATGAAGGCTGGCGTATTGAAATAAAAAAGTATCCACTTCTTACCAAAAAAGGAGCCTGGAGAGGCAAAAATGAAGCACTTCCTCCGGCATACGGTTCTGGCGATGTCCGTTATGGTGGATTCTATACCCAGAATGAAATCCGTGATATTGTGGCCTATGCTCAAAAACGCAATGTTTCTATACTGCCAGAGATAGACCTTCCCGGACACAGTCGTGCCGTTACGGTTTCCTATCCACAGGTATTATGTCTGGCTAACGATACCACTGCCAGTGTGCAGGGAATTCGCCGGAATGTATGGTGTGCCGGCAGAAACGAGAATTTTGAAATGATTGAAGATATTCTGACCGAGGTGGCGAGTCTGTTTCCATTCGAATACATTCACATTGGAGGCGATGAAGTGAACAAACGAGCCTGGGAAAATTGCGAAAGATGCCAGCATTTAAAACATGAACACGGCATGTCCGATATGCACCAGGTTCAAAGTTATTTCGTTCGTCAGGTTGAAACCATTGTAAACAAGCTGGGCAAAAAAATGATTGGATGGAACGAAATAATGGAAGGCGGGCAGCTAAATTCAAACACTACAGTAATGGCCTGGCTAAGTGCCAAACATGGATATCAGGCATTGCAACTTGGTTATGAAGTGGTAATGGTTCCCGGCCCTTATTTATATTTTGATATGGCTCAATCGGCCGATGAGCAGGGACACACCTGGGCCGGTATGGTTCCCATTGAAAGAGTGTATAGCTTCAACCCACAGGCAAACGATACCCTTTCGGTAAATTGTCTTAATAAAATTAAAGGCGTTCAGGCAGCGTTGTGGAGTGAATTTCTCGATAAGCCAGCCGGAATTGCCGACTACCAAACCTACCCACGACTTTGTGCTTTAGCCGAACTGGCCTGGACGCCACAAAACCTTGCGGGGTGGAATAATTTTAAAACGCGGCTGCAAACATCGCACTATAACCGATTGTACAACATGGGCATAGCTTTCCGTTTGCCACCTCCCGATGCCGTTTATACTGATGGCTCCATCACTGTTAAAAATCCGGGAACTAATCTGATAATTCGTTATACAGTCGATGGGTCTGAACCCACTCATAAATCTGAAATATATACCTCAGCTATTAAAACAACCTCACCAGAATTATACCGGTTCAAAACTTTTTTCGAAAATCATGGCAGTATTACCATGCCGGCATTTCCTTTTCCGGCTGCTACATGGTCGCCCGAAAATACGCCGGTAAAATTTGATTTGGTTGAGTTCGATATCACGCCCTTTATTACTTCTAATGGAGATGTAGAAGTAAAATTCAGACTGAGAGATGGCATTCATGGTTTGCAGGTTAAAAAAGTGGAACTTTTGCAAAACGGAATTTCTATTGATACCGATGTGCATGATGGTTTAATGGCTGCCGGGCGTACATCCAATAATATTTATAACCTAAAAGTTTCTAATCATTCACCTAATGCAACTTACAGTATAAAAGTTGAAATGCAGGGTCGCTGGGGCATTAATACATTTGGAGATATTTTAGTAGACGTGAAGGAGTTCTGAAAAAAAGTATGATATTGAGTAGGCTGAAGTTCCTATTTATTAGCCTCTAACAGCTAACAGCTAAGAGCTAACAACCAACAATATCTGGTTTTCGGTCTCCTTATGAATTCTATAGGTTTCAAAAACATTAAATACCATTTAACAAAATGAATGACAATATTATACAAGCTATTAGGGCGTTTAATAACCTATTGGGAAAATCAAAAGTATTTACCGACCCTCTTTACACCTTAGCCAAGGGGACTGATGCCAGCTTCTATCGATTAATTCCAAAAGTAGTGGTAAGTGTCGAAAACGAGAGCGAAGCGCTTGGGGTAATTAGCATTTGCCACAAACTTAATGTACCATTAACCTTTAAAGCCGGTGGCACCAGTTTGAGCGGTCAAACCATCACCGATTCGGTTTTAATGGAAATCAGCGACAGCTATTCGAAATACAATATTGAAGCAAACGGACACTTGGCTACATTCCAGTGCGGCATAAGGGGCGGATTGGCCAATCAGCGTCTTGCTAAATTTGGACGGAAATTAGGTCCCAGCCCAGCCTCAATCAATTCAGCACGCATAGGTGGAATTGTGTCTAATAACGCCAGTGGCGCCAGTTATGGCATCAAGTACAACAGCTACAATACCATTAAAGGCATGCGTTTGATTATGGCCGATGGTTCAATCTTAGACACCCGCGATAAAACGTCGGTGGATGAGTTTACCAAATCACATATCCAGCTTATTGAAGGCATCAAAACCTTATCGCAGCAAGTGAAATCAACCTCTCATCTGGCTGATAAAATTCGCCATAAATACGAACTTAAAAACACTACAGGTTACGGCATTAATGCCCTCATTGATTTTAACGATCCCATCGACATCATTCAGCATCTGATGGTTGGCTCCGAAGGTACACTTGGTTTTATTTCTGAAGTAACCTTTGAAACCGTTGAGGATGCCCCCATTAAGGCCACTTCCCTTATTTTCTTCAAAAACATCAGAGAAGCCTGCGATGCCATTGTTCCATTAAGGCGTTGTAAAGTGAGTGCCGCTGAGTTAATGGATCGCAATGCACTTCGCTCCGTGCAGGAACAATCAGGCATGGAAAAAATTCTGGTAACGCTTGACAATGATGTGGTTGCTTTATTGATTGACACTTCTGCCTGGAATCACGAACAGTTGAACCTTCAAATTGATGAAATTATTAGAGAATTATCCGTTTTTGAAACAGTCTACCCCATCAGCTTTACAACCGACACTGCCGAATACAATAAACTGTGGAAAATACGGAAAGGATTGTTTACTTCTGCAGCAGCCCCTCGACCAACCGGAACTGCCTGCATAATTGAAGACTTGGCCTTTAGAGCTGATGTATTGGGAGATGCCTTAGTCGATTTAAAAAAGCTCATTGAACAATACAATTACTCGGGTTATGTAATTTGGGGTCACCTGCTCGATGGAAATATACACTTCGTTTTAATGCCCGATTTCAATAATGCCGAAGGTATAGCCAAATATGCCCGTTTTATGGACGATTTGGTTCAGCTTACTGTTCACCAGTACGATGGAAGTCTGAAAGCTGAGCATGGCACAGGCCGAAATATGGCTCCATTTGTTAAAGAAGAATGGGGTACTGAGCTTTATGATGTAATGAAGCAGGTTAAAACTATTCTTGACCCTAAAAATCTTTTGAATCCGGGCGTCCTCATCAATAACGATCCTGAACTGCACATCAAAAACCTAAAACCCCTGCCACCGGCTCACGAAATTGTTGATAAATGTATTGAATGCGGTTTTTGCGAACCTGCCTGCCCTTCGCGAAACGTTACCCTAACTCCCCGACAACGGATTGTGGTTTATCGCGAAATGACCCGTTTGCAAACCTTAAGCCAGGAACCTGATCGGTTAAAACTATTGAAAAAAGGTTTTGAGTACCATGGCGAAGCCACCTGCGCCACCGATGGTTTATGTGCCCTCAACTGCCCGGTTGAAATCAACACAGGGCTCATGGTTAAGTACCTGAGATTTAAAATTCTCTCGAAACCATCGTTGCTTATTGCGCAATGGATGGCCTCTCACATGAGCCTTGTTACCAGATTAACAAGCAGTATGCTGGGGTTTGTATCGGCCATTCATTCAATTCTTGGCACAAGAATAATGTTGGCCATTACATCATTTATCCGCATAATTTCGTTTAAAACCATTCCGGCATGGAACCCAAATATGCCAAAGGCTGCTCCAAAGTTTAGCCGCCTAAAAGTTGGCAAAAAAGAAAGTGGCCTTAAAGTTGTTTATTTCCCAACCTGTATCAACCGTACCATGGGCAACAGTCGTGCACACTCCAAAAATCCTGCTCTGATTCAGGAAACCATTGCTCTGTTTCAAAAAGCAGGGTACGAAGTTCTTTTCCCTGAAAATCTTGACAATTTGTGTTGCGGCATGGCTTTCGATAGCAAAGGCTTTAAGCAACAGGGTTATGAAAAAGCAAAAGAACTTGAAGCCGCACTATTGAAGATATCTGAAAATGGTAAACATCCGGTTTATTGCGATATGAGTCCCTGTTTACTGCGGATGAAAGAAACTTTAACTCCTTCTTTGCAACTGCACGACCCGGTTTCGTTCATCCTGAACCATTTGGCTGATAAGTTAAATTTTACACAACTCAACAGAACCATTACTGTACATTCAACATGCAGCAACACCAAAATGGGACAAACCGATGATTTGGTGCGGTTAGCAAAACTATGCGTCACCAACGTGGTAGTACCCGATGAAATTTCGTGTTGTGGTTGGGCTGGCGATCGTGGTTTTACGCATCCCGAACTTACTGCTTCGGCACTAAAACCGCTGAGAAAACAGTTAGGCTCATCGGTATTGCAGGGTTATAGCACCAGCCGAACCTGCGAAATAGGCCTTTCACAGCACAGCGGCATCAATTACAGATCGATTGTTTATTTGGTGAACGAAGCTACTGTTAGCAAGACAACAGAGAATTAGCTGCTAGTAACTAGGAGCTAACAGCTATTAAGCCTCCCGGTTTTTCACGGGTTGGTTTGTTTCATGCACCAGCAATTCTTTTGCTTCAAGCTGGATGATAAAACTATCGCAAAATTCAAGTAATTTAACTGCCGATTGTTCAATTTGTTGCGAATAGTGTTTGCCCGGATCGTTATTGTCCAATTCCGCTTTCAGCAATTCTGCAAAACCAATTATCGAATTAAGCGGAGTTCTTATTCCGTGCGAAAAACAATCGACCAATTCTCTGTTAACCAATGGCTCCATACAACATCTTCAAATTAAACAGTTGGGAAAAAGCAGGCCGGTCTTCTGTATCTGTTTTTCGGTTTTCGGCCTACTTTCTCCGTCTTCTTTCTAAACCTTAATAAATATCTTGTTCTTATACATCACATAGCCAATAAGCCAGAAAAAGAATATATGCGTGAGGGCATAAAGCAGCGACCCGTTCATATTTCCGGCCAATGGCACAAAAACATGCTGATAAAGCCAGGTGCTTCCAGCAATGGCATTCCCTTCTGCATCAGGAATTTTTATCAATCGTGATAGTGTTTTTGCCCAAATACCCGACAATGCAAAAATAAACAAGGGGTTCATGCCAAAAACCACAAAAAAGGATGTCCATTTTTTGTAGCCTTTTAAATCAATTATAAAAATCAGAAGGGCAAATAACAACGCTGCCAAACCTGCTGTGTACAAAACGTACGAACTGGTCCATAATGGCTTGTTAATGGGAAACACCAATCCCCAAACATAACCTGCAACAGTAGCCACAACGCCATATAACAATAACTTAACAGGCACCTTGTTTTTTTCTGTTTCTTTTATCATCACACCGGCAAAATAACCAATCAACACGGTAACAATGGCCGGTAAAGAACTCAGAATGCCTTCAGGATCGAATGGTACTCCAAATCCTTTATACAAGTGGTTTTCACCTAAAATTGCCCTATCGAATGGTATGGTTATGTTGCCCTGCAAGCTATAAGGATCGTCTCCGCCCAGAAAGTAAATTATTGCCCAATATCCCAGTAAAATGGCAGCGCTCAGCCAGGCAATGGTTTTACGCGAGAATACCAAAACAATCAGAGCGGCAAAACCATATGCCACTGCAATTCTTTGCAGTACTCCCATTATACGAAGGTGCGAATAATCAGTGATCCACTGCGGAAACGAATTGATAAACAGTCCTATGAGAAAAATCAGAAGTGAGCGTTTTCCTACATGCAAAAGCGTTTCTTTATTTAATGTATTCTGATATTTTGAAAAAGAGAAGAACATGGATACTCCAACCACAAACAGAAAAAACGGAAAAACCAAATCGGTTGGTGTGCATCCGTGCCATTCCGCATGTCTTAAAGGTGGATAAATGTATTTCCAGCTTCCTGGAGTGTTAACCGTTATCATAAAAGCGATGGTCATTCCCCGAAGAACATCCAACGCCAAATATCTTTCTGCTTTCTGTGCCATTTTTCAAATTATTTTAGACCGTAATAATTATCAACAATCATTAATTTGTTTGTTTTTTTGAAACTGCCAACAAACCCAGAAACACAATCAATCCGTTTAACAGTAATAACTCAAATCCAAATTTATAACCCCACAGCAATTTCTCGGAGTTGACATTTAAAATATAGCAAATAATAGGTGATGCAATGGATATATAAGGTACAAAGCGGTCGGCAACTCTACGGCGGGTTAAAATACCAAATGTAAAAAGACCTAACAACGGGCCATAAGTATAACCTGCCACTTTGAAAACCGAACGCACTACACTTTCATCATTAATAACTTTGAATAACACAATTACCAAAAACATTATGACCGAAAATGCAATGTGCACATATATCCGGCGCTTATCGCCTTTACTATCGGTAGGATTAACATTTAAAAAGTCGATTGTAAAAGCAGTGGTTAAGGATGTTAACGCCGAGGCAGCACTCGAGTAGGCTGCCGAAATTATGCCCAACAAGAAAAAAATGCCTGCTACTGTACCAAAATACTTAATGGCCAGTAAAGGGAACAGCTCATCGGTGCGCGAGGGCAACTCAATGCCTTTTTGAGCTGCATAATGATATAAAAATACACCCAGAGCCAGAAAAAGCAAATTCGCAATAACAAACGAACCACTAAACCAAAAGATGTTTTTTTGAGCATCTTTGATGTTCTTGCAGGTTAAGCTCTTCTGCATCATACTTTGATCAAGTCCGGTCATTACAATGGTAATACCTATACCGGCAAAAAACTGCTTGAAGAAATTGGTATTTGACCGCCAATCCCAATCAAATATTTTGCTGTAGGGATGATTAACAGCTATCTTGGTCATTTCAACTACTCCAATATTAAGATGTTGCAGTATAACCACAATGGTTATTATTACCGATAGAATAATGAACAACGTTTGAAGCGTATCGGTCCATACCACCGCTTTAATGCCACCTTTATAGGTATAAAGCCATATCAGCAGCATCGTTACAAACACAGTGAAACTAAATGAAATGCCCAAATCGTCGAAAAAGGCCAGTTGTAAAACAACCGCTCCTAAAAACAGGCGAAAAGAGGCTCCAATGGTTTGAGAAAGAATAAAGAAAAACGAACCGGTTTTATACGAATGCCATCCTAAACGTTTGTTAAGATATTCATAAATGGAAACCAGTTTCATTTTATAATACAATGGCAACAATACCAATGCAATAACCCAATATCCAACCAAATTTCCGAAAATAAATTGCAAATAACTCCAGGCTGTATTTCCTACCTCACCAGGCACTGAAATAAACGTAACTCCTGAAATTGTGGCGCCTATCATCCCGAAGGCCACCAGATACCAAGGCGATTTGCGATTCCCTGTAAAAAAAGTTTCGCTGGTTGAATTGCGCGAAGATAAATAGGAAACCACAAAAACAATGGCAAAAAACACAGCTATTACCAATAACACCAATGCATTACTCATAAATTACTAAAATTATTTTTTGATTCTTACTTCGATAACCTATATTTATTAGCTGTTTAAAATTTTAATCTAAAAATATTCAGACAAAAGACAAAAGACTTGTAGACTGAAGAAAACCTAATAAAAATCGCAATATCAGATAAATTTTTCAAACATCCCTTTTGTTTGCCTTTCCGAAGGCAGATCTATATTTTCTAATAGGTCTTTTCTATCTGTCTAATGTCTAAATTTCTAACAGTCTATAATAATTTCAGAAAACTAATTTTAAGTAGTTCCTTAATTCCTATCTTTTTTTGAAAATGACACCCGGAGTTTCCTGGTTTGTTATACTAATGGCCGAAACCACATAAATATAACGATTTGGATTGTTTGTCTGGTTGCGCTCAAACTGAAACGAATTATCTCCCGTAACATGAATGATATGGTCTGGAATATCCGTATTCAGTAAGTCCTTTTTTCCAAACTTATAAATAACGTAATATTTTGCCTGCTCGCTTTTTTCCCAATTAAGAGTAATGGTTTTTCGTTTTTTAGAAAAAGTTGCCCTTTGAGGGGTTGAAGCAATAATAGGTGTAATACGATTGTTAACAGGAGGAAGCGCCAATGTTTTATAATGATTGTCCAATAATTTTTCCTTAAGTTGAAGCGGATTTTTAATCATGCTTTTAGCACTAAAAAACATGCTTCCATCAATATTTGGCGTATTTCGGTTTAATTCAATTTGCCTGATTATTTCGTCAGAATTTTGCCACGATGGGGTTTTCGATTCGGCATCTATTCTGTACCAGGCCTGGCCTATATAAAGTCGGCATCCATAGGTATGCTGACTCCACCAATCGGCTAAAATAGCGTAATCGGCAGCTTCCATGCCAATATGCCAGTAAAGTTGAGGCGTAATATAATCTATCCAACCCTCTTTTTGCCATTTTAAAATATCGGCATATAAATCGTCGTAATTGGTTACGCCTGCTCTTGTTTTGGAACCCATAGGATCCTTATCTGCATTTCTCCAAACACCAAATGGCGAAATTCCAAATTCAACATAAGGCTTGATGGCTTTTATTGAATCATGAATTTGCTTAATAATCAGGTCAACATTATCGCGACGCCACTCTTCCTTTTTATCGGGTGGGAAATTTCTGGGATATTTCCTAAAAGCCGCTTCGTCGGGGAACTCCACTCCTGCTATACGATAGGGATAAAAATAGTCGTCCATATGAATGGCATCCATGTCGTAACGTCGCACCAGATCGGCCACCACAGCTGAAACATGATTGCGGGTTTCCTGCAATCCGGGGTTAAAATACCGGGTGCGGCCGTAGGTAACAAACCATTCGGGATTGGTTTTATACGGATGTTTTTCGGAAAGTGCATTTTTTGTAGTATCCATTTCGGCCCGATAAGGATTCAGCCACAAATGGATATCCAAACCTCGCTTACGGCATTCCTGAATGGCAAATTCCAGGGGATCGTAAAACGGTTCCGGTGCCTGCCCCTGAGTTCCTGTAATCCATTGCGACCAAGGCTCTTTGGTTGATGGGAAAAAAGCATCAGTTGCTGGTCGTACCTGTAATACAATGGTGTTTAAATGATACGATTTGGACAGCTCCAATAAATCAATCAGTTCTTTCTGCTGCTCCTGAGTCGATAAACCACTTCGTGAGGGCCAGTCGATATTGCTTACTGAAGCAATCCATACGCCTCGCATCTCGCGCTTGGGAGCATTTTGACCATCGGCCTGCTTACTAAAAAACAGGTAAATAATTGCAAGACTTACAATAATTCGGGTTGCCATAGAAGATGAAGAATAAAATAATTATTTGTAATACATATTACAAAAATACATGATAAATTAATATATCCTAATCTTAATGTAAAATTTTGGCAATTAAAATTAAAATGTGGTATATTTTAATCAATTAACAAAACACATCGTGTCAATGAAACTAAGTCTTAATATTGATAATCATATTCAGTTGCAAGAAACTTCTTAATGCAACGTCTTCTTTCTTTGAGGCAGATTTTCTGTCAATTATTCATAAGGAAAAATTATACCTTTTGTTATTGATAGGAATGAACACCTTAATAATACTAAGGAAACTGCAATTACGCTACACATCTGAATTATCACCAATCAATAATACGCCTGATAATCTGTAAATTGGATAAACTAAATGTTTCTTCACAATATAGATAAAAACTATACTCATAGATTAACTTTATTTTGAACTATGGTTCATTATTAATTACCTTTACATACAACTTAAAAATTATTCATTATGGAACAAGAAATTATTTCTATGCCGCGTATTGGTGAAGACGCACCAACATTTACTGCAGTTACCACGCAGGGAATCATTAACTTTCCGACCGATTACAAAGGTCGTTGGGTTATACTGTTTAGCCACCCAGCTGATTTTACGCCGGTTTGCACATCAGAATTCATGACTTTTGCAAGTATGGAGGAAGAGTTTAAAAGTTTAAACTGCGATTTGGTAGGCCTCTCAGTAGATGGTTTGTACAGTCACATAGCATGGCTGCGCACCATCAAAGAAAAAATCGAATATAAAGGGATGAAAAATGTGGAAGTTAAATTTCCGCTGATTGAAGACATAACGATGGAAGTATCCAAAAAATATGGAATGATTCAGCCCGGAGAGAGCAATACAAAAGCTGTTCGCGCAGTATTTTTTGTTGATCCCGTTGGGAAAATACGCACTATTATTTACTATCCACTATCATTGGGAAGGAATTTCGAAGAACTTAAACGCGTTTTAATTGCCTTGCAAACAGCTGATAATTTTAATGTTGCCACCCCAGCCGACTGGCAGCCTGGCGATGATTTAATTGTGCCTCCGGCAGGATCGTGCGGCACAGCAAAAGATCGGGTCGAAGGCAAGGAGCCTGGCGTAAAATGCTACGATTGGTTCTTCTGCACCAAGCCACTTCCAAAAGAGCAGGTTTTTAAAGCCATAAAAAAATAGTCGGTTTTTACAAATAGAGTGGCGGTTGTCAAGTTAAGGCAACCGCCTTTCTTCTTTTTTACCTACTATATATTTTCGATAAGCGGCTTCCATTAGAAGAAAAAAAGCCCGCTAACTTTTTTTGCGGGCATTTAAAAATTATGCTACCAATAGGTTAAAGTATTCAATTCAAAAATCGAACTAAAACCTTTTCTCTTTAATTTTAATCCAGCGGAATCACCCGGTTACCTCATTCACAATTTCGGTTCCCCTGATAATCGCATTTTGATTTACAGGTAACATGTGGTGGTGGCGCTCGGGTAGTGATTTTTTTAATCCGTTCATCACATTTTCCATCGTTACAATAGGTTTAACCTTAAGATATGCACCAAGAACTATCATGTTAAAAGTTTTCAGGCTTTGCATACGAGCCGCTTCTTCGGCAGCATCCACCCTGTAAACTTTTATGTCTTTACGCTGCGGATGGCGCGTAATACCATTTCCATCGTACAACAAAACACCGCCGGGTTTCACGCTCTTCTCGAATTTATCCATCGACTGCTGATTTAAAATAATAGCAGTATCGTACATTTTAAGCGAGGGTGAACTGATGCGGCTGTCGCTGAGAATGACTGTAACGTTGGCCGTACCACCCCGCATTTCGGGACCATAAGAAGGCATCCAGGAAACCTCCATATTTTGCATTACACCAGAATAGGCAAGTATTTTACCCATCGATAGAACACCTTGTCCGCCAAATCCGGCTATGATAATTTCTTCATTCATCCGTAAGTAATTTTTAAATTATGGTCGGATGGAACTCGCATGATGAATTTTCATCCGGGGGGTGTGTTCAACGAATCATGCTCGTTTCATAACTGAATT
>CAZFTD010000024.1:0-28233 GCA_964521525.1 uncultured Marinilabiliaceae bacterium | reverse complement strand
TCTGCAAATAACCGGTTTGTAGTATGGTCAGAACTCAAATACCATCATCGGTGGGAAAATGAGTCGTATTCGATAATTCGAAGCTATAACCTTGAAACCGGAAAGACTAAAAATATTACCCGAAAAACAAGGTTGTTTGCACCGGCCATCCACCCCGAAAAACCCTTGATTGCTGCTGTTGAGGCCACCACCGATTATCGGTTCTACCTGGTGGTTATTGATTTGCAAACAGGTAAAACATTGCATCGGATTCCATCGCCCGATAACCAGTTTATTTTAACACCTTCATGGAATCAGGATGGCACCAATATAATAGCCATATTATTGGGAAATAATGGGAAAGCTATTTATACCCTCGACCATGAAACCAAACACTGGACAATAATTAAACCTCCTTCTTACGACGAGGTGCGTCATCCGGTGCAACATGGCAACGAGGTTTGGTATTCGGCCAAAGGAGATGTTAGCGAAGAAATTTTTCATTTGAACACAGGAACAAATCAGCTAACACGCTTAACATCGTCGAAATATGGAGCCGCACATCCAACCATTACACCAAAAACAAAACAGCTGATATACAGCCATTATACCGATAATGGTTATCGACCGGTTGTGTACAAACCAACAGAAGGGCTTCCCGATACTGCGCAATTCCAATCATCAGCCGTTAATCGTTTAGCCGATAAAATTACTTTGCAGGAACAGCACGAACCAACCATTCAAAGCAGCTACCAACCCTATACTGTTGAAAAATACAGTAAATTAAATTTACTGGGATTGCATAGCTGGGGGCCTGTTTTTTCGAATTTTGAAGAAGCGGGAAATTACACAGTGCTTGGGTTAATGTCGCAAAACCTGTTGGGTACCACCATCATTACAGCTGGCTATAATGCCGACCCTGCTTACAGCACCGAAAAGTACCAGCTTAAACTATCATATCGTGCATTTTATCCAATTATTGATATTGAATTTAATACAGGCGACAGCCGCTATAATCAAGCCGGTATATTCGCCAGTGCGACTGATACCTTTGGTATAAATATCAACGAAAAACTAAAGCATTATTACTTAAAAACAGGAATGCGTTTCCCGGTTGATTTTTCATCGGGAAATTACATGCGGCGGTTTGAGACAGGTTTTAAGCACATTTATCAATGGCGTTCGGGTTTTGATTATACAAAAACTTACTACACCCGCGTGAATAACAGATTGGTACCAACCGGTGTAACTTCCACCGAAACATTTAATTCGCTTGATTTCAGAAATATGGAATATTCAGTATTTCTGTACAATATTCGCCGGGGAACATCAAGGGATGTTTCAACACGCATGGGGCAATTGATGCAGGTGGTTTACCGACACACCCCCTGGGGTACTTACAAGGCCGGTTCTGTATTTGGAATTCATACAAAATTATATTTCCCCGGAATTGGGACGCACCATGCCATCAGCATCGATAACGACTGGCAAAATATAATCAACGGAAATCCAATAAAGTCGCAAACCGGTAATTATTACAGATACTATCGATTGAGCAACGTTTTTCGCTATCCAAGGGGATATTCAAGCATTTATTTCGACCAGTTATATACTTTTCGGTTGAATTATATGTTGCCAATATGGAATCCGGATTTGGCGCTATCAGGATTGGCATATGTTAAAAGACTGCGCCTGAATCTGTTTCACGATGAGTCCAACGTAAGCTATAAGTTAACCTACAGAAACAACAATATAACCGAAACCAACAAGTACACGCCCACTTCAACAGGCTTTGAACTTTATGCCGACACTCATTTTTTCAGGTTTATATTGCCTTTTAGTATAGGATATCGAATGGGATACCGGAATATGGATAAAACCTTTTTTCACGACTTTATTCTCACCACCAGCTTCAGTGGATTTTTAGTGAATGGAAAGTAAGGCTGACTTAGAAAAAACCAACAACAGATTTACATTGGTTCCGACCCAACCGGGCCGCGATGAAGCTCAAAAACCGTAATTTCGGGGGGCATGCCCACTCTGGCCGGCATACCCAAATAACCAAGTCCTCGGTTTACATATAAGAATTTATCGCCTTCGCGGAACAAACCAGCCCATCGTTTTTGGATGTATTGTGCCGGGCTCCACCGAAAATCGCCCTTTTCAATACCAAACTGCATTCCGTGTGTATGCCCCGAAAGCGTTAAATCGAAGAAATCCTGCTTTAATACTTTTTCATCCCAATGGTCGGGGTCGTGCGACATTAATAACCTGAAAGGGGTATCTTTTATTTCAGCCGAAGCTTTCTCCAAATCGCCCTTACGCGGGAAAGAAGCCTTACCCCAGTTTTCAACACCACCCAAACCAATAGCATCACCTCTTCGTTCGAGCTTAACACCTTGATTTCTTAAAAGCGTAAATCCAAGTTTATGATGACCTTCTACAACACCTTTAAAATTGTTCTCTTTCTCTTCAGGAGAATTCCAACGGCTATAATTACCATAATCATGATTTCCAAGTATTGAATATTTGCCCATAGGGGCTTTTAGGCTTGCAAACACCTCTTCCCAACCCTGCATTTCGCCTGCAAAATTATTGACGATATCGCCTGTAAAAAGTATAATATCAGGATGTTCGGCATTGATTAAATCGAATGCCTCAATAAGTGGCTCTTTGTTGGTACCAAAACTTCCAAGGTGTAAATCTGAAATCTGAACCACTTTTAAACCATCAAAACCGAGAGGTAAATTGGGGAACGACAACCGTATGTGTTTGGTATAAAACGCATATCGTCCTTTAAAAGCACCAAAAAGCAGCGTTACAAATGGTGCTGTAGCCATAATAATACCTACCTGACTTAAAAATTTCCGACGTGTAAGACGTGGGTAATGTCTCTGTTTTTCGAAAGGCTCATCTTTAGTCGATGAGAATAACGGCAGTTTTTTGGTTAAAACCACTGCAGAAAGTACTAATTTGGGAATAAACAGCAATAAAAATAATAGCAGAAACAGCGAAAAATATCTGTAAATGTGAGCGTTTTCAGCAACAGGAATAATAAACCAGAAAAAAATAAAACCCAGAACATAAGCTGCCGGCAGAACTGCAAACAGGAACAACCCAACAGACATTCCTCCAAATTTTTTCAGAATGCCTTCTTTCTTCCACCATTTTAAAAGAAAGTAATTAACCAAAACAGCTAAAAGAGCTGTTAATAAAAATGCAACCAGATGAAACTTCATTAATTCCTCTCCAATCTTTTACCACAACCAGTTATCGGGAATATTACATCCCAAATTCAAAAATTGTAACTGGCTTTTTTACCTTTTATTAACGCATAAGGTTGCACAAATGTTGTGAAATAATCTTAAAACGGAATTTCTACAATATTAAATTAAGATTAACCATCTTGTTTTAAATACAATAACCTGGGGGTTCGCCCAGGTTATAGATAAAGCCCGTAAAGGGTTTCATTAAAGACTATTCTTCTAAAAGAGCGCTAATATTCTCCAATAATTTTCTTCACATCCTCGGCAGCAACGCGCCCATAAACACGCTCGCCAATGGTAACAACAGGCGCCAACCCGCAGGCACCAACGCAACGCAGACAACTCAGCGAGAACTTGCCATCGTCGGTAGTTTCGCCAACTTTCACTTTTAACAGACGCTTGAATTCTTCAAGAACCTTCTCGGCTCCACGTACATAACAGGCTGTACCCATACATATGGATATAGGATGACGACCTTTGGGGAGCATAGAAAAAAACGAATAAAATGTTACTACCCCATAAACATGTGCCACCGAAACATTTAACTCTTCGGCCACCAACTCCTGCACTTCGGCCGGCAGATAACCAAACAGCTCCTGAGCGCCATGCAAAACATTAATCAGTTCGCCGCTGTCGTTGTTAAACTTTTTACAGATAGCCCGAAGCTCTTCAATTTTTGATTCAGGTATTTTAATATTTGCCATTTCAGATGAGATTTAAGATGATAAGATAAAAGATGGAAAGATTAGATAATCACTATAAAACATTTTTTCATTTTATCGTTAAAAATCAATTTCCCATCTAAAGTCTGAATTTCTAATGGTTTATTTCCACTTTTTTCTTCTTGTCGAAATAGTGTGTATGCAACAGCTCATGCGACTTATCGCTCAATGGTTTGCCCAGATACTCCTCATACAGTTGTTTGATGTAAGGATTTTCGTGCGATTTCCGGATGGGTTTACCGGCATCTTCCTGGTAAATTGCTCTCTGGCGTTTGCGTAAAATCTCAACATTGCCATGATGATAGGGCTGTCCGCCACCACCAATACAACCACCCGGACAGGCCATGATTTCAATGGCGTGGAAGGTCGATTTACCGGCTTTAATTTCTTCCAGCAGTTTTCGGGCATTACCCAAACCATGTGCTATGCCAATATTTATGGGCAATCCGTTAAAGTCGACCGTTGCCTGCCGAATACCATCCATACCACGTAACTCTTCAAAATCGACTTTTTCGAGTTGCTTTTGGGTAAACAATTCATAAGCCGTGCGTACAGCTGCTTCAATTACGCCTCCGGTAGTACCAAAAATTACCGATGCCCCTGTTGAAGCCCCCAATGGGTTGTCGAACTCTTCATCGGGTAGCGATTTGAAATCGAGATTGGCATTGCGGATTAATTGAGCCAGCTCACGGGTAGATATGGAAACATTCACATCGGGGTCGCCATTAACTGAAAATTCGGGTCGTGTACACTCGTACTTTTTAGCCAAACAGGGCATTACAGATACAACTATCAGTTTTTCGCGGGGCACCTTTAGTTTTTCGGCAAAATAAGATTTGGCAATAGCACCAAACATTTGCTGCGGCGATTTGGCTGTTGAGGGAATATCCTTCATTTCGGGAAAATGGTGTTCAAGGAAATTAACCCAACCCGGGCAACAACTTGTAAGTATAGGGAGCTTCACCTCCTTATCGCCATTGAGAAAACGGCCCAGCCTGTCGAGAATTTCAGCGCCCTCCTCCATGATGGTAAGGTCGGCGGCAAAATCGGTATCAAAAACATAATCAAAACCAAGTTTACGCAAGGCAGCCGCCATTTTTCCGGTTACCAGAGTTCCGGGCTCCATACCAAACGATTCGCCCAATGCAGCTCTAACAGCAGGTGCGGTTTGAACAACCACAATTTTTTCGGGGTCAACCAGGGCTTCAATTACCTTCCAGGTGTAATCGCGCTCGGTTAATGCACCGGTAGGACAAACAGCCACACATTGGCCGCAATAGGTGCAGGTAGAGTGGTCTAAATCCATTTCAAAGGCCGGAGCCACTACTGCATTAAAACCACGATTAATGGCCGAAAGTACGCCAACAGTTTGTACATCGTTGCAGGCTGTTTCGCACCGGCGGCACATGATGCATTTATCCATTTCGCGGATAATGGCAGGCGATTTATCGCCTTTGTATTTAGATTGCTCACCCTTGAAGTGAATTTCCCTGATACCCAGATTCTGGGCCATGGTTTGTAATTCACATTCGCCCGATTTGGCACAGGTTAAACACTCGGCAGGATGGTCGGACAGGATTAACTCCATAACTGTGCGGCGGGCATTGACTACGCGCACCGTATGTGTTTTCACCACCATACCTTCATCGCATTCGGTTTTACAGGCAGGGGCCAGATTTCTTCGTCCTTCCACCTCCACCACGCAAATGCGACAACCTCCCGGTTTGTTTTCGAAATTCATATCCTCCAGCTTCATGTAACAAAGCGAAGGAACTTTAACTCCTATGGTTTTGGCAGCATCAAGAATAGTAGTACCCTTTTCAACCACCACCGGTTTATCATCTATAATTAGCTTAACAATTTCCATTCTTTTAGGGTTTAAATATATTCAACCTTGAGGTTATTGCACACTGATGGCGCCAAATTTACATTTCTCCATACAGGCACCACACTTGATGCAAATAGAAGAATCAATGGCATGAGGCGTTTTACGCTCTCCTGAAATGGCATCGACCGGACAAACACGGCTGCAAAGCGTACATCCAACGCATAAATGCGAATCGATAATATAGTGCATTAAGGCTTTACATTGCCCTGCCGGACATTTTCCATCCTTAACGTGTGCCTGATATTCTTCGCTGAAATTATCCATGGTAGATAAAACAGGGTTTGGTGAGGTTTGCCCCAAACCACACAGCGATGTATCCTTTATAACATTGGCCAGATTGCGCAGTTTTACCAGATCGCCTTCCAATGCTTTTCCAAGGGTTATTTTCTCAAGCATCTCGTGCAGGCGTTTATTGCCAATACGGCATGGCGCACATTTACCACAGCTCTCTTCAACCGTAAATTCGAGGTAGAACTTGGCCATGGAAACCATACAATCGTCTTCATCCATCACAATCATACCACCCGACCCCATCATTGAGCCGGAAGCCAAAAGGTTGTCGTAATCGATAGGAATATCCAGATGACGTTCGGTTAAACATCCACCCGATGGGCCTCCGGTTTGCACGGCTTTAAATTTTTTGCCGCCTTTAATGCCACCGCCAATATCAAAAATAACCTCGCGCAGGGTAGTTCCCATTGGCACCTCAATTAAGCCAACATTGTTAACCTTGCCTGCAAGCGCAAATACTTTGGTTCCTTTGCTTTTTTCGGTACCAATGCTGCTAAACCATTCGCCACCTTTTAAAATAATAGGTGGAATATTGGCAAAAGTTTCAACATTGTTTACATTGGTCGGCTTCTCTTTATATCCCCTTACTGCCGGGAATGGAGGCTTAACAGTAGGTTCGCCACGTAAGCCCTCCATGGAATGTATAAGTGCAGTTTCTTCGCCGCAAACAAAAGCACCGGCACCATAACGAATTTCCACATCGAAATTAAAGCCCGTTCCAAAAATATCTTTTCCAAGTAAACCATACTCTCTGGCCTGGTCAATGGCAATTTTTAAACGCTGTATAGCCAGAGGATATTCGGCACGAATATAAACCAGACCTGTATCAGCACCTATACAATAGCCACAAATAGCCATAGCTTCAAGAACAGAATGTGGGTCGCCTTCTAATATAGAGCGATCCATAAAAGCGCCAGGGTCGCCCTCATCGGCATTACAAACCACATATTTTTGTTCTGATTTTGATTTCAATGTAAGCTCCCATTTTAAACCGGTTGGGAAACCGCCTCCTCCACGACCACGAAGCCCCGAGTCTTTAATAATTTTAATAGCTTCCTCAGGTGTTTTCTCAACCAAAACCTTTCCAAGCGCTGAATAACCATCGCGCGCTATGTATTCATCAATATTCTCGGGGTTAATAAATCCGCAATTTCGCAAGGCAATACGAATTTGTTTTTTATAAAACCCCATGTGTTTTGAATCGGAAACAACCTCTTTGGTTTCGGGGTTAACATACAATAGCCTGTTAACTTTTCTGCCTTTAATGAGGTGTTCAAGAACAAGCTCATTGGCATCGTCGGGGGTTACCTGAACATAAAAGGTATTATCGGGTACCATTTTAACCACAGGCCCTTTTTCGCAAAAGCCGAAGCACCCGGTACGTACCACCTGAACCTCTTTATTGAGGCCGTTTTGCTCCAATGCCAGTTTCAGATTTTCTACAATTTCTTCGCATTGCGAAGCCCGGCAACCCGTGCCTGCGCAAACAAGAATATGGTTTTTAAATTTTGCCATAACGGATATGATAAAGCTGTTATCGGTTTAAATTAAAAAGTGTTATAACTATCGGGAATGATACCATCAACCAATTCACCGCCTTTGATATATTTCTCAATAATTTCGGAGGCCTTGGGAGTGGTAACATTACCAAAAACCAATGGCTTTTCACCAGGCAAAGTAACCTCAATGGTAGGCTCGGCATAACAATACCCCATGCATCCGGTTTGAGTAACTACAGCGTCAATACTCTGATTATCCAGTTCCTCAATAAAATAATCCATAATTTCCTTGGCACCTGAAGCAATGCCACAAGTAGCCATTGAAACCTTAATTTGCACAAGGCTTTCAGGGTCATCTGCTTTTTCCCTGAGTGTAATTTTGTTCTTCAGCTCGTCCTTCATTTTCCGAAGGTCGTCCAGTGTTTTAACCTTTGCCATATTTCTTCATTTTAGTAACTTATTCAATGTCTTATCAAAGCTCAAATCCTATATCTTTTATATTCTCCTGAATCATTTCTTTTATAAAACGAACCACTTTAGGTTGACTGATTTCTTTTTCTCCCAAAGCATCCTGTATTTCAGTTGTAGAAACTGAGTAAGTATGCCCGTTGGCATTAAAATTAAACTGAAACACCACTCCGGGGTTTCCGGTAATAAGCAAAGTGGCAGCCCCGGCCAAATCGCCCACTGGCACACAATCAATATGTTTAACATCAAAAACGGCGGTTACAACTGTTCCTTTCCCTGGTTCTGATTCTACCAGCAGCGAGCCGCCTGTTTGTGTGGCACTCATTTTAAACAGCGGTAACCCCAAACCCACCTTTCGGGTTGTGCGAGTGGTGGTAAACGGGTCGGTTACCCGTTTCACCATTTCGGCTGACATGCCACGGCCATTATCTTCAAACTTCACTTCCAGAATACCCTCTTTTTTATTCAAACCGAAAGAAACAATTACCTGACTGGCTGCTGCTTCCACCGAGTTTCGGGCTATATCCGTAACATGCATTGATAAATCTTTCACGCTATATTTTCTTTAAACTATTACTCCCATTACCAAACAAATGGCCATTTGGCCAGGCTTTACGGTTATCAACCCCTTGCAGGGCCAGCTTTATTTCTTTAAAAGAAGGCTCGTGCATACGTAACCATGTAAAGCCTTTACCTATTTGCCCAGGCGTGTGTGCATCAGACCCCGTAACGAGTGTAAACCTCTCCTTAATGCCAGTTTTTTCAAGAAAACTTTCGGTAACACGAGGTGTAACTTCCAGTGCATCAACAAGTAGACCTTTGGGATAAACGCCCAATTGGCTGTAAAGCCCAAATGCCTGCCGGTCAACATGTGCCGGAATAAAAATGCCATTAAGCGCATGTACCATTTGCGCCACCTCATCAATAGATTGATTTATACCACTCCAAAGCAACCGTTTTTCCTCATCTATAATCTCCTCATTTCGATTAACAATAACCTGGTGACCAAACTTATCGGGCACATTTGCAATATAGGGCAACCATTTATCAAGATATTCCTGAAATAAGCCGAGGATTTCTGAATTTTCAAAGAACGCCAAACAATGAACTTCCTCCTGAGTATTTATTTCAACACCGCCAAGAACCAACAAGCCTCTTTCTGCTCCTATTTCCATTACTGTATCCCATTGCCGTGTTGAATTATGATCGGTGATGGCAATAATGTCCATCCGGGTATCCAGTGCCGCCTCGATTATTTTCCCGGGCGACATGTCAAGACTGCCACAGGGCGATAACACTGTATGCACATGAAAATCGGCCCGAAACAGTTTCATACCATTAACCATTCAACAACTTATACAACTTACCTGCCAGTTCAAAAGCTTCCATTGTTGTTCCCAAAATAGGAATCTGCTCCTCTTCGCTATGTGCCATTGTTGCCTCATCGGGTTTAAGACCTTTAACCAGAATTATAGCAGCAATGTCCTTTAGCGAAGCTACTGCCATAATATTTTTATGGGTTTGCAAGGTTATCCATACGTCTCCTTCGTTGGCGTTACCCATTACATCGCTCAACAAATCTGACACATATCCATTTTCTACAACCCTATTGAGCCCCAATCCGCCACAAAAAAGTGTCAGATTGAGCTTTTCTTTAATATCACATACCTTCATTTTTTGCTCCCAGTTTAGTACAATCTTTATCCAGCCTGTCTTTACCCCAGGTTTTTTCTATGATTCGGATGGCATGGTCGGCATGCAGTTTTTTGTGTTTTTCCATCATGCGCTGAATAAAAACACAACTGGACAACTGCGCTTCACGCTGAACTATATCTTTGGCCAAACTCTGGCAACTTGGCGAACCACACGCTCCACAATCAATGCCCGGCAGATAGCACATCAGTGAACGAACCTGCTGCATTTTTCTCAATGCCAGAGTCATATCCTCATCGAGTTTCAAAATAGAACGGGGTTCAATGGGTTTTAACGGTAATTTGCCCATCATATAATCGCGATAGGGAATCAGGTCTTCCGGCGTACCATGAATATCTTTAAATAGCTGAGCTCTTTTCCGCAATCGTTCAACCGTCAGAAAGCGGTTTCCAACCACTAAAACACCCCCGGCACAACTTTCGTCGCAGGCTCTTAACTCAAGAAAATCAACATCTGTAATTTCCTCGTTCTCAATTTTTTCAAGAAAATCGATAACGTTATGAATTTCATCGATGGCCAAACAGCGGCCTTTCATGTAAGGTGCTTCGCCATTGGTAAGGCTCCAGCCAATGGATTTTGGACCAAGATTTGGCAGATTATCGCCCGGTGAACGTGATGTTTTTCCGCCCCGGTTTTTTATTCCCTGATATACCTTATTATAGAGAAAATCCATATTAATAACGCCGTTAACAGGCGATTTATCGTCGCCAACAGGACTTTTAACAGAGGCAATTTTTGCAGCACACGGTGTTACGTAAAATATTCCAATGTCGTCATCGGGAATTCCCTTATCCTGTAACATCTTTCGGAAGAAAATAGCAGATGCGTCGATGGGCGGTTTTACATGAATAATCTGGTTTACCAATGATGGGAACCGAACCTGAATTAACCGAACCACGGCCGGGCAAAAAGCTGAAATCAACGGTCGTTCTTCGTGTTTATTCAATTCATAAATCATAGCCTCATTAATCACATCAACCGTATGCTCGGTTTGAAAAACATGAGTAAAGCCCAATTCTCGCATAACACTGAATATTTCCGATTCGGAAATATTAGATGGAAATTGACCAATCATGACGACAGGAACCAGAGCTACCCTGTACTTGTAGTTAAATATCTTATCAAAGTCGTCCTGCTCAATATAAAATGCGTTCACCGGACAGGCTTTCATACATTCCCCGCAATCAACGCACCAATCCTTACGAATGGATGCTTTGCCGTTGCGAATACGAATGGCATCGGTAGGACACACGAACATACAGTGCGTACATCCGTAGCACAAACTTTCGTCAACCTTTAAAGCATGATAAAACTGCTCCTGAGCCATTACTGTTATTATTAATCCCTCAATATCAAACAAATATTAATCAACCCCATATCACGACGAAATCATGGTTGTCATTTCCAAAACAGTACCTTTGCCTACTTCGCTTTCAATATTTAGCTGGTCGGTATTTTTTTTGATGTTTGGCAATCCCATTCCGGCTCCAAACCCCATTTCCCGTACCGATGCCGATGCTGTTGAAAATCCTTCCTGCATGGCCAGGTTAATATCAGGGATTCCGGGGCCTTCATCTTCAATTCTTATATAGATACGTTTTTCGTCAATATCAACCATTACAACACCTTTGTGGGCATGTGCTACAACGTTTACTTCGCCTTCGTACAATGCCACAACAATTCTTTTAATAATTCTGGCATCAACATTCAATTGCTTCAGAATCTTTTTAACCTCGCTGCTGGCATGTCCGGCTCTTGAAAAATTCCCTCCTTCCAGGTCGTATTTAAATTGCATAGTTTGTGCTGTTTATTGGCATAAAACTTAATAAACCGGTTGTAACCCGCAATCGTGTAAAACCGAAACAGCCCTGAACATTGAGTAAGGCGATTCTAAAATCACAATATGATTTTCTTCGGCTATTTTCTTCATTTCGGGTGTTACCTTTTTATCCCGAACAAATACAACACAAAATATATCGGCCATTTCGGCTGTCCGTATTACCTGAAGGTTTGCCAAACCTGTAACCAACATCAGATTTTCAGTGTCGAGTGTCAACACATCACTCATTAAATCGCTGGCAAAAGCGTATCGCACTTCGGTATTTAACTTATCGCTGCCACAAACCACCCTGGCATTTAAAACATCAACAATTTCACTAATCTTCATAGATCAAGTTTTGTCTAATTCTTACATTTAAACCAGCATCCAATGATTCATTTTTCAGGGCGGCAATATAAGTGAAACTACAATCCAAAAAAACCTTAAAAAATGATTTTAATCTGCTTATTAACAATACATAATCAATCTAAATAAATACAAATTAATCAGATATACTCCACTGTGACCTCTTTTAAAAATTTTTCTTCTAAAAGTTTTATAATCCGCTTAATAACTGATCGCCTTATTTCAAGCTCCACGGGTAAATTGGGATCCTGGTGGGCTATGTTGATGCGGGTACCATTAATCACGTGAATTTTATCACTTTCTAAAAAATATCGCACAATCTGGTCGGCAGGCCCCTGTCCGAGTTTGGTGTCTTTTTGTAAGTTTTCTAATATTTTAACCACCTTTCCAAGAGTTAGAATACCTTCGGTAACCAGGTTGATGCCTTCTACATAAGAAGCTGGTGGCAACTCCGGGTCGGTTTGTTCCATTCCGGCATCGAATTTCAGTGCCAGTTCTCGGGCCACAATTTCGGCGGTGCTTCCACCGGCTATTATTTTTTTTCCTGAAAAACGTTGAACCTTTAGTGCAAAATCCAAATCCTTGCGTTCATCAAATGGCGGTCCCGAAACCAATAGCAGTTTGCGTGGTTCCCTAAAATAAATCACCCCACAGGATGTATCATCCTTTGGTTTATTCTCGTCATGCAGGTTGGCCATTCCCACTACTTTACGGGCCAACTTTGCAGATGCAGTAAAGGGATTGTTTTTAACAGTTTTAACAACAAATTCCACCAAGGATGAGTAACCCCATCCAAAGGGAAAAGCCAGAGACCCCATGCCCGACTGAATAACGCCGTCGGTACAAAAAATAATGCGATCTTCCTTCTCAGCCCTAAAACTGCATGTTTTAATCCGCTTGCCCAAGTGTTTCTCCGATTCCATTTTAATGGTTTCCCAGCCCGGGTCAAATATTTCCTCCCCTCTTAACACAATGCATGGCGGGTTGTCGAACTCCACAATGGTAGTATAACCATCATCCTCAATATCGACAATGGTAAAAGTGCAATAACTGATTTTTCTGACTGAACAAACCGGAAGGGTATCCATTATTATTTCGGCAGTTTTAAGCACCTCGCGATGTTCAAGGGTAAAGTTTACCGCCATGGATGCAGTAAGTGATGCCAACACATTGGCTTTAATGCCGGAACCCATTCCGTCGGATAAAACCACAATGGTACGTCCCTCCTCTTTAACACGCCGGGTAAGGAATACATCGCCACAGATTGACTCTCCTACATGCTCAGACTGTTGGGCGTAGATGTCAAGAAATATATTATTTTCGGGAAGCTTCACAATTATTCAATTTGTTGTTTAACCCATTCTGTACGCTCAATCAGCATCTTCGGTACCGGCATCGTTTTCTGAACCCAATTTTTGTGCATCGATAATAGATTTCAGCGTTTTTTCGGTTTTCGAAGCACTTTCACCCAAAAGGAAAGCTATTTGCTGCACCGTCTCTAAGTTTTCACGAATTACCGCTCGTGCCCGGTTAATAACTTCTTCTTTTCTAACATCAGGCGCTGTTAAATCGCGGATAATACCACCCACCACTTTGTGTTTTTTAATGGTAAAAACGGAGATGTTGAGAATGGAATTTCCAAATGGCGTATCGCGGTTGAGCAAATCCTGTCCCGATTGTAAAACAGAGCTAAACAGCCTGTAAAAAGGCACCAACGACACCAACTCTGCACCTTTTAAGCCGGGAATCATCTCATCAATCATACGGGCATCTTCGCCCAGCATATTTACAAATGCCCTGTTCGACTCAATAACTTTCAGGTTCTCGTCAACAATTACAACGCCTGCGCTGATTTTATCCAACATAGCGGTTGTGGTTTCGGCGGCTTCGCGGGCTGCCAACTCGCCCATGCGGGCTTTCTCTTCGCTGTCTTTAAGTGCTTCCTTGGTTTTTTTCAGCTTTTCGTTGGCAGCATTAACCTTGCTGATGTATGTATGCAGTTTATGAATGGTATAGGTGTAGCACATTTCGTAATTTGTAAGACCCTGGCAGTAGGCTACGGCAAAATCGCGACACGATGGGTAACCGCAAGCGCCACATCCCAGCTGATCTTCGGTTTTACTTTTGCCCATTTCATGCAGTACACGTTGAATTTCCGATTCGGGCGGGTAAGGCAGGCGCTTATCCTGAGGTTTGAATTTCCGGCTTAAATCCATATCACGAAACATGTCAATCTGCTCCTGCCACGTAACCAAATCAATCCCTTTCATCCGTTTGTTCACATATTTGATAACTTCGGAACGTCGCATGTATTTTTTGCCACCAGATGATGTACCAGGCCCCATAATACACCCTTCGCAATAAAATAAATCCAGATGTTGCTTCAATCCTATTTCCGTCTTGAACTCTGATATCGATTGAAGAAAATTATTGCGACCCTCGGTAATGATTATATTTCCCGATAGCAACTCCTGATTGATATCAACCGCCTGCAAAAAACCTCTGCTTACCGGAAACAAACCGCCTTTACGGCCAACTGGCGGATCGAAATCGCTATACTCAACCGAATTTTCGGTGATGCCTTTCTCGGTAAACATTTCGCGTAACTCAATAAAGGTTAGCACGCCATCAACCTTATCGGCTCCTTTAAAATATCGCACATCGTCCTTTGCTGCCACGCAGGAAGTGATATAAACTACTTTGGTATCCTCACCATAAAAATGCCTGACAACCTTGGCCATTGCAATGTATGGTGGTACTATAGGTGCAAGATTATCAACCAGTTCGGGGTGATATTTTTCAATATGAGCGTGAACAGGTGGGCAGTTGGTAGAAATATAATATTTACCATGAAAATCGTTGAGTAAATCTCTATACCTAAAAGCCACCAAATCAACACCAAAGGCCGTATCTAAAACCAGTGAAAAACCAACAGCCCTTATCATGGCCACAAATTTCCGGTAATCGGTTATATCTACAAATTCACCTGAAATACTTGGGTCGCAAATGGCAGCAACCTGACCCTCCGAAGCAAACAATTCACGTACCCGCTCTTTCTCGTCGCGAAACGAAATGGCATTTTGAGCGCAAACAGTAACGCAATGGCCACAACCAATACATCTTGACGGAATTACCTGTGCGTGTTTATCGGATATTTTAATGGCTTTGGCAGGACAAACCCTGATACAGGTAAAACTCAGGTTACATTTACTGGGATCTACAACAACCAACTGACTCATATATTGCGTATTTTATATCGTAGAAGTATTTATGATATGCCCTCCTGTTTGTTGAAATAGTCATTCAATATTTCAAAAACATTTTCGTTGTTTACTAATTTATAAACTTTTTCATCAATTTTGAGTACCGGGCCTTCGGCGCATAATCCCGTACAGAGTTCTCCGCTGAAAAAGACATTATGTTCAAGATTATGATCTTTGAGATAGCCTTTTACAATATCAAGAATCTCTTTATTTCCTCTTGAAAAACAAGAACTTCCAAGGCAAATCGTTATTTTATGTTCGTAATTCATTTTTTCATCTGATGTTATGTATTAAAGATAATAATTTCTAACGACTCAGACTATGAATTTCCTCATTTAACTGTAATTCTATCCATTTATGGCACTTTTTATTCAATGTCGCTTAAGTATTACCAGATGTTTATCTTTGTAGCTATGCGGCCCGAAAAAATAACCATATTAATTCCTTGTTGTAATAACGAAAATCTGGATTCGGTATTTGGTTATGCTGAACCATTGGCCAGAGCCTTTAAAGCAACCATTACCTTCTTATTTTTTGGCGATTACGATTCATTTCAGAGTTTTAAGGAACGTACTAAGTTTTATCAAAAGCCGGATTTGACTGACAATTTTATTAAATACATTCACCAAACTTCTGGCTATGCCATCACCCCGGTTATTGAAATGAACAGCGATAGTGAAGAAGTGATGATGGTAATTTTCCCTCAATTACCAACCGGAAGAATAAACTATTTGAATGAAATGAATTTTCTGTTTCGGGCCCGTAAATTGAGACTTCCTTACATGGTGTTGCCGCAGGTAACAAAAGCAGACTGGAAACCTGAGCATATTTATATTCCGGTTGGATACGACCGTACCGATAAAGAAACTGCCATTTGGGCTTCCTATTTTGCCAGATTTAACAAAAGCTATCTTACAATTTTATATGCCAACGAAAAAGAAACCTGGGCTGTTAATAATGTCAGATTGAACGTTTTGTTTATAAAAAAAATGTTTGACGAACTGGGTTTACCTTATTCCATTCAAACATCGCTTTGCAATTCGCAGCACCTTCATAACGATGCGATAAAACAAGCCAATGCAAAAGGGAAGGCTATTGTTTTAATTTCAACTACAAAAAATTACAGTATTGAGCATTATTTTACCGGTCCGGTGGAGCTAAAAACAATAAAAAACCGGGAGAATATCCCGGTTCTTTGCATCAATCCCAGAAAAGATTTGTATGTGCTTTGTAAATAAACACGACAGAAAAATTGCCTTTTTGAATCAAACTTTCCCACATTTGATGCTAATGTCGTTGCCTCGGCGTATAGGTGGTATGTAGCAACTCATGCGACTTATGTCCGAGAGGCTCTCCTAAAAATTCGCGGTAAAGCTGAACCACTTCGGGATTATCATGCGATTTGCGTATGGTTTTGTGCGCATCCTCCGAATAAATGGCGGCACTTCGTTTTTTCCTTATTTCGAGCGATGTTGGTATGGGTTGGCCACCGCCACCCAAACAACCACCCGGACAGGCCATAATTTCAATAAAATGATACGAAGCCTCGCCACTCTTAACCTTTTGCATTATGGTATTGGCATTTGATAACCCATGAGCCACACAGGTTTTAACCTCTACCCCTTCTAAAAAGCTCCATTCAGGCAAGGCATTTTCTATTTTAATGGTGGCTTCACGTACGCCTTCCATTCCCCGAACAGGTGTAATATTCAAGCCTTTAAATGGCACCTCCCTGCCGGTAACCACCTCATAAACAGTACGCAGCGCAGCCTCCATAACACCACCGGTAGCACCAAAAATAACAGCAGCACCTGAACTCTCACCCATAAAACTGTCGTAATCGGCATCGGGCAACGATTTAAAATCTATACCGGCCTGCTTAATCATTAAGGCCAGTTCCCGTGTGGTTAAAACATAATCCACATCCTGATAACCGCTGGCACGCATTTCGGGACGATTGGCTTCAAATTTTTTGGCCGTACAAGGCATTATGGAAACGCTCACCATATTGGCCGGGTCGATATCCATTTTTCGGGCATAAAAAGTTTTAACCAATGCTCCAAACATTTGCTGCGGCGATTTGGCGGTTGAAACATTACCCAAATACTCGGGGAAAGCATGTTCTATAAACTTAACCCAGCCGGGCGAACAACTGGTTGTCATCGGCAATTTCACATCTTCCCTTTTATCTTTAACTGCGAGCTTTAACCGGTTCAGAAGTTCGTGCCCTTCTTCAATAATGGTAAGGTCGGCCGTAAAGTCGGTGTCTAAAACAGCATCAAACCCCATTCGTCGCAAGGCAGCCACCATTTTTCCTGTTACAATTTCACCGGGGTCCATACCTAATGCTTCACCAAGGGCAATTCGAACCGCCGGAGCAGTTTGTACCACCACAAACTTTTTATCGCTGTAAATAGAAGCCCAAACCTCGTCAATGTAATTCTTCTCTACCAAGGCACCTGTAGGGCATCGGTTAACACATTGTCCGCAGTTGGTGCATACAACCTGATAAAACGGCTTTTCGAAAAAGGTAGAAATCTTCATTTCCTTGCCCTTATGCGAAACAGCAAGCGCACCAATACTCTGAAGCTCTTCACAGGTTCTTACACAGCGCTGGCAGCGAATACATTTGGAATCGTCCTTAACGATGGATGGCGAATAATAATCGATGGTATAATTTTTAAATGGCACCAGGTTAATAAAGCCATTTTCGCCTATAATGTATTCGTGCGACAACTCCTGAAGCTCGCATTTCCCATTTTTATAGCAAGTAGTACATTCGGCACGGTGCTCCGATATTAACAATTCAATAATTTGTTTGCGAGCTGTTCTAACCTTTATACTGTTGGTAAAAATCTCCATACCATCCGAAACCGGCATAGCACATGCAGGAATAAGCCGATCCCAGCCAACATGGTCAACTACGCATACCCGGCAATTACCGGCCACGCATAAATCTTCGTGATGACACAAGGTTGGAATCCGTATATTAACCGTTTTAGCGGCTTCCAGAATGGTAGCCCCCCGGTTTACACTTACGGAAATATTGTCGATTTTAAGAGATACTTGTTCGTTCATACAGTTGATTTTAGAACTTCGTCAATAAATCATTTCTTCTCTGAAGTTTTCCACTATGGAGCTGAAAGAATTGGCCACCGACTGACCAAGGCCACATTTAGCGGTAAGTCGCATGGTTTCTGAAAGTTCCAGCAGTTTGTCCAGATAGGCCGAAGACTTATCACCCCGCTTTACCGCCTCAATGCCGATGAGCAATTGCTGGGTGCCAACCCTGCATGGTGTGCATTGACCACAACTTTCTTCCACAAAAAAATCGAGATAATTATGCAGCACATTATACATGGAACGCGATGAGTTAAAAATCATCATGGAACCTCCGGTTGGCAGCGAAATACCTGTTAACTTCCCCTGGTATCCAATAATGGTTTTATCGAACTTTTTACGCGGCACACAAAATCCCGATGCTCCACCCACCTGAACTGCTTTGGCATCGCCATCGCCAAAATCATCAACAAATTTCTGAAGCGTCATGCCAAATTCCAGTTCATAAATTCCGGGTATTGGTGTATCGCCCGATACCGAAAAAACTTTACTTCCTCGGCTGTCTTTTACGCCCAAATCACGAAACTTCTCAGGACCGTATTTAAAGATAGAAAAAGTATGTGCCAGCGTTTCAACATTGTTAACCACCGATGGCTTCCCTTTATAACCTTTGCTGGTAGGATATGGAGGCTTGTTACGTGGCTCTCCCCTTTTACCTTCCATACTTTCAAACAGCGCAGTTTCTTCGCCACATATATAGGCACCGGAGCCCATAAAAATATCAACTCTGAAATCCAGTTCATGTTTTTTTAACAAATCATGGAACTTATCAATAGACTGCTGTAATTCAGGCACTAAAAACTTGTATTCGCCTCTTAAGTAGATGTATCCTTTACGGGCCCCGATAATACGGCCACATATTGCCATACCACACAACACTTTATGGGGAACACGAGAAAGAATCTCTCTGTCTTTAAAAGTTCCGGGTTCGCCCTCATCGGCATTACAGATAACATATTTTTCGTCCGATTGAGCTTCTGATGTCAGCTTCCACTTTAAACCGGTAGGGAAACCAGCTCCACCCCGGCCTTTTAAACCTGAAACAATTAAATCGTTTATAATATCCTCATCCGAACGAGCCAGCGTTTGCGCAAGAATGATTTCCGCATCCTGCTCATCCTTAAAAATCAGGTCCAATCTTTGAAGATTCCTGGTCATATTGTATAGTTTATTATAATTGTAATAGATAAAACGTAATGAATTGATATAATCTGCCAGAAAAAGAAATAAGGGTGCAGGTTATTCAAATATTCCAACCACCACAATCTGCTTTCATAAGCTGACAATCGTAGAACTTGCTGTCAGTTAAGAGGCATGTGCTCCTTTATGCGGTACTCATTGATAATTTCACGCACTTTCTCAGGCGTTAAATCGGTGTGAGGTGTATCGTTAATCAGCATGGCCGGGCCTTTATGGCATTGGCCCAAACAGTTGGTTTCCTTTAATGTAAAAAGGCCATCTGATGTTGTTTGTCCGGGTTTAACTTTTAAGATGTCTTCCAATTCCTGAAGAATCAGATTCTTTCCATGCATCATACAGGTTATTGTTTTGCACAACCTGATTATGTACTTGCCGCTTTTACCCGATTCAAGAAAACTATAAAAGGTGGCGGTGCCATAAACATGCGCTGCAGAAATGTCCAGTTCTCTGGCTACTTCCACCATGGCCTCATCGGTTAAGGCATGATAGTTCTCATAAATACCTTGTAAAATAGGTAACAACGATTCTTTCGACCGTCCATACCTGTCGGCAAGATCACGAATGGTTTCCTGAATTTTTGCCATTTTGAGTGGGTATTAAAGAAATAAATAAGGAAATATTTCTTTATTTAATTTACAACTTTTAACACATCCCGAAATATGATATTTATCATATTGGCAATAATCTTCTTAATTTTTATTGTATCTAAAGAAGGTGACTTTTAAGTGTTTAAAAACAAGAATAGAAGCTGAAGAATACAGGCAGATGAACTTACGAGCCATACCTGAAGATGCCTGGGTAGCCATGATGGACCAAAGCTTTGAAACCGGCTGGTGTTACATTCAACAACCGGAAATAACCCATCATCAGGGTATAAAGAGCAATAGCAACACCGATTTAATCGACCTGGGGACAGGAGTTCTGGCAGCTGACCAAATAAAACTTCTTTTAAACACCATTCCGGTTGATGTTACCTTTATTGATGAAAACGACGAAGTGCGCTATTTCTCGGGTGGAAATCACCGTATTTTTCACCGTTCAGCGGCTATAATTGGCCGAAAAGTGCAAAACTGCCATCCACCAGAAAGTGTGCATATGGTGAATCAAATTGTTGACGCCTTTAAATCGGGAGTACGTGACCATGCCGACTTCTGGATTACAATGAAAGGGAAATTTCTGCACATCCGCTATTTTGCGGTGCGCAACGAACAGGAATTATATAAAGGCACTTTAGAAGTTAGTCAGGATGTTACTGAAATACGGGCGCTTCAAGGTCAGCGACGGCTTCTTGAATGGGAATAAAAAAGCCGGAGCTGTTTTCTCATAACAGCCCCGGATTGTATTCATATTATGCTTTCAATAACTGTTTAAATTTTATATTGGAATTTTTATTAAGATGATTAGAATTGAAGTTTACGGAATCCCGCGTATCGGGATAAGATTATTAGACGGATAGATAAGTCTGGAAAGAGATGCCAAGACATCTATAAAAACTTATAAATCTTCTCTATCTATCTTATCCCGATTCTCGGGACCTCAAGCCACAGGCGCAGTTCCGGTTTGTCGGAAACGCGTTGCTGCGCTTCTAAAAATCTTATATCTAAATTTAAACAGTTTCTCAGTATTACACTCTTTTGGCTCGTGGTTCAAGAGAGGTTAATCCTTTTATATCAACCGGTTTACCAGTAGCAACGCTTTTGCGGGCAGCAATGCCAATTAAAACAGACATAACTCCATCGCGCAAAGTTGCTTGCTGGCCAAGCGGATCGGGCATATTCGGATCTTTAAAGAGTTTGTCTTTCATTAAAGGGTCGCCTCCCCAATGGCCTTCAGGTGTGTACTCAACACGATAGATTTTTGGTTTCTCGTTGGTGTACCTGTCAATGGGCGTAAAAATCATTTCGGCAAAACTCTTTCCGGGATACCCTTCAATTCTGGCCTCCAGTCGGCCTTTTGTTCCGTTAAAGGCTATCCAGTAACCATCATAATCGGTATCACCGGTCAATGAATAGTTCAGCATGGCACCATTTTTATATTTTACAACAGCAGCATGTCGCTCGTATATATCTATACTCTCGCGGAAAACACAATTATCACGAATGTAGCCATCATGCTTTTCGTTGTTCACATACAAACCCATCAGGTGCTCATTTTTTGTTATATCCCAATAATAGGGACATTTAGCAGTATGTTCGCAACTACGACAATTCTTACCTCGATATTTTCCATTTTTCCCAAATCTATCGAGCGATGCGTATGCAAAAACCTGCTCTGGCTCCGAATCGAGAAACCAGTTCACCATATCGAAATGGTGCGTGGCTTTATGTACCCAAAGTGAACCACCTTTATTCACATGTCCGTGCCAACGCTGCATATAAAACATCAGGTGGCTGTGGTGAATGTTCCAATGAAAATCGACCGTGTTAATATCGCCAACCAAACCTGACATAATCAATTCTTTCATTTTGGCTCTGTAAGGAGGGTACCTGTAATTGAAGGTAACAATGATATTTCGTCCGGTACGTTTTTCAGCATCAAGAATTGCCTGGGCTTTAACCTCATCAATGGTCAGGGGTTTCTCAGTAATAATATCGCAGCCCATTTCCATCCCTTTAATAATTACTTCATGGTGAACAGAATCCTCAGTTGTAACAATCAACACTTCCGGCTTCTGTTTCTTAATCATTTCTTCCAAATTGGTAAAAGTTGGGCATTTGGCACCAATGTAGCCGGCAGCATATTGCAAGCGACCCGGGTTTGTATCGCACAAACCAACCAATTCTACATACTCGCTGTAATTTCGCAGTAAATCGCGGCCAAACATATTCACGCCCCGAATCCCGGTGCCAACTAAGGCCATCCGGCGTTTATTACCTTTTGGGTTAGAATTAGAGGCCATTCCAACAGCAGGGCTAACAATTAATGCACCTGCAGCAACTCCGGTACTTGTTAAAAACTTTCTTCTATCCATATTATTGAAATATTACATGTACTTTTTCGTCAACCTGTATTAGGCCAAATGTTAATTCATTGTATAAAAATATAAAAAAAAGCTAAGGAGCGTTAGTTAAACCTGACTGCAAAAGGTGGACATATTGACCAAAAAAGAGTGTTAATTTGGTTAGCCTTTAAAAATATCATAAACCCTGGTTTTATTTGAAATCATTTTAAATAAAAAATCAATTAATCACCTTCAATTATAAAATTTACAAATGGAAGAATTCACTTTTTTTTCGAAATTTGAACCATAAAATTAACCGGGTGAGCAAGTATTTAAAAAACTTAATAGCCGAGGGCGAGCATCAAACACAGGATTTTAAATTCGCCATTACCGATTCGCGCAAAATAGCACGAACTCTGGCGGCTTTTGCCAATACCGATGGTGGCCGGCTTCTGGTTGGAGTTAAAGATAATGGCCGTATTGCAGGGGTTTCGTCAGATGAGGAGTATTATATGGTTGAGGCAGCTTCCAATATGTATTGCAAACCTCCTGTAAAATTTGAAACCAATATCATTCACTTTGAGGGTAAAACCGTATTGGAGGTTATTGTACCTAAAAGCGCTGATAAACCTCATAAGGCTCCAACCAAAGATGGCTCCTATAAAGTATATGTAAGAGTTAACGACCAGAATATTTTGGCAAATGGAATTTTAATAAAAGTATGGGCCCGACAGAAGAAAAAAGAGGGAACCTTACTTAAAATTACTCAGGCCGAGAACATACTTCTGAACTATTTATCTGAACACCCAACTATTACACTTTCAGGGTTTCAGAAAATTGCAGGAATAAAAAGATGGACTGCCGAGCAAATCATTATTAATCTGTTGGTTATTAACGTTCTTGCCATGCATCTTACCGAAAACCAATGCACCTACAGCCTGAAACCCAAAATGAGTAAAATTGATTCATTAAAATATTAAATCAAACCCATCTCCTGCTTTATACATTTCTCCTATTGAAACCGGTAGTCGTCCGGTGGCATTTATCTCTCCGGCAATAAAATTAAATATGGCTTCCTGGGCTTCGCTGGTGTCCTGATAAACCATGGCAAGTCCTGCAATATGCCTGAACCTGTCCCAGCCTTTTAAATGATAGGCATTCCCCAAAAAAAGCGCCACCGAACGGTTTTTTTCGACCAACTGCATCAATCGTAACCTGCGTGTACTGTTTTCGCTTTGCCGTCCCCAACGTGAGTCTGCAATAACCACAATAAACCTGGAGAATTTATTGGTAGAGGCGAATACACTATCAAAAACTTTACCGTTGGTGGTGGGTAATTCTATAACAGGAATATTGAATTTCTCTTTAAATCCTGATACAAAAACCGGTGCGTTGCCAATTACAAGACAAGCCGTTTTCTCATCTTCATTAATAATAAAAGGAAAAACCGAGTCGTTATTGTTTAAAACAGTTACAGATGCTTCGAAAAGCTTTTGGTTAAGCAGGCGGGCTTCCATTGAGTTAATCTTCATTACAAGAGAATCAGAATTAGCAACAGGTTCCGATTTTGATGTTAAATAATACTTAAAAGCCAGTGTTCTCTTGCATTTCTTTTCAATATCGTCCCAACTTAGTAAACCAGTTTCAATTGATTTTTTAACTTCCTTAATGGCTGCCGGAAGGTTTTCGGTAAACTCTACCACATCGTTTCCGGCGGCAAGTGCCAGTGCATCCACAACACCCGGACGCCCCATGGTTTTTGCACCTTGCATATTAACGGCATCAGTAATAACCAACCCTTGGTAATTCAACGAATCGCGCAGATAATCTATTAATATTGACTTTGAAAAACTTGCAGGCAATCCCTTTTTTGGTTCCATGGCCGGAACCTCCAGATGCGCACTCATTAAACCCCATAAACCCGATTTTATCATCGACACAAAAGGGAAAAGCTCAACCGATTCGAGTCGTTCACGGCTTTTCCCAACCAACGGAAGGGTTTTGTGCGAATCCTTGTCGGTATCGCCGTGCCCGGGAAAATGCTTCCCAACCGCCATAACACCACCGTCCTGAAGGCCGCGCATATAAGCGGTGGCTTTGGACGCAACGTTGGCCTGATTTTCACCAAACGAGCGTGTGCCAATTATGGGATTTGCCGGGTTAACATTCACATCGGCCACCGGCGCCAAATTTACATGAATTCCTAATAAACGACACTGCCTGGCAATTTCAAATCCAAGTTGGTAAACCAGCTCATCATCCTGCACAGCACCCAAAGTCATGGCATGCGGAAAAGCTACAACACCCTGAAAACGCATGGCCAAACCATTTTCTCCATCAACCGATACCAACAACGGAATTTTGGAATGCTCCTGCATTTCAGTAATTACCTTGGAGGCCATTGATGGAGACATACTAAAGAGAATGATGCCACCCGGTTTATAAATATCTATTTGCGACAGATACCGATTGTAAACAGACTCCTTTTCCGGATTTTCAACAGCCAGCCAAAAGAGCTGAGCAATACGCTCGTCCTCCGTAAGTTTCATGTAAACTGAATCAACCCAAGGCTGGCTGAAATCATAAATACCGGCAGGCGTTTTCATGGTATAATTCAACTTACCCGAGGGGTTTGTAGTTCCATTAACATGGCACGACATAAAGCCAAATGTTATTGTAAACAATAATATGTAACGCATCTATTAACCGGATTTACATTTTAAGCCTGACCACCTGGAGCGCCAAATACCATGGGGTTAAAACCTGTTTCTTCAATTTTCTTGATGGGTCCAAACTGAGCCTCAAATCTGTTTACATTCTCTTTTAAGGCCGCCAGTAAGCGTTTGGCATGTTCAGGCGTTAAAATAATTCTTGATTTAACTGATGCTTTAGGCACTCCGGGCATAACCCGAACAAAGTCGATTACAAATTCCGATGGAGAATGACTTATTATAGCCAGGTTTGAATAAATACCTTGTCCGGTTTCTTCATTTATTTCAATGGTAATTTGTTGGTTTTTCTTTGGATCTTCCATTTGCTGCAAGTTTAAATTATTGTATAAAGATATTGAATTGCGGTGTTATCGCATAAAAAAAGGGAAGCTTTTGGCCTCCCTCTTTTATTATTGGTATGTTGATTTATCGATAAACCTCTTCGGTTTCTCTTTTACCACTTACCAGTTTGTCAAATTCCTCTCTTGAGCCAACTATAATGCGCTCATATTCACGCAAACCGGTTCCGGCTGGAATCAGGTGACCGCAAATAACGTTCTCCTTCAAACCTTCAAGTCTGTCAACTTTGCCCTGAATGGCTGCTTCGTTAAGCACTTTGGTAGTTTCCTGGAACGATGCGGCCGACATGAAACTCTGAGTTTGCAAAGCTGCGCGGGTAATACCCTGCAAAACCTGACTCGATGTGGCAGGAACAGCTTCCCTAGCCTGAACAAGTTTCAAATCGCGACGCTTCAACTGTGAATTCTCATCCCTCAATCGACGTGCAGTGATAATCTGACCTGGACGTAATGTTTGAGAATCTCCGGCTTCCATGACAACCATTTTGCCCCAGATCTCATCATTCTCTTCCATAAATTCAATCTTATCAACAACTTGTCTTTCAAGGAATCTGGTATCACCCGGATCGAAAATCTCAACTTTACGCATCATCTGACGAACAATAATCTCGAAGTGCTTATCGTTGATTTTCACACCTTGCAGGCGATATACATCCTGAACTTCGTTCACAATATATTCCTGAACTGCAGTTGGCCCTTTAATCGCAAGAATATCAGATGGTGTAATAGCTCCGTCGGAAAGCGGAGTTCCGGCGCGAACATAATCGTTCTCCTGAACAAGAATCTGTTTGGAAAGCGGAACCAGGTACTTCTTCACTTCGCCATTTTTTGAAGTGACTACCACCTCGCGGTTACCACGTTTAATTTTTCCAAAAGTAACCTCTCCGTCGATTTCAGAAACCACAGCAGGGTTCGATGGGTTACGGGCTTCAAAAAGCTCAGTAATCCTTGGTAAACCACCGGTGATGTCACCAGCACGTCCTACAGCGCGTGGAATCTTAGCCAGTATTTCACCTTGTTTAATCTGGTCGTCTTCATTCACAGCAATGTGAGCGCCAACAGGAAGGTTGTAAACTCTCAAAACCTCACCACTGGCATCAACAATTTGTACACCCGGGTTTTTGGTTTTATCACGTGTTTCAATAATAACTTTTTCACGGAAACCGGTTTGTTCGTCCGACTCTTCCTTGAAGGTAACACCTTCAATCAGGTTTTCGAAAGCAACCTTACCAGCTTTTTCACTTATAATTAAAGCATTCCATGGGTCCCATTCGCAAATCAGGTCACCTTTCTTAACTTCAGCACCATTTTTAATAAACAATTTGGCACCGTAAGGAATAGGTTGTGTGGTTAAGGCAATGCCGGTGTTTTTATCCACAATGCGCATCTCAGCCAAACGGCCAATAACCACATCAATATCCTGACCATCTTCAGTAACCGATGGAACCGTTCTTAATTCATCAATTTCGGCTATACCATCGTAACGAGCCAGCAAACTGCTTTCAGAAGTAATGTTTGATGCAGTACCACCCACGTGGAAAGTACGCAGCGTTAACTGAGTACCGGGCTCTCCAATCGACTGGGCTGCAATAACACCAATAGCTTCACCATTATGAACCAAACGTCCGGTAGCCAGATTACGTCCGTAGCATTTTGAGCAAACGCCTTTTTTAGACTCACAAGTCAGTACAGAACGTATTTCAACTCTTTCAATTGGCGACTCTTCAATAATGCGAGCCTCATCTTCTGTAATTTCCTGACCAGATTTTACGATTACCTCACCGGTAGTAGGATTGTACACATCGTGCACAGAAACCCGACCTAAAATCCTGTCGTACAGAGATGCTACCACTTCTTCATTATTTTTAAGAGCTGTAGCCGTTAATCCGCGCAATGTTCCGCAATCTTCTTCAGTAACAATAACGTCTTGCGACACATCAACCAAACGACGGGTCAGATAACCGGCATCGGCAGTTTTAAGAGCCGTATCGGCCAAACCTTTACGGGCACCGTGCGTTGAAATAAAATATTCCAATACCGACAGCCCCTCTTTAAAGTTCGACAAGATGGGGTTTTCAATAATCTGTCCACCTTCAGCCCCCGATTTTTGCGGCTTAGCCATCAATCCCCTCATACCCGACAACTGGCGAATCTGTTCTTTTGAACCCCTTGCACCTGAGTCAAGCATCATATAAACCGAGTTGAAGCCTTGCTGGTCGTTGCTCAGCTGGTGCATCAAAATCTGGGTTAAACGGGCATTAACGTGTGTCCATATGTCAATAATGGCATTGTAACGCTCATTATTGGTGATGAAACCCATGTTGTAGTTATTCAACACCTCTTCAACTTCCTGATAACCTTCGGCCACAAGGCTTTCCTTCTCTTTCGGAATGATAACATCCTCAAGGTTGAACGACAAACCGCCTTCAAAAGCCATTTTGTAACCTAAGTTTTTGATATCATCCAGGAATGCGGCTGTTTTAGGAGTTCCGCAAATTTTATGAACATCACCGATAATATCGCGCAAAGCTTTTTTAGTAAGCAATTCGTTAATATAACCGGCTTCATTGGTTACAACGTCTTTAATCAGAATACGACTTACGGTGGTCTTAATCAAATTAAGTTTCA